>NZ_JBWXMQ010000012.1:0-207396 GCF_056626735.1 Pseudomonas sp. 1 | reverse complement strand
TACGACGGCGATGGCGTTGTGGGAATGCATGCGCAGTTACATGGAGATCGGGCCAGAAGCATCGCCGGATGCCGCAGCGCTCAATTCAGGCGACAACCTGCGTTACTACGTCGATTACATGAAAGATAAAGCCAAAGAACGTGGCTGGTTCTTGACGTTGTTATGGGAAGGCGTATTCGGCGTATTCATTTTCAATGCACCTCTCGCGACTTATCTGCAAAGAAAAAAGCTATATCCGCCCCCCGACTTGCCCCATCCCGACATCATCGAATGGTCAAAACCCCTCCCTCCCGAACAATGGGCCAAACGCTCTCCTGAACTAGAGGTCGCCATCGCCCAGCGCGAGGCTGAACTCGCTGCACCGGCCAAAAGCGAGCGGGTTTGAGGCCGGCCCTGCACTCTGAATGCAAAAAAGCCGCGATAATCGCGGCTTTTTTGCGTCTGTCAGAACCCCCGCCGAATCCGGTTTTTCAGTTGTTCATGGAAGATTTCCGCGTTGCGTCTGTAGGTGCCGCTGAAGGATTCGTTACTTGAATCCAGCGTCATCGAGCGTTTGTTCGTCACTTCTTCACGGTAGGCGTCGATGAAGAAGTTCAGGTCGTTGGCCGTGCTCAGCTTCGGCCACTTGTCCAGGTACAGCGGCAGTTGGGCGGCGCCCGTTCTGAAGGAACAGATCCGTCGGTTGCTGATCGTCGCTTCGCCGATCTCGAACGGCACCCACCAGGACAACGCGGTTGACTCCGAGACCACCGCCAGCAGGTGGGTGCATTCAGTGATGTTGCGGGTGATGACCCCGGTGATGTCGTCGGTGGTCTGGGATTCGGGATCCAGCACGTCCAGATAGGTTTTGATATTGGCCTGCTTCAAGCGGGCATCGATCGCGAGGGCGTGGGCGCGGTCCATGTGGCGGTAGCTGATGAATACGGGCATCAGAAATGTCCTTTGAGGGCGAGTTCGCGGTAATAGGCACCCAGAGCTGTCAGGCGACACCCGGTAGAGTGCATGGCGGCGTAATACATGTGTTCGGCGTCCACCGGCTCGATCAGGCTGTGGCGGTTGCACATCTGCAACTGTTTGAAGATGTCACCGTGATCGGGATCGAACGAGGCGGCGGTGGGTTCGAAACTGGGGTCTAGCCGGAAGACAAAACTCGGTTCCGGAAACCAGTCCTTGAGCTTGCGCAGGGTTTCTTCGGCGATCAGCGGTGCGACCTCGCGCAGTGGTACGAACTGCGACACATTGGTCTTGAACACCGGCCGCTGCTCCCAGGCCCCCAGGGCATTGTCGACGAACGAGTAAACGCTGCCGGGAGTGACCTTGCCCAGCACGTTGGCGGCACCGCCATGCAGGGCTTGAAGCAGCAGGTCCGTGAACACGCCATGGCCACGGCTTTCCAGGGCGGACTGTTCTTTTTTGCAGGCGGTGAGAATGGTCACGCCTTCGCCGATCAGGCTGCTGCCGCCGCGCAAGTTGCGCACGGCACCGGCGGCGCCAGCCTGGCAGCAATCAAGGATGATGATTTTGTTCTTGATCTGCTGGGCGTTGTCGGCCCACTGCAGAATGTCGCTGATGCGAATGCCGTCGCCGCCGGGCTGATAGTCCTGGGGGATCAGCAACCCTTCATCGATGCTGGTATCGAACTGGCCATGGCCGGCGAAATACAGAAGCGCAACATCGCAGTCGCCCGAGAACAGGCTTTGGATGTGCTGCCTCATGGCCGTGAGCGAGAGGTCCTCCTCCGCCGAAGTCAGCACCTTGCTGCTGAAGTTGGGCCGTCCGCTGGCATGGCGCTCCAGCACCGAGGCCATGGCCATTGCATCATTGTTGCAGCCGCTGAGCGGCGAAACGTGGGTGTAGTGGTTAATGCCGATAAACAGTCCCTTGCGCATGATTACACCGCCGTATGAAGGCGTATGGCGCTGACGATGCTGTTGGTATTCCACGCACATTCGACATGCGCGGCGTCGCTGACCACTTTTGCGGTGCGTTCGGCGCCATGGGGACGAATCGCGATGATCACCTTGCCTAGACGTTTGGCAATCTCGATTTCCTTCTGAATCCATTTGCTGTAGGCCGAGTACATACCGGCCATGACCAGCACTGCCGAGCATGGGCGGATCTTGTTTTCGATGGCCTCTTCCAGCTCCTTGTCAGTGCGGGCGTCGATGATCGGATTATGCGGTGGCACCGAGAAATTCTTGAAGGTGAACGTCGGGTGATCGCTGAGCAGGCGGATCAGATTGTCGTGGGAGCCGGAGTAGTTCCAGGAGTGGCTGATGAACAAATGGTAGGTTTGCATGGGGCCTCGGAGGTCGCGACAGTGCGAAGGAGGAACCCAATGTAGGCATCTGGCGTGTGCCAACAAGGCCTGAGCGGTGAAAGAGAAATGTCCTGCAAGCAGGTGTGGGCGGAGCTGTCAGAAAGGTCTGATGTTTAACAGGTTACCGGGTTTGTCAGACGCGGTCCGACACACGGCAGCCCTCGGGCGAGGTGCTGCCGTCGCGGATGTTCAGTAACCGTTTTCCGGCAAGCTGGCGATGATCGAGCGGTAGCTGTTCATCCGCTGCTGCTGGATGCGTCCGTCTTCAAGGGCCTTGAGCAGTGCGCAACCGGGTTCGCGGTCGTGCTTGCAGTCGCGGAAGCGGCAGGTGCCGAGCAGGTCGTTGAACTCGATGAAGCCGGCTTCAACGTCGGCGCGGCTGACGTGGCCGAGGCCGAATTCACGGATGCCCGGGGAGTCGATCAGTTCACCGCCGCCAGGGAAGTGGAACAGCCGCGCGGTGGTCGTCGTGTGCTGACCCTGACCGGACCACTCGGACAATGGGCCGACACGGGTTTCGACATTCGGCAACAGGCTGTTGACCAGCGACGACTTGCCCACACCCGACTGGCCGACGAACACGCTGATGCGCCCGTCGAGTTGTTTCTGCAATTGCTCCATGCCGTTGCCATGGTGCGCCGAGACTTCCAGCACCGGGTAACCCAGCGTGCGGTAGACGGCCAGCAGAGCATTCAGCGCAGGGGCGTTCTGTTCGTCGATCAGGTCGAATTTGTTCAGCAGCAGCAACGGGCGGATGCCGGCGTGCTCGGCCGCGACCAGATAGCGGTCGATCAGGTTGGCATGGGGCTCGGGCATCGGGGCAAAGACGATGACGATCATGTCGACGTTGGCGGCCACCGGTTTGAGCTGGCCACGGCTGTCCGGACGGCACAGCTCGGTGGTGCGCGGCAGTTGCGCGACGATCACGCCGATGCCCTGGTTGCCGGCGCGCCAGACCACCTGGTCGCCTGTCACCAGCGCCGGCAGGTTGGCGCGCAAGTGGCAGCGGAAGACCTGGCCGGCCAGTTCGCCGTCAACGGCCTCGACCTCGACCTGCACACCGAAGTGGGCGATCACCAGGCCGTGTTGCTCCGGGCCCAGATCGCCGCCTTCAAGCGCCTCGACTGCTGAGGACTCGCGTTTGGCGGCGCGGGCGGCGCGCTCGCCCTGAATCTTTTCGATGCGCCAGTTTTGACGACGATTGAGTTGGCGTTTGGCCATGGGTGTTCCGTCTGAAGAATGCAGCGATTAGGTAAAACGGCCGCGAGTTTAGCACGCCCGGCAGGCTGCCTAGGCTAAACTGCGCAGCATTGCTCAGGAGCCGAAATATGCAAAACCCGCAGAATCTGATCTGGATCGACCTGGAAATGACCGGTCTGGATCCGGAAAACGACGTCATCATCGAAATGGCCACCATCGTCACCGACAGTGACCTGAACACCTTGGCCGAAGGTCCGGTGATCGCCATCCACCACAGCGACGAAGTCCTCGCCCGCATGGACGAGTGGAACACCCGCACGCACGGCAACTCCGGCCTGACCCAACGCGTGCGCGACAGCCGCGTAAGCATGGCCGAGGCGGAAGCCGAAACCATCGCCTTCCTCGAAAAGTGGGTGCCGAAGGGCAAGTCGCCGATCTGTGGCAACAGCATCTGCCAGGATCGCCGCTTCCTTTATACCCACATGAAGTCGTTGGAAAGTTACTTCCACTACCGCAACCTCGACGTCTCGACGCTCAAGGAACTGGCCGCACGCTGGGCGCCGGACGTGCGAGACAGCTTCAAGAAAGGCAGCACTCACCTGGCGCTGGATGACATCCGCGAATCCATCGCCGAGCTGCAGCACTACCGCAAGCATTTCATCAAGTTCTGAGATCGGCACCCGCGCCGGGGCGCCCTCTTTTGGTGCCTCGGCGAAGTGAGTAGACTGCGCGCCTTCCTGCCAGGATCGCCACCATGTTGCTGATGCTCTATCTCGTCGCCATTACTGCCGAAGCCATGACTGGCGCCCTGTCTGCGGGACGTCGCGGCATGGACTGGTTCGGCGTGGTGCTGATCGCCTGCGTCACGGCTTTGGGCGGCGGTTCGGTGCGCGACGTGCTGCTCGGGCATTACCCGCTGACTTGGGTGAAGCATCCGGAATACCTGGTGCTGACAACGATTGCGGCGATGATCACCGTGTTCACCGCACGCTGGATGCGTCACCTGCGCTCGCTGTTTCTGGTGCTCGACGCGGTCGGTCTGGTGGCATTCACTCTGATCGGCTGCATGACCGCCCTGGAAATGGGCCATGGCATGCTGGTGGCCTCGGTCAGCGGCGTGATCACCGGGGTATTCGGCGGCATCCTGCGCGACATCTTTTGCAACGACATCCCGCTGATCTTCCGCCGCGAACTCTACGCCAGCGTCTCGTTCGCCGCGGCGTGGTGCTACATGCTCTGTCTGTTTCTCAACGTGCCGAGTGAACAGGCGATTCTGATCACGTTGTTTGGTGGTTTTCTACTGCGGCTGTTGGCGATTCGTTTCCACTGGGAAATGCCGAAGTTCGTCTATAACGACGCGCCTTGACGGTCGGCGTGCTGTTTCAGCGCCCATTCCACATGTTCGCGTACCAGCTCTGAGGGGGAATCGCGTCGTGCCTTCAGTGCTTCCAGCACTGGAATGCTCGATGGCGCATTTCCCAACCCCACCGCCAGATTGCGTAGCCAGCGCTCGTATCCCGCGCGGCGTAGCGGCGAACCTTCGGTGCTGCTGAGGAATTTGTCTTCATCCCACAAGAACAGCTCGGCCAGCTCGGCGTTGTCCAGATTGTGTCGTGGCTTGAAGTCGATTTCGCCGGACGGGCGGGCGAAGCGGTTCCACGGGCAGCAGATCTGGCAGTCGTCGCAGCCGAACACGCGGTTGCCGATCAGCGGTCGCAGATCTTCGGGGATGGCGTTCTTAAGCTCGATGGTCAGATAGGAAATGCAGCGTCGCGCGTCCAGCACATAGGGGCCGACGAAGGCGTTGGTCGGGCAGATGTCGAGGCACGCGGTGCAGCGTCCGCAATGTTCGGTGCTGTGGGGTTCATCCACTGGCAGCGGCAGGTCGACGAACAGTTCGCTGAGAAAAAAGTAACTGCCAGCCTTGCGGTTCAGCACCAGGGTGTTTTTGCCGATCCAGCCCAGCCCGGCCTGTTCGGCGATGGCTTTCTCCAGCACCGGTGCGCTGTCGACGAAGGCGCGAAAACCGAACGGCCCGATCTCGGATTGAATCCTGTCCGCCAGTTGTTGAACGCGTTTACGGATCAACTTGTGATAATCGCGGCCCAAGGCATAACGCGAGATGTAGGCCTTTTCCGGTTTGGCCAGCAATTGCGCCATTTGTGTGTCGCCCGGCAAGTAGTCCATGCGCAGCGACACCACGCGCAAGGTGCCCGGCACCAGCTCTTCGGGGTGCGAGCGTTTGCTGCCGTGGGCGCCCATGTAATCCATTTCGCCGTGGTAGCCGGCCTCGAGCCAGCGTTGCAGGTGCTGTTCATGCTCGGCCAGATCCAGACCGCTGATGCCGACTTGCTGGAAGCCCAGCTCGCGGCCCCAGTCCTTGATGGATTGGGCGAGGGCAGGCAGATCTGTGGTGATGGCGGACATGAGGCGAGAGAAACCGGAGCTGAGGTGCGTATAATTCTGCCAGACATCGGAGCCCGAAGACGCATGCCGAACACTAAAGATCAATTACCCGACGCGCTGTACCGTGCCGCGCAGGTGCGTGAACTCGATGCACGACTGATCGCCGCCGGCACGCCTGGCTTCGAATTGATGCAGCGTGCCGCCCATGCCACGTGGCGCGCGCTGGTACGCCAATGGCCGGCCGCGAATCAAATGACGGTGCTGGCCGGGCACGGCAACAACGCCGGCGATGGTTATCTGGTGGCAGCGCTGGCCCATCGGGCGGGTTGGCAGGTTCAGGTGCTGGCTGTCGGCGAGCCGCAACGCTTGAAGGGCGATGCCGCCGTGGCACACGCCGAAGCCGTGGCCGATGGTGTCTCGATTGCCCCATGGGATCTGTCCTGCGAGTTGCGCGGTATCGTCGTTGACGCGTTGCTCGGCACCGGCCTGAGCGGCGATGTGCGTGAGCCCTACGCCGCTGCGATTGCGGCGATCAATGCCAGTGGACTGCCTGTGGTGGCGGTCGATATCCCTTCCGGGTTGTGCGCCGACACCGGTCATGCGCTGGGTGATGCGGTACACGCTGACCTCACCGTGACGTTCATCGGCCTGAAGCTCGGGCTGTTCACGGGTGCGGCGGCGGATCATGTCGGCGTACTGCTGTTTAACGACCTGCAGGCGCCTGCCGAACAATTCAGTGACTTGCCTGTCGCCGCTCGCCGGCTCAACGTGGCGAACCTTCCGCGTCTGGCTGCCCGTTCGCCGGCCGCGCACAAGGGACGATTTGGTCATGTGCTGCTGATCGGCGGTGATCACGGGTTTGGCGGGGCAATCCTGCTGAGTACCGAAAGCGCGTTGCGCAGTGGTGCCGGGATGGTCTCGGTCGCGACGCGCCCGGAACATGTCCCGGCGGCGCTGAGCCGGATACCGGAAGCCATGGCACTGGGCGCTTCTTCGGCCAATCAATTGATGGGGCTGCTGGAAAAAGTGTCCGTGCTGGTGGTCGGGCCGGGGCTGGGTCAGGCCGGTTGGGGCAGGGCGCTGTTGTCAGCTGCCGCCAATGCGCCGTTGCCGCAGGTGTGGGATGCCGATGCGTTGAACCTGCTGGCTTCCGGTTTTGTCAGTCTGCCCAGGGATTGCGTGATCACGCCGCATCCGGGGGAGGCCGCGCGGCTGCTGGGGATCAGCACCGCCGAGGTGCAGGCCGATCGTCCGGCGGCGGCGCTGGCATTGAGCAAAAAATATACAGCGGTGGTGGTGCTCAAGGGCGCGGGCAGTCTGATTGCTCATCCCGATGGTCGTCTGGCGCTGTGTCATCAAGGCCATCCGGCCATGGCCTCCGCGGGACTCGGCGATGTGCTGGCCGGTCTGACCGGCGCGCTGCTGGCTCAGGGCATGGACGGTTTCGATGCCGCGTGCCTGGCGGTCTGGCTGCACGCCAACGCCGGTCTGCAACAAGGTAAATTCGGCCGTGGGCTGGCGGCCAGTGATCTGATTCCAGTCATTCGTCAGTTGTTGGAGGAGCATGCACCGTGTCTGAAGTAACCCTGTACCTGGCCGATGAACAGGCCATGAGCGACTTTGGCGCACGCATCGCCCGTATCACCCAGGGCCATGGCCTGATCTTTCTCGAAGGCAACCTCGGGATGGGCAAAACCACGTTGTCGCGGGGCATCATTCGCGGTCTGGGGCACATCGGGGCAGTGAAAAGTCCGACCTTCACCTTGGTCGAGCCCTACGAGATCGGTGACATCCGGGCCTTCCACTTTGATCTGTATCGCCTGGTCGATCCGGAAGAGCTGGAGTTTCTCGGGATCCGCGACTATTTCGAAGACGATGCCCTGTGCCTGATCGAATGGCCCGATAAAGGTGCAGGCTTTTTGCCAAAGCCTGACCTGACCATTACCATTAGCCCGCAAGACAGCGGACGTTCGCTGACCATTTTGTCCCAGGGCTCGCGCGGCGAGGCCTGGTGTGCCGCTTTGGCATTGGAAACCAATTGAATGATGGGGTTAGGTATGCGCTTTCGCGCGTTGGTGGCTGCCGCTGGACTGATGTTGATGGCAGTAACCGTCAACGCTGTGGCCGACACGAAGGTCAACAGCGTGCGCCTGTGGCGGGCGCCGGACAACACGCGACTGGTCTTCGACCTGACAGGCCCGGTGCAGCACGGCGTCTTCACGCTGACCGCGCCGGATCGCCTGGTGATCGACATCAACGGCGCCACCCTCGGCGCGCCGTTGAATGTGCAGACGGCCAATACACCGATCACCGCCATACGTTCGGCCCAGCGCACGCCGACCGACCTGCGGGTGGTCATCGACCTGAAGAAGGCCGTCACCCCGAAAAGCTTCTCGCTGGCGCCGAATGCGCAGTACGGCAACCGTCTGGTGGTCGACCTGTTCGACAATCCGGCTGACGCCGCCCCGCCGCCTGCGCCTTCGTCGACTCCAACGGTTGCGACCGTTCCGGCGGTGCCCGTCACCCCGGCCGAGCCGGCGATCAAACTGCCACCCGCCCCGGCCGGCAAGCGCGACATCATCGTGGTCATCGATGCCGGACACGGTGGTGAAGACCCGGGTGCATCGGGTTCTCGCGGTCAGCGCGAAAAGGACGTGGTACTGCAGATCGCCCGCGAGCTGCAGCGTCAGGTCAACGGCATGAAAGGCTTCCGTGCCGAACTGACCCGTACCGGCGACTATTTCATCCCGCTGCGCGGCCGTACTGAAATCGCCCGCAAGAAAGGTGCTGACCTGTTCGTCTCGATCCACGCCGACGCTGCGCCGTCTGCGGCCGCGTTCGGGGCGTCGGTGTTCGCCCTGTCCGACCGCGGTGCCACCTCGGAAACCGCCCGTTGGCTGGCCGACAGTGAAAACCGTTCCGACCTGATCGGCGGTGCCGGCAACGTCAGCCTTGATGACAAGGACCGGATGCTGGCCGGCGTTCTGCTCGACCTGTCGATGACCGCCTCGCTGACCTCCAGCCTCAATGTCGGCCAGAAAGTCCTGACCAACATTGGTCGGGTCACCCCGCTGCACAAACAGCGTGTGGAGCAGGCCGGGTTCATGGTGCTGAAATCTCCGGACATCCCGTCGATCCTGGTGGAAACCGGCTTCATCTCCAACGCCAACGAAGCGAACAAGCTCTCGGCAGCGAGCCACCAGCAGGCGCTGGCGCGCTCGATCAGCAGTGGCGTACGCCAGTTCTTCCAGCAGAATCCGCCACCGGGCAGTTACATCGCCTGGCTGCGTGATTCGGGCAAGATCGCTCAGGGACCGCGTGATCACCGGGTAGGCCCGGGTGAAACCGTGGCGATGATTGCCGTGCGTTACCAGATTTCGCCTGCCACGCTGCGCAGTGCCAACAATCTGAAAAGCGATGATCTGAAAGTCGGTCAGCACCTGACCATTCCCGGCACCGAACTGGCGTCCAAAGAATGAATCAGGTCCTGAACGCTGCCCGCATCGAACTGCTCAGCCCGCGGCTGGCGAACCAGATCGCCGCCGGTGAAGTGGTCGAGCGTCCGGCCTCGGTGATCAAGGAGTTGCTGGAAAACAGCCTCGATTCCGGCGCCAGGCGCATCGACGTCGATGTCGAACAGGGTGGTGTCAAACTGCTGCGAGTGCGCGACGACGGCAGCGGCATTTCCGCCGATGACCTGCCGCTGGCTCTGGCCCGTCACGCCACCAGCAAGATCCGCAATCTGGAAGACCTCGAACAGGTGATGAGCCTGGGCTTCCGGGGCGAGGCGCTGGCGTCGATCAGTTCCGTGGCGCGTCTGACGCTGACCTCGCGCACCCGTGATGCCGATCAGGCCTGGCAGGTCGAGACCGAAGGCCGTGACATGGCGCCTCGCGTGCAGCCTGCTGCCCACCCGGTCGGCACCTCGGTGGAAGTCCGTGACCTGTTCTTCAACACCCCGGCGCGGCGCAAATTTCTCAAAACCGAAAAAACCGAATTCGATCACCTGCAGGAAGTGATCAAGCGTCTGGCGCTGGCGCGTTTCGACGTGGCGTTCCATTTGCGTCACAACGGCAAGACCATCCTCAGCCTGCATGAAGCCCACGATGATGCGGCCCGCGCCCGGCGTGTGGCGGCGATCTGCGGTTCGGGCTTCCTGGAGCAGGCGTTGCCGATCGAGATCGAGCGCAATGGTCTGCATTTGTGGGGTTGGGTCGGTCTGCCAACCTTCAACCGCAGCCAGGCGGACTTGCAGTATTTCTTCGTCAACGGCCGTGCGGTGCGCGACAAACTGGTGGCACACGCGGTGCGTCAGGCTTATCGCGATGTGCTCTTCAACGGCCGGCATCCGACGTTCGCGCTGTTTTTCGAGGTCGATCCGGCAGCGGTCGACGTCAACGTGCACCCGACCAAACACGAAGTGCGCTTCCGCGACGGGCGCATGGTGCATGACTTCCTGTATGGCACCTTGCACCGTGCTCTCGGCGATGTGCGACCGGAAGATCAGTTGGCCGGGTCGGTCACGACTGCGATCGTCCGGCCAACCGGCCTTGAAGCCGGGGAATTCGGGCCGCAGGGCGAAATGCGTCTGGCAGCCAACGCGTTGCTGGAGCAGCCGCAGGCGCAACCAGCGTTCAACACCGCTTCGGGTGCCAGCGCGGGCGGCGCTTATCAGTATCAATACACGCCGCGCCCGCAATCGACCGTGCCGGTAGCTGAGGCCCAGGCTGCGTATCGCGAGTTTTTTGCGCCGCTGCCCGAGGCGAATGCCAACGCGCTGCCGGCCGGTCAGGAAGACATTCCGCCGCTGGGCTACGCGCTGGCCCAGCTCAAGGGCATCTACATTCTGTCCGAGAATGCTCAGGGCCTGGTTTTGGTGGACATGCACGCTGCTCACGAGCGGATCATGTATGAGCGCCTGAAGATTGCCATGGCCAGCGAAGGCCTGAGCGGTCAGCCGCTGCTGGTGCCGGAATCGCTGGCGGTCAGTCAGCGCGAGGCCGATTGCGCCGAAGAGCATGCGGCATGGTTCCAGCGCCTCGGTTTTGAATTGCAGCGCCTTGGCCCGGAAACCCTGGCCATCCGGCAGATCCCGGCCCTGCTCAAGCAGGCCGAAGCCAACCGACTGGTGGGCGATGTGCTGTCGGACTTGATGGAATACGGCACCAGCGACCGGATCCAGGCGCATCTGAATGAACTGCTGGGCACCATGGCCTGCCACGGCGCGATTCGCGCCAACCGGCGCCTGGCCCTGCCGGAAATGAACGGCCTGCTGCGTGACATGGAAAACACCGAGCGCAGCGGTCAATGCAACCATGGCCGACCGACCTGGACCCAACTGGGCCTGGACGATCTGGACAAACTGTTCCTGCGCGGTCGTTGATGAGCCAGCTTCCTCCAGCGATTTTCCTGATGGGCCCGACCGCTGCGGGCAAGACAGATCTGGCCATCGAGCTGACCAAGGTACTCCCGTGCGAGCTGATCAGTGTCGATTCGGCGCTGGTCTATCGCGGCATGGACATCGGCACTGCCAAGCCGTCCAAAGAATTGCTGGCCGAGTTTCCCCACCGGCTGATCGACATTCTCGACCCGGCCGAAGCCTATTCGGCCGCAGATTTCCGTCGCGATGTGCTGGAGGCCATGGCCGAGATCACCGCACGCGGAAAAATTCCGCTGCTGGTGGGCGGCACGATGCTCTATTACAAGGCTTTGATCGAAGGTCTGGCGGACATGCCGGCGGCCGATCCCGAAGTTCGCGCGCAGATCGAAGAAGAGGCTGCACGCCTTGGCTGGCAGGCCCTGCACGATCAGTTGGCGGTCATCGATCCAGAGTCTGCGGCACGTATCCATCCGAACGATCCACAACGACTGAGTCGTGCGCTGGAAGTTTACCGGGTCAGTGGTCAGAGCATGACTGAACTGCGGCTGAAACAATCTGTACAAAGTACCGAAGCGGTCGCATCGGGATTGCAACAATTGCCCTATACTGTCGCGAATCTGGCGATTGCTCCAACTAATCGTCAGATACTGCACGAGCGCATTAAACAAAGATTCACAAATATGCTGGAACAGGGATTCATCGACGAGGTCGTAGCCCTGCGTAATAGAAGTGACCTGCATGCCGGGTTGCCGTCTATACGTGCGGTAGGCTACCGCCAGGTCTGGGACTACCTGGATGGCAAGCTGACGTCGGCCGAGATGCAGGAGCGGGGCATCATCGCCACGCGCCAATTGGCCAAACGCCAGTTCACCTGGCTGCGCAGCTGGAAGGATTTGCACTGGCTCGACAGTCTGGATTGCGACAATCTGCCACGCGCCTTGAAATACCTTGGGACGATCTCCATATTGAGCTGAGTCCTTGCAATTGCCGTCTATCCTTGGGGGTGTGGCGGCAAAAGCCATCTGTTTACCTATTTTTTATATTGAATCCTTAAAGGAGTGCGGCACATGTCAAAAGGGCATTCGCTACAAGACCCTTACTTGAATACTTTACGTAAAGAGAAAGTGGGGGTTTCCATCTACCTGGTAAACGGGATCAAACTGCAAGGCACGATCGAGTCGTTCGACCAGTTCGTTATCCTGCTGAAGAACACCGTCAGCCAGATGGTTTACAAACACGCTATCTCTACAGTCGTGCCGGTTCGTCCAATTCGTCTGCCAAGCGCAACCGAATCCGAAGCAGGTGACGCTGAGCCAGGTAACGCCTGATAGGAGTCTCCTTTGTTCTTTGAGCGCCACGGTGGTGGTGAACGAGTCATCCTCGTTCACTTGGATGGACAGGACCCTGAGGCGCGCGAAGATCCGCAGGAGTTTCAGGAACTGGCAAATTCGGCTGGCGCCGAGACCGTTGCGTTTTTTAACGTGCCGCGTCATCGGCCAACCGCCAAATACCTGATTGGCAGCGGCAAGGTCGAGGAACTGCGCGACCTGGTTCACGCCAAAGAAGCCGATCTGGTCATCTTCAATCACACCCTTACGCCCAGTCAGGAACGTAACCTCGAACGTGTCTTCGAGTGTCGCGTGATTGACCGTACCGGTCTGATTCTCGATATTTTCGCCCAACGCGCCCGTACCCATGAGGGCAAGCTCCAGGTAGAACTGGCCCAGCTTGACCACATGAGCACCCGGCTGGTTCGCGGCTGGACTCACCTTGAGCGTCAGGGTGGCGGTATCGGCCTGCGCGGTCCGGGTGAAACCCAGCTCGAAACCGACCGGCGACTGCTGCGGGTTCGCCTGCGCCAGATCAAGGGGCGGCTGGAAAAAGTGCGCAGCCAGCGCGAACAGTCGCGTCGCGGCCGCTCGCGTGCGGATATCCCAACCGTGTCTCTGGTGGGATACACCAACGCCGGTAAATCCACACTGTTCAATAACGTGACGAAGTCCGAGGTGTACGCGGCTGACCAGCTGTTCGCCACGCTCGACCCGACCCTGCGCCGTCTGGATCTGGATGACCTGGGGCCGATTGTTCTGGCCGACACCGTGGGTTTCATCCGCCACTTGCCGCACAAACTGGTCGAGGCATTTCGGTCTACGCTCGAAGAGTCGAGCAATTCCGACCTGCTGTTGCACGTGATCGATGCGGCCGAACCGGATCGCATGTTGCAGATCGAGCAGGTGATGGTGGTGCTGGGCGAGATCGGTGCCCAGGACTTGCCGATCCTCGAGGTCTATAACAAACTCGATTTGCTTGAAGGCGTTGAGCCACAAATCCAGCGCGATGAAAACGGCAAGCCTCAGCGGGTCTGGCTGTCGGCGCGTGATGGCACCGGTCTGGAATTGCTCGAGCAGGCGATTGCCGAGTTGTTGGGCAGTGACCTGTTCGTGGGAACCCTGCGCCTGCCTCAGCGGTTCGCGCGTCTGCGTGCCCAGTTCTTCGAACTGGGTGCGGTGCAGAAAGAAGAACACGACGAAGAAGGGGTCAGCTTGCTGGCCGTTCGATTGCCACGCTCGGAGCTCAATCGACTGGTCAGTCGTGAAGGCGTTGTGCCGACGGAGTTCATCGAGCAACACACTTTGCAATAAAAGCCTGGCAAAGCGGTTGTGCCGCAACGGCAGGCATTCTGTAGCATTGGTCGGCGCGCCGTGGGTGCGTCTTTGCTTTATCAGATGGAGAGCGCTATGGCTTGGAATGAGCCGGGTGGCAACTCGAACAATCAGGATCCTTGGGGTGGCAAGCGTCGCAACAACGGCGACCGCAAGGGGCCGCCGGATCTCGACGAGGCCTTCCGAAAGCTGCAGGAAAGCCTGAACGGGTTGTTCGGTGGTGGAAAAAAACGCGGTGATGACGGTGGCGGCTCGGGCAAGAGCGGCGGCTTCGGCGGCCTGCTCGGCATCGGCCTCGTCGTGCTGGCGGCGGTCTGGCTGTACAGCGCGGTGTACGTCGTGGACGAGCAGGAGCAAGCCGTGGTGCTGCGCTTCGGCAAGTACTACGAGACTGTCGGTCCCGGCCTGAACATCTATTTCCCGCCGATCGACAAGAAGTACATGGAGAACGTCACGCGTGAGCGTGCCTACACCAAGCAGGGCCAGATGCTGACCGAAGACGAGAACATCGTCGAAGTGCCGCTGACCGTGCAGTACAAGATCAGCAACCTGCAGGACTTCGTGCTGAACGTCGACCAGCCGGAAATCAGCCTGCAACATGCGACCGACAGTGCGCTGCGCCATGTGGTGGGTTCCACCGCGATGGATCAGGTGCTGACCGAAGGTCGTGAGTTGATGGCCAGCGAGATCAAGGAGCGTCTGCAACGTTTCCTCGATACCTATCGCACCGGTATCACGGTCACCCAGGTCAACGTACAGAGCGCAGCGGCACCGCGTGAAGTGCAGGAAGCCTTCGATGACGTGATCCGCGCCCGTGAAGACGAACAGCGTTCGCGCAACCAGGCTGAAACCTACGCCAACGGCGTGGTGCCGGAAGCTCGTGGTCAGGCCCAGCGCATCCTCGAAGATGCCAACGGTTACCGTGACGAAACGGTCTCGCGCGCCAAGGGTGAGGCGGATCGCTTCACCAAGCTGGTTGCCGAGTATCGCAAGGCGCCCGAGGTTACTCGCCAGCGTCTGTACCTGGACACCATGCAGGAAGTCTTCAGCAGCACCAGCAAGGTACTCGTGACCGGCAACAAGAACGGCCAGAGCAATCTGCTTTACCTGCCGCTGGACAAGATGATTCAGAACAGTTCGGGCAGCAATGCGCCGGTCACCGGTTCGGCTGCCGCCAGCAACAACACGGACGTCACGCCGCATGTCACTGACCTGCCGCAGTCGCGTACAAGGGAGACCCGCTGATGAGCAATAAATCGCTGATCGCCCTGATCGTTGGCGTTGTTGTGGTACTGATTGGCTGGAACTGCTTCTACATCGTCGCTCAGACCGAGCGCGCGGTGTTGCTGCAATTCGGTCGCGTGGTTCAGGCTGACGTCCAGCCGGGTCTGCATGTGAAGGTTCCATACGTTAACCAGGTGCGTAAATTCGACGCACGTCTGATGACGCTGGATGCGCCGACGCAGCGCTTCCTGACGCTGGAAAAGAAAGCCGTGATGGTCGATGCCTACGCCAAGTGGCGCGTGAAAGATGCCGAGCGCTTCTACACCGCAACGTCCGGCCTCAAGCAGATTGCCGACGAGCGTCTGTCCCGTCGTCTGGAATCGGGCCTGCGTGACCAGTTCGGTAAGCGCACCCTGCACGAAGTGGTGTCGGGTGAGCGCGATGCGCTGATGGCTGACATCACGGCGTCGCTGAACAAGATGGCGGAAAAAGAGCTGGGTATCGAAGTCGTCGATGTCCGGGTCAAGGCCATCGATCTGCCGAAAGAAGTGAACCGCAGCGTGTTCGAACGTATGAGCACCGAGCGTGAGCGTGAAGCTCGCGAGCACCGCGCCAAAGGTAACGAGCTGGCCGAGGGCATCCGTGCCGACGCCGATCGTCAACGCCGCGTGTTGCTGGCTGAAGCCTATCGTGAATCCGAAGAGATTCGCGGTGACGGCGACGCCCAGGCCGCTGCGATCTACTCCAAGGCCTACGGTCAGGATCAGGATTTCTACGCGTTCTACCGTAGCCTGCGTGCCTACCGTGAAAGCTTCGCGAACAAATCCGACGTCATGGTCCTCGACCCAAGCAGCGACTTCTTCAAGTATCTGGAGAAGGCCAAGCCTTGATACGACGTTGACCTGAATTACTCCGCCCGGCGGCTAAAACCTCGGGCGGGGTGATCCTTTGGGAAAACGTGTGTATGATGCGGCAGCCGGGAAATTCCCGGCTTTTTTGCGTCTGCACGTTTGATTGCTGTTTTTGTTGCAGAAGATCGGGTTGAATGGCCCGACAGTTTTTCGAGGAAAGTGATGGGCGAAGCCGGTAACAGGCCTTTCGCCGCGTCGTTCATGCGCGTGCGTTTTGAACGGGCCGGTCATTTTCTGCTTCACTCAAGGCTCGCCCTCGGGCTGGCCGCCCGGATCTAAGGGGAATGGCGTAATGGCAACGGTAGACCGCTGGCTGCTGCCAGATGGCATCGAAGAAGTACTGCCACCGGAAGCGGCGCGCATTGAAGTCGCGCGTCGTCAGGTGTTGGATCTGTTCCAGAGCTGGGGTTACGAGTTTGTCGTGACTCCCCATATCGAGTACCTGGAATCCCTGCTGACCGGCGCGGGCCAGGACCTGGATCTGCGTACCTTCAAGGTCATCGACCCGCAATCGGGCCGGCAGATGGGTTTCCGTGCCGACATCACGCCGCAAGTGGCGCGCATCGATGCGCACACCCTTCGTCGCGAAGGCCCGAGCCGTCTGTGCTACGCCGGCAGCGTGCTGCATGCCCAGCCGCGTGCCTTGTCGTCTTCGCGCAGCCCGATCCAGCTGGGCGCCGAGTTGTACGGCGATGCCAGCCCGAGCAGCGATGTCGAAGTCATCAGCCTGATGCTGGCCATGCTGCAACTGGCCGACGTGCCGGACGTGCACATGGACCTCGGGCATGTCGGCATCTACCGCGGTCTGGCTCAGGCGGCCGGTCTGTCGGGTGAAGTCGAGCAGCAGTTGTTCGATGCACTGCAACGCAAGGCCATCGACGAGGTCATTACCTTGACCGAAGGTCTGCCGGCCGATCTGTCCGGCATGTTGCGTGCGCTGGTCGATCTGTGCGGCGGCCGTGAAGTACTGACCGCTGCCCGCGAGCGTCTGGCCAATGCGCCGGCGCCAGTACTGGCGGCGCTGGAAGATTTGCTGGCGATCGCCGAGCGTCTGTCGGTGCGCTTCCCGGAGCTGCCGCTGTACTTCGACCTGGGCGAGCTGCGCGGTTATCACTATCACACCGGTGTGGTGTTCGCGGTGTTCGTGCCGGGTGTTGGCCAGTCCATCGCTCAGGGCGGTCGCTACGACGACATCGGCGCCGACTTCGGTCGCGCCCGTCCGGCCACCGGCTTCTCCACCGATTTGAAAACCCTGGTGACCCTGGGGCGTGCTGAGATCGAGCTACCGTCTGGCGGTATCTGGATGCCTGACAGTACGGATGCGGCACTCTGGCAGCAGGTTTGCCAGTTGCGCAGTGAGGGTCAGCGTGTCGTTCAGGCATTGCCTGGACAACCTTTGGCCGCCGCCCGTGATGCGGACTGCGACCGGCAATTGATCCAGCAGAACGGGCTTTGGCAAGTATCGCCACTGGCTTCCTGAGTTTTCCTGCCGGCCACCGCCGGCACCAAGTTTGCGCGAATGAGGACAAGTGTTATGGGTAAGAATGTCGTAGTCCTGGGCACCCAATGGGGTGATGAGGGCAAAGGCAAGATCGTTGATCTGCTGACCGAACATGCTGCCGCCGTAGTGCGCTACCAGGGTGGCCACAACGCTGGCCACACCCTGGTGATCGACGGTGAGAAAACCGTCCTGCACCTGATCCCGTCGGGCGTGCTGCGCGAAGGCGTGCAGTGCCTGATCGGCAACGGCGTGGTGGTTGCACCTGACGCCCTGCTGCGGGAAATCACCAAGCTGGAAGAGAAGGGCGTACCGGTTCGCGAGCGCCTGCGCATCAGCCCATCCTGCCCGCTGATCCTGTCCTACCACGTGGCACTGGACCAGGCTCGTGAAAAGGCCCGTGGCGAGATGAAGATCGGCACCACCGGTCGCGGCATCGGCCCGGCGTACGAAGACAAGGTTGCACGTCGCGGCCTGCGCATCGGTGACCTGTTCCACCGTGAGCGTTTCGCCGCCAAGCTGGGCGAGTTGCTGGATTACCACAACTTCGTACTGGTCAATTACTACAAAGAGCCGGCCATCGACTTCCAGAAGACACTGGACGAGTGCATGGAATACGCCGAACTGCTCAAGCCGATGATGCTCGACGTCACCGCCGAGCTGCACGACCTGCGTCGCGCCGGCAAGGACATCATGTTCGAAGGCGCTCAGGGTTCGCTGCTGGACATCGACCACGGTACTTACCCGTACGTGACCAGCTCCAACACCACTGCCGGTGGCATCGCGACCGGTTCAGGTGTCGGCCCGATGTTCATCGACTACATCCTCGGTATTACCAAGGCCTATACCACGCGCGTCGGTTCGGGTCCGTTCCCGACCGAACTGTTCGACGATGTTGGTGCGTTCCTCGCCAAGCGTGGTCATGAGTTCGGCGCCACCACCGGTCGCGCCCGTCGTTGCGGCTGGTTCGATGCCAACATTCTGCGTCGCGCCATCGACGTCAACAGCATCTCGGGCCTGTGCCTGACCAAGCTGGACGTGCTGGACGGTCTGGAAACCATCAACATCTGCGTGGGTTACAAGAACGCTGATGGCGCCATGATCGATGCACCGACCGATGCTGACAGCTACATTGGCCTGGAGCCGGTGTACGAGCAGATGCCGGGCTGGAGCGAATCGACCCTGGGTGCCAAGACCCTGGAAGAGCTGCCACAGGCTGCACGCAACTACATCAAGCGCATCGAAGAGCTGGTCGGCGCGCCGATCGACATTATTTCGACGGGCCCGGACCGCAACGAAACCATCGTTCTGCGCCACCCGTTCGCTTGATAAGTCGTTGATGTAAAAACACAAAGGCCCCTTCATCGGGGCCTTTGTCGTTTATGCCTGTTGGGCGGCATGACCTTTGCTGTGATTCTGTCTACAAGAGTGCCATCAAATTAATGGCGTCAGAAGTAGAGGGATTCAAAGTGTCAGCCGTTCTCTCACTGTTACAAAGCCGTCTGTTGCGGCCCGTGTTCGTTACCCTTGGTATCGCCCTTTTGGTGCAAGTGCTGGTGGCCGTTGCCCTGACGCGGAGCACCGTGACTGCGCTGGAAGCCGATCTCGGCACCCGCCTGGGCGCCGACAGCCAGAAATTGTCCGGTGAGCTGGAGCAGGCCGGGCGCGAAGTCACATTGAGCCTGGACAACCTGTCCTCAAGTACCCGTCAGCGTCTGACCGCCGGTCTTTCCTCGCGTCTGAAGGACGAGCAGGCGCAGTTGCGTGCGACGCTGGAAAAAGACCTGAAGGATTCGGCCAATGACATGGCTCAGTTGCTGGCCTCGGTGGCGCCTCGCGCCATGTGGGACAGCGACGTGCCGACCCTGTCCGAATTCGCCCGCCGGGCCCAGCGCAATCCCAACGTGCTGTTCGTGGTGTATGACGACGCCACCGGCCAGCATCTGACCCGCTACCTCAACCGTGAAAACCCGATCAACAAGGCCCTTTTGGAAAAGGGCCAGGGTGAGCGGGCACTGGATAAAGTGCTGGATGCGGCGAAGAACGATCCGTCGGTCTACTACCTGGAAGCCTCGATCAACCCCAATGGCGTGGAGATCGGCAAGGTATTGATGGGCGTCTCGACTGCTTCGGTGGAAGCCGATCTGGCGGCACTCGATCAGCGCTTCGCGGCGCTGATTGCCAGCAGCGATCAACTGGTCGGCGACAGCCTCAAGGGCGCTGCGGCCGACAGTGCCACCGCCATGCGTGCGCGCTTGCAATCGGCGCAGTCCACGGCTGCCGAAATGAAGGCCAACACCACCAGTACCGTGCAGGATGCTGCAGCCACCCTGCGCTGGCGCATCGGCATGGGCCTGGCGCTGGTCGGTGCCGGCGTGTTGTTGCTGCTGGCGGTCGTGCTTGGTCATCGAGTGGTCAAACGCCTGAAAATGCTCAATGCGGCGATGGATGATCTGGCAGCAGGCGAGGGCGATCTGACCAAGCGTGTGCAGATCAACAGCAAGGACGAAATCGGCGACATGGCTTCGGCGGTCAACCGCTTTGTGGATAAGTTGCAGCCAATCGTGCGTGAGGCCGGGGATGTGGCTCAGCGTACCGGTGTGGAAATCGGCGCCATGACTCTGCGCAACGCCGGTGCCGATGCGGCGGCCGGGATGCAGCGTGATGAAGTGGCTGAAAGTCTGCGGGCACTGTCGCAAATGGCCGACGAAGCACAGTCGGAAAGCCATGCGATGCAGGCCGCGTTGAAACAGGTGGTGGATATTCGGCAGGCCACCGACGAGAACACTCGCACTTCGGCGAAGGTCGGCAGCCTTATCGAGGCGTTGGCGGGACAGGTCGATACCGGGGCGAAAGTCATCGAACGGCTGGCGCAGCAAAGTGAACAGATCGAAGTGGTGCTGACCGTGATTCACGGTATCGCCGAGCAGACCAACCTGCTGGCGCTCAACGCCGCCATTGAAGCGGCCCGGGCGGGCGAGACCGGTCGCGGGTTTGCGGTGGTGGCGGATGAAGTCCGCGCGTTGGCGAGCAAGACCCAAAGTTCCACCGGCGACATTCAGGCGCACATTGTGGCTTTGCAGCAGGGAGCCCGTGAAGCGGTGGAAGCGATCGGCCAGGCCGGGCGTCAGGCCAGCGAAGGCTTGCTGGTGCTGCGAGACAGCGCGCGGTTGCAGCAGTCGGTTCAGGCGTCGGTCGAGCAGGTGCATGCGGCGATCGGGCTGGCGACTCAGGCTGCGGCGCATCAGGCGCAGGGCGCGCAGGCAGTGCGTGGGCGGGTCGAGACGATTCATGCTCAGGCCGAGAAAGCCGCTCAGGCGGTGGTCGAAACCACGGCCAGCGGCAAGGTGCTTGATGGTCTGGCGGCGCAGCTCAAGGCGAGTCTGGGGCAGTTTCGGGCTTGATGTGACAGGCAAAAAAAATCGCAGCCTCGGCTGCGATTTTTTTATCGGCTCAAATACATCCGGGTCGTCAGCAGGTAAACGGGCAATCCCGATACCACAATCAACAACGCCGCATAAGGCGCTGCCGCTGCAAACTCGACATTAGCGGTGTGCGCCCAGACTTCCGTCGCCAAGGTGTTGAGCCCCGTCGGACTCAGCAGCAACGTTGCCGTCAACTCCTTCATGGCATCCAGAAACACCAGCGCAAAGGCGGCGCCCAGTGCCGGGAAGATGATTGGCAGGGTCACTCGGCAGAACGCCGTGAACGACGATGCGCCCAGCGTGCGGGCGGCTTCTTCGAGTTGCGGTGCGGCCTTGTTCAGCGCCGTGCGGATCGGTGCCTGAGCCAGCGGCAGAAACAGCAGCGCATAGGCGATCAGCAGTAGCGCGGAGGTCTGGTACAGCACCGGCACGTAATGCAGGGCGAAATACACCAGCGTCAGGGCAATCACCAGTCCCGGCAGGGCGTGCAGCAGATAGGGCAGGCGTTCGGCCCAGATCGCCAGTTGGCCTTTGTAGCGCACTACCAGCAATCCGACCGGTACCGCCAGCACCAGACACAATCCCGCGCCACCCAGCGATAGCGCCAGTGAAGACAGCAAGGCTTCAGTGATTGCGGCCACCGGAAAGGCCGCTGACGATCCCACGGCGAGCCAGTAAGCCAGCATGCCCAGCGGAATCCCGCTGCCGACAACCGCCAGCATCAGGCAATACAACTGGCCTGCGATCGCCCACGGCCCAAGTCGCACTTGTTCAGCCCGACGCGCCGCGCCCTGGCCGGTACGCACATGGCGGCCCTTGCCACGCACGCGCAGCTCCAGCCACAACAGCATCAGGCACAGCACCAGCAAAACCGCCGACAGCATCGCTGCGTTGGCATTGCTGAATTCCAGTTCGAATTGCTGATAGATCGCGGTGGTGAAGGTTTGCAGGCCAATGATCGACAGTGCGCCGAACTCCACCAGCATGTGCAATGCAATGAGTAGCGAACCAGCCAGCAGTGAAGGCCAGAGGAGGGGCAGGGTGACACGGAAAAAAACGCCCAAGCGATTCTGGCCCAGCGTCCGTGCCGATTCCTCAAGGGAGGGATCAAGATTGCGCAGCGTGGCGGCTACCGGCAGAAAGATCAGCGGGTACTTCGACAGGCTCATCACCAGGATCGCCCCGCCGAGTCCTTCGAACTGCGCGCTGAGCGAAACCCAGGTAAAGCTGCTGACAAACGCCGGCACCGCGAACGGCAGGCAAAGAATCACGCCCCACAGCCGCCGGCCCGGCAGGTTGCTGCGCTCCAGTAACCAGGCCAGCGACAGGCCGATCACGCCACAAGTCACCGTCACGCCAACCATCAGCGCCAGTGTATTGCGCAGCAGGCCGAATACGTACGGGCGCCACAGCAAGTGCAGCGCTTCGGTCCAGCCCGCTTGCCAGGCTTTGAGGCCGACGTAGGCCAGCGGCAGCAGGCTCGTGACCACCAGCAGCAACACCGGCAGCACCAGCCAGATCGACGGCCGCTTGCGCCGTGGCACGTAACCCCCGCGCGTGGCGGGGGCGGATAACGATGTGGTCATCAGTTCAGGCCAACTTCGCGTTCCAGCTCCAGCGCTTCTTCGGCATTGCCGAGATCGGCGGGCGTGACATCCGGTGCTTCCAGTTCGTTGAACGGCTTGAGACCGCGATCCGATTCCATGCCTTTATGCAGCGGGTATTCGGCAGTGGTCTGGGTGATGACGCGCTGGCCTTCTTCGCTGGCCATGTAGGCGAGGAACTGCTGGGCTTCTTTTGGATGTTTGCTGGATTTCAGCACGGCTGCACTGGACACGGTGATCAGGCCGCCAACGTCGCCGCCGGTGAAGTAATGCAGTTTCGAATCAAGCTGACCTTTTTCCCGCTGCAGGGCGAACCAGTAATAGTTGTTCACCAGTACGGTGGCGACTTCGCCGTTTTCCACAGCCTTGAGGGCGACCATGTTGTTGCTGTAGGTCTTGCCGAAGGCGCGCAGTCCGGTCAGCCATTCTTCGGCGGCGTCGCGACCGTGCTTCTTGATGATGGCGACTGCCTGTTCCTGGAACGCGCCGCTGGTCGGTACGAAACCGACCTTGCCTTGCCACTGCGGGTCGGCGAAATCCAGCACCGATTTTGGCAGGTCTTTTTCATCGACCAGTTTCGGGTTGAAGGCCACCACGCGAACCCGGGCGGTGACGCCGATCCAGGTGCCGTTGCCGGCGACGTATTCTTTCGGCAGAACGGCCAGGGTCGCGTCGTCGGTCTTGGCCAGCAGGCCGAGTTCGCCGAGGTTGTTCAGCGGTGGGGATTCTTCGGTGTAGATGACGTCGGCGGGAGAGCGGTCGCCTTCTTCGATGATCTGGCTGGCCAGCTGATTGCTGCTGCCCTTGCGTACATTGACGTGAATGCCGGTCTTGGCTTCGAAGGCTTTGGCGATGGCGTCGCCGACCTCCTTGTGCTGACCGTTATAGAGAGTCAGGGAAACCGCGTCGGCAGCCTGGGTGAGGGGAGTGGCGAGTGCCAGGCTGAGCAGGGTGAAGGTCAAGCCGCGGCGCAGGGTATTTCGAAACATCATTCGCAGGGTTCCTCACTGTCGCATTGCAAAAACTTGCAACAATGATAAACGATATTGTTTCTCAAGTGCGCCTTGTGGGCAAAGGGTAGGTTTGGTAGACGTTTGGATTCATCTTTTCCAGACCCCGGAAACGCAAAAAACCGCTTTCGCGGGTTTTTGTGAAATTCAAGATCGTGACCTTGAATTTGAATTGGTGCCCAGAAGAAGACTCGAACTTCCACGACCGTAAGGTCACCAGCACCTGAAGCTGGCGTGTCTACCAATTTCACCATCTGGGCTTCATCTTCAGCGTTGCCGCCGTTGATGTGGCGCACTATACGGAGCGCCTTTTGATCTGTAAACCCCTGATTTGATTTTAATAAATCATTTTCAGAAAAATTCCGGGCGCAGAATGCACAAAACCCGCTTTCGCGGGTTTTGTGTGGGTCTTGAAACTGATCTAGTCTCAAACTCGAAATTGGTGCCCAGGAGAAGACTCGAACTTCCACGACCGTAAGGTCACCAGCACCTGAAGCTGGCGTGTCTACCAATTTCACCACCTGGGCATCTCGCCAACGTGTGTACGTCGTCGATGGCGCGCACTATACGGAGCGTGTTTTTAACTGTAAACCCCTGCCAGCAAAAAAAATGGTTTTTTTTACCAGCGGTGTTCAAAACGCCCTTCAGGCGTCGATACAAGGCTCCAGACGCGCCTTATATAGTCGGAAATTTCCCGTTTGATGGCGCCTATGCCAAACTAACCCGCATATAGACAAGGTGAAAACTCTCTAATGGCCGATTGGCAGTCCCTCGATCCCGAGGCCGCTCGTGAAGCGGAAAAATATGAAAACCCTATTCCCAGCCGCGAACTGATCCTTCAGCACCTTGCTGATCGGGGTTCGCCTGCTGCCCGCGAGCAACTGGTCGAAGAGTTTGGTCTGACCACGGAAGACCAGATTGAAGCCCTGCGCCGCCGCCTGCGCGCCATGGAGCGCGACGCTCAACTGATCTACACCCGCCGTGGCACGTATGCGCCGGTGGACAAGCTCGACCTGATCCTCGGCCGCATCAGCGGTCACCGCGACGGCTTCGGCTTCCTGGTGCCGGATGACGGCTCCGACGACCTGTTCATGAGCCCGGCGCAAATGCGTCTGGTGTTCGACGGCGACCGTGCCCTGGCCCGTGTTTCCGGGCTGGACCGTCGTGGTCGTCGCGAAGGTGTGATCGTCGAAGTGGTGTCCCGTGCCCACGAAAGCATCGTCGGCCGTTACTTCGAAGAGGGCGGTATCGGTTTCGTCGTCGCGGACAACCCGAAGATCCAGCAGGAAGTGCTGGTGACGCCGGGCCGCAACGCCAACGCCCAGATCGGTCAGTTCGTCGAGGTGAAAATCACCCACTGGCCGACTCCGCGCTTCCAGCCGCAAGGCGATGTGATCGAAGTCGTCGGCAACTACATGGCGCCGGGCATGGAAATCGATGTCGCCCTGCGCACCTACGACATTCCGCACGTCTGGCCTGAAGCCGTTCTGAAGGAAGCCGGCAAGCTCAAGCCGGAAGTCGAAGAGAAAGACAAAGAGAAGCGCGTCGACCTGCGCCATCTGCCGTTTGTCACCATCGACGGCGAAGATGCCCGCGACTTCGACGATGCGGTCTATTGCGAAGCCAAGCCCGGCAAACTGCGCCTGTTCTCCGGCGGCTGGAAGTTGTACGTGGCGATTGCCGACGTTTCCAGCTACGTGAAGATCGGTTCGGCTCTGGACAACGAAGCCCAGGTCCGTGGCAACTCGGTGTACTTCCCCGAGCGCGTGGTGCCGATGCTGCCGGAGCAGCTCTCCAACGGTCTGTGCTCGCTGAACCCCCACGTCGACCGTCTGGCCATGGTTTGCGAGATGACCATCTCCAAGTCCGGCGAAATGACCGACTACTGCTTCTATGAAGCGGTGATTCACTCTCACGCCCGTCTGACCTACAACAAGGTCAGTGCGATGCTGGAAACGCCGAAGGCCGCCGAAGGTCGCAAACTTCGTGGTGAATACACCGACGTCTTGCCGCATCTGAAGCAGCTCTACGCGCTGTACAAGGTATTGCTGGCTGCCCGTCACGTGCGTGGCGCGATCGATTTCGAAACGCAGGAAACCCGGATCATCTTCGGTTCCGAGCGCAAGATTGCCGAAATCCGTCCGACCACCCGCAACGACGCGCACAAGCTGATCGAGGAATGCATGCTGGCGGCCAACGTGGCCACCGCCGAATTCCTGAAGAAGCACGAGATCCCTGCGCTGTACCGCGTCCACGACGGCCCGCCACCGGAGCGTCTGGAAAAACTGCGTGCGTTCCTGGGTGAGCTCGGTCTGTCCTTGCACAAAGGCAAGGATGGCCCGTCGCCGAAGGATTATCAGGCCCTGTTGGCCAGCATCAAGGACCGTCCGGATTTCCACCTGATCCAGACCGTGATGCTGCGCTCCCTGAGCCAGGCGGTGTACAGCGCCCAGAACGAAGGCCACTTCGGCCTGAATTACGAAGCCTATACCCACTTCACCTCGCCGATCCGTCGTTACCCGGACCTGCTCACGCACCGGGCGATCCGCAGCGTGATCCATTCGAAACAGGACACCCCGCACGTTCGTCGTGCCGGCGCGATGACCATTCCGAAGGCGCGCATCTATCCGTACGACGAAGCAGCGCTGGAGCAGCTCGGCGAGCAGTGCTCGATGAGCGAGCGCCGTGCCGACGAAGCGACCCGCGATGTGGTGAACTGGCTCAAGTGCGAGTTCATGAAGGATCGCGTGGGCGAATCGTTCCCGGGCGTGATCACTGCCGTGACCGGTTTTGGTCTGTTCGTCGAACTGACCGATATCTACGTCGAAGGTCTGGTGCACGTCACCGCACTGCCGGGCGACTACTACCACTTCGACCCTGTGCACCACCGCTTGGCGGGCGAGCGCACCGGTCGCAGCTTCCGTCTTGGCGATACCGTTGAAGTGCGCGTCATGCGCGTCGATCTCGACGAGCGCAAGATCGACTTCGAAATGGCTGAAAAAACCATCAGCGCGCCGATCGGCCGCAAGAAGCGTGGCGCCGAGGCGACTGCTCCGGCGGCCAAGGCTGTGGAAGAAAAAGCTCCGGCAAAAACCGCCAGCCGTCGTCCGGCCAAGGAAAAAGCTGTCGAGGCCTATCGTCCGAGCGATGCCGTGGCGAAAAACGCCGAGCTGCGCAAAAGCCGTGAATTGAAAAAGGCCTTGCTGGCCGACGCCAAGAGCGGTGGTAAAGCGGCGTCCGGGGGAAAGACCGGACGGTCGGCGCCTGACAAGGCCTCCGGCGGCAAGACAGCCAAGCCGAGTAAACACCGCAAGGGCCCGCCGAAAGCGGGTTCCGCTCCAGCCAAAAGCGGCGGGGCACGTAAACCGAAGGCGAAGTCATGAGTCAGTTGGAAAAAATCTACGGCGTTCACGCGGTAGAAGCGTTGCTGCGTCACCACCCTAAGCGCGTCAAGCAGATCTGGCTGGCCGAAAGCCGTAACGATCCGCGAGTGCAGACGCTCATTGAACTGGCCAACGAAAACCGGGTTCAGATCGGTCAGGCCGAGCGCCGCGAAATGGATGCCTGGGTCGAGGGCGTGCACCAGGGCGTGGTGGCGGACGTTAGTCCGAGCCAGGTCTGGGGCGAGGCGATGCTCGACGAACTGCTAGATCGCACCGAGGGCGCGCCGCTGTTGCTGGTGCTCGACGGCGTGACCGACCCGCACAACCTCGGCGCGTGCCTGCGTTCGGCGGACGCAGCCGGTGCTTTGGCGGTCATCGTGCCGAAGGACAAGTCGGCCACTCTGACGCCTGTCGTGCGTAAAGTGGCCTGCGGCGCGGCGGAAGTGATTCCGCTGGTGGCCGTCACCAACCTTGCGCGCACCCTGGAAAAACTCCAGCAACGCGGGTTGTGGATTGTCGGCACGGCGGGTGAGGCCGAGGTCAGCATCTATGACCAGGACCTGACCGGCCCGACCATCCTGATCATGGGTGCCGAAGGCAAAGGCATGCGTCGCCTGACTCGCGAGCATTGCGATTACCTGGTGCACCTGCCGATGGCCGGTAGCGTCAGCAGTCTCAACGTTTCCGTGGCGACAGGCGTGTGCCTGTTCGAGGCCCAGCGCCAGCGCGGTGCCAAGGCCAGGGCGGCTGCCAAAAAGCCTTGAGCCATACGGCGATTAAAATGTGGGAGCGGGCGTGCTCGCGAAAGCGGAGTTACATTCAGCATCATTGTTGAGTGTTTCCCCCCAATCGCGAGCAGGCTCGCTCCCGCAGTGCTTTGTGGTGTGACCCGCAATGGTGACTGTTCAAATAATCACCAATTGCCTTGCACCTCTTCAGTCCCTTCTCTACAATTGCGCCCCTTGCTGTGGCGGCAGGCATGCATGTGCCCCGCGCCAGCAAGTCCATAAGTGTCATTCACTCCTTGTCTGACCGTTTTTGAGCGGCAGGCTACAACCCGTAAGGAGCATTCATGCGTCATTACGAAATCATCTTTCTGGTCCACCCTGACCAGAGCGAGCAAGTCGGCGGCATGGTTGAGCGTTACACCAAGCTGATCGAAGAAGACGGCGGCAAAATCCACCGTCTGGAAGACTGGGGCCGTCGTCAACTGGCCTACGCAATCAACAATGTTCACAAGGCTCACTACGTGATGCTGAACGTTGAGTGCACCGGCAAGGCCCTGGCCGAGCTGGAAGACAACTTCCGCTACAACGATGCTGTGATCCGTAACCTGGTCATCCGTCGCGACGAAGCCGTTACCGGCCAGTCCGAGATGCTCAAGGCTGAAGAAAACCGCAGTGAGCGCCGTGAGCGTCGCGAACGTCCTGAGCACGATGGCAGCGC
Source organism: Pseudomonas sp. 1 (assembly GCF_056626735.1). Taxonomy (NCBI): domain Bacteria; kingdom Pseudomonadati; phylum Pseudomonadota; class Gammaproteobacteria; order Pseudomonadales; family Pseudomonadaceae; genus Pseudomonas; species Pseudomonas sp. 1. Next base: position 178,926 of record NZ_JBWXMQ010000012.1, on the reverse strand, counting down.
CGATGGCGATGACAGCGATAGCGACAGCGACAACAGCGATAACGCTGACGAGTAATCCACGGACCTTTTAAGGAGCCTATCAAATGGCACGTTTCTTCCGTCGTCGTAAATTCTGCCGCTTCACCGCTGAAGACGTGAAGGAGATCGACTACAAAGATCTCAACACTCTGAAAGCCTACGTATCCGAGACCGGCAAAATCGTTCCAAGCCGCATCACCGGTACCAAAGCTCGTTATCAGCGTCAGCTGGCCACCGCTATCAAGCGCGCCCGCTTCCTGGCCCTGCTGGCCTACACCGACAGCCACGGCCGCTGAGACCGGGCAGTCGACAAGTAGCAAAGGATTGAATGCATGCGTGCCTTAGCTGAGTTCATCATGCGCGGCCGTATGCAGGCCACTCTTGTAGTGGCCGGGTGTGCAACATTGCCGTTGTTGTATTGGTTGGGTGCTGCCGCCGGAAGCCTGGTGCTTCTGCGGCGCGGATTGGCCGACGCCCTGGGCGTCGTGTCGCTGGGACTGCTGCCGGCATTGATCTGGTGGTTGTATGCCGATGACCCACGTGCGCTTCTGGTGCTGCTGGGGTCTTCGGGGCTTGCGCTGGTGTTGCGCGCAAGCGAGTCCTGGGTCCGTACGCTGCTGGTCAGCGTGGCCATGGGGCTGGTGTTTTCAGTGGTGCTCGGGGCGGCGTTTGCGCCCCAGATCGAGATGCTGGCGCAGGCCTTGATAAAGGTCATGCCCGCGCTTCTCGGTGATGCCTACCAACATTTGTCGGTAGACGAGCAGGCGCATTTCGCGTCGCTGATCGCACCGGTCCTGACCGGCCTGATTGCGGCCTTGTTGCAGATCGTCAGCGTGCTGAGCCTGATTGTCGGGCGGTACTGGCAGGCGTTGTTGTACAACCCGGGTGGTTTTGGTCGCGAGTTTCGCGCCATCCGGATCCCGCTGGGGCTGGCGATGTTACTGCTGGCGTTGATGCTTCTGGGCCCGAACCTCGGTGCACAGATGGCCATGTTGACGCCGTTGTGCAGTGTACCGCTGGTGTTCGCCGGGCTGGCCCTGATTCACGGGCTGGTGGCGCAAAGGCGACTGGCCGGTTTCTGGCTGGTGGGGTTGTACGTGACGCTGTTGCTGTTCATGCAGCTGATCTATCCGTTGCTCGTGGTTCTGGCCATTGTCGACAGCCTGATTGATTTTCGCGGTCGGGTGTCGAAAGACACCGATAACGCGAACGGTGAAGGTTAAAAGTTAAGAGGATTTCCACATGCAACTGATCCTTCTGGAAAAAATCGCCAACCTGGGCAACCTGGGCGACAAAGTAAACGTTAAGGCCGGTTACGGCCGTAACTACCTGCTGCCTTTCGGCAAAGCCACCGCTGCGACCGCTGCCAACCTGGCTGCGTTCGAAGAGCGTCGCGCTGAGCTGGAAAAAGCCGCCGCAGACCGTAAAGCATCGGCTGAAAGCCGTGCTGCCCAACTGGCCGAGCTGGAAGTGACCATCACTGCCACCGCTGGCGACGAAGGCAAGCTGTTCGGTTCGATCGGTACTCACGACATCGCTGACGCACTGACCGCCTCCGGCGTTGAAGTTGCGAAAAGCGAAGTTCGTCTGCCGAACGGCACCATCCGCAACGTGGGTGAATTCGACGTGGCTGTGCACCTGCACGCCGAAGTTGAAGCCACCGTACGCGTTGTCGTGGTAGCAGCTTAAGCAACACCCTGATCGACTGGCGGCTTGTCCGGCAGACGGTTAACATCGGGCACGATCCTGTTTACAGGTCGTGCCCTTTGTCTTTCTGCACTCCCTGCTTTTCCTGATTAAAAAGTGGCCATGAACGAAATCTCCGCTCCCGAGCAATATGATCTGCAAACCGCCGCGCTGAAGGTGCCGCCGCATTCCATCGAGGCCGAACAGGCCGTGCTCGGTGGTCTGATGCTGGACAACAACGCCTGGGAACGGGTGCTCGATCAAGTCTCCGACGGCGATTTCTACCGACATGACCACCGTCTGATTTTCCGAGCGATCGCCAAACTGGCCGATCAGAACCTGCCCATCGACGTCGTGACCCTTGCCGAACAACTGGACAAGGAAGGTCAGACCTCGCAGGTCGGCGGCCTCGGTTATCTTGGCGAGCTGGCGAAAAACACGCCGTCCGTCGCCAACATCAAGGCCTATGCGCAGATCGTCCGCCAGCGTGCGACGTTGCGTCAGCTGATCGGTATCAGCACCGAAATTGCCGACAGCGCCTTCAACCCCGAGGGTCGCACCGCCGAGGAAATCCTCGACGAAGCCGAGCGGCAGATCTTCGCGATTGCCGAGGCCCGGCCGAAAACCGGCGGCCCGGTGGGTGTCAATGACCTGCTCACCAAGGCCATCGACCGCATCGATACGCTGTTCAACACCTCGGATGCGATCACCGGCCTGTCCACCGGCTACACCGACCTCGACGAGAAGACCAGCGGCCTGCAACCGGCCGACTTGATCATCGTCGCCGGCCGTCCGTCGATGGGTAAGACGACTTTCGCGATGAACCTGGTGGAAAACGCCGTGTTGCGCAGCGACAAGGTGGTGCTGGTGTACTCCCTCGAGATGCCAGGCGAATCGCTGATCATGCGTATGCTGTCGTCCCTCGGTCGGATCGACCAGACCAAGGTGCGTTCCGGCCAGCTGGAAGACGACGACTGGCCGCGCCTGACCTCGGCGGTCAATCTGCTCAACGATCGCAAGCTGTTCATCGACGACACCGCCGGTATCAGCCCGTCGGAGATGCGTGCCCGGACCCGGCGTCTGGTGCGCGAGCACGGCGACATCGGCCTGATCATGATCGACTACCTGCAGTTGATGCAGATTCCCGGCTCCAGTGGTGACAACCGGACCAACGAGATTTCCGAGATCTCCCGATCCCTGAAAGCCCTGGCCAAGGAATTCAACTGCCCCGTGGTTGCCCTGTCGCAGCTCAACCGCTCCCTGGAGCAACGTCCCAACAAGCGTCCGGTGAACTCCGACTTGCGGGAATCCGGAGCGATCGAGCAGGACGCCGACGTGATCATGTTTGTGTACCGGGACGAGGTGTATCACCCGGAAACCGAACACAAGGGCATCGCCGAAATCATCATCGGCAAGCAGCGGAACGGCCCGATCGGTTTCATCCGCCTGGCCTTCATCGGCAAGTACACGCGCTTCGAAAACCTCGCGCCGGGCAGTTACAACTTCGACGACGACGAGTAACTCCGCCCTCGTCTGACAGCCCATGATATTTCCGACCACAGCCGTCGGAATTGGTCATTTTTTGTGCTATATTCCGCGCCCGCGATTTTGCACCTCAACACCGGTCATCGACATGCAAGCAGCCAAGCCGTTATTTGACTATCCAAAATACTGGGCCGAATGTTTCGGGCCGGCGCCATTTCTGCCGATGAGCAGGGAGGAGATGGATCAGCTTGGCTGGGATTCCTGCGACATCATCATTGTCACGGGTGATGCCTACGTCGATCACCCGTCGTTCGGCATGGCGATCATAGGCCGGCTGCTGGAGTCGCAAGGCTTCCGCGTCGGGATCATTGCCCAGCCTGACTGGCAGTCCAAAGACGACTTCATGAAGCTCGGCGAGCCGAACCTGTTCTTCGGCGTCGCGGCCGGCAACATGGACTCGATGATCAACCGCTACACCGCGGACAAAAAAATTCGCTCCGACGACGCCTACACCCCGGGCGGCATGGCCGGCAAACGTCCGGATCGTGCGAGCCTGGTCTACAGCCAGCGCTGCAAGGAAGCCTACAAGCACGTGCCGATCGTGCTCGGCGGCATCGAAGCCTCCCTGCGCCGCATCGCCCACTACGACTATTGGCAGGATCGCGTGCGCAACTCGATCCTGATCGACGCCAGCGCCGACATCCTGCTCTACGGCAACGCAGAGCGAGCGATTGTCGAAGTCGCCCAGCGTCTGTCCTACGGTCACAAGATCGAAGACATCACCGATGTGCGCGGCACCGCGTTCATCCGTCGTGACACCCCGGCGGGCTGGTACGAAGTCGACTCCACGCGCATCGACCGTCCGGGCAAGATCGACAAGATCATCAACCCGTACGTCAACACCCAGGACACGGCGGCTTGCGCCATCGAGCAGGAAAAAGGCCCTGTCGATGATCCGCAGGAAGCCAAGGTCGTGCAGATCCTGGCCAGCCCGAAAATGACCCGTGACAAGACCGTGATCCGCCTGCCGTCGATGGAAAAGGTGCGTAACGATCCGGTCCTGTATGCCCACGCCAACCGCGTGCTGCACCTGGAAACCAACCCGGGCAACGCCCGCGCGCTGGTGCAGAAGCATGGCGAGATCGACGTCTGGTTCAACCCGCCGCCGATTCCGATGACCACTGAAGAAATGGACTACGTGTTCGGCATGCCTTACGCACGTGTCCCGCATCCAGCGTATGGCAAGGAAAAGATCCCGGCCTACGACATGATCCGCTTCTCGGTGAACATCATGCGTGGCTGCTTCGGCGGCTGCACCTTCTGCTCGATCACCGAGCACGAAGGCCGGATCATCCAGAACCGTTCCGAAGAGTCGATCATTCGCGAAATCGAAGAGATCCGCGACAAGGTGCCAGGTTTCACCGGCGTCATCTCCGACCTCGGCGGCCCGACCGCGAACATGTACCGCATCGCCTGCAAGAGCCCGGAAATCGAATCCGCGTGCCGCAAGCCGTCCTGCGTGTTCCCGGGCATCTGTCCGAACCTGAACACCGACCACTCGTCGTTGATCCAGCTGTACCGCAGCGCCCGTGCGCTGCCGGGCGTGAAGAAGATCCTGATCGCCTCGGGTCTGCGCTACGACCTCGCGGTTGAATCGCCGGAATACGTCAAGGAGCTGGTGACCCACCACGTCGGTGGTTATCTGAAGATCGCCCCGGAGCACACCGAGGAAGGTCCGCTCAACCAGATGATGAAACCGGGGATCGGCACTTACGACCGCTTCAAGCGCATGTTCGAGAAGTTCTCGAAGGAAGCGGGCAAGGAGCAGTACCTGATTCCGTACTTCATCGCGGCCCACCCGGGCACCACCGATGAGGACATGATGAACCTGGCTCTGTGGCTCAAGGGCAACGGTTTCCGTGCCGACCAGGTGCAGGCGTTCTATCCGTCGCCGATGGCCTCGGCCACCGCCATGTATCACTCGGGCAAGAACCCGCTGCGCAAGGTCACCTACAAGAGCGACGGCGTGACCATCGTCAAGAGCGAGGAGCAGCGCCGCCTGCACAAGGCGTTCCTGCGTTATCACGATCCGAAGGGCTGGCCGATGCTGCGTGAAGCGCTGATCCGCATGGGCCGTGGCGACCTGATCGGGCCGGGCAAGCACCAGTTGATCCCGCTGCATCAGCCGGCCACCGACAGCTACCAGAGTGCCCGTCGCAAGAACTCGACGCCGGCCGGCAGCCATAAGGTCGCGAAAGAGAAGACCACCAAGATCCTTACCCAGCACACCGGTCTGCCACCTCGTGCCAGCGACGGCGGCAATCCTTGGGACAAGCGTGAACAGGCCAAGGCCGCGGCATTCGCCCGCAACCAGCAGGCCGCCAAGGAGCGCAAGGAAGCGGCGAAAGGCAAAGGGCCGAAACCGGCACGCAAGCCGGTCGTACCGCGCTGAAACGCACTTGAGCTGAACAGAACGCCAACCTTCGGGTTGGCGTTTTGCTGATCGTTCCCACGTCGAGGCGTCGAACCGTCTGTGTGGGAATGCCTCTAGGGACGCTCCGCGTCCAGTGACGCAGAGCGTCACGGGCTGCATTCCCACGCGGGAGCGTGGGAACGATCAAGTACCAAGCTGCTTTCGCAACATTTGCGTGCAACTGTGCCAAACCATTTCACCGCATCGCCCGATTTTGGTGCTGTACTGCCCTGAGCATTCCGGGAAAGCGCCCAAGCCTCTGCATGGCATAAGTCTTGCGCGCTTTCGAATACGCTTGGGCTCGCAGGAGGCACGCCGTGTCGATTCATGTCGCATTGCATCACGTCACGCATTACCGCTACGACCGCGCTGTCGAACTCGGCCCGCAGATCGTGCGTTTGCGCCCGGCTGCCCACAGCCGCACGCGGATTCTGTCTTATTCACTGAAGGTCTCGCCCGAGCAGCACTTCATCAACTGGCAGCAGGACCCTCAGGGCAACTACCTCGCACGCCTGGTGTTTCCCGAGAAAACCGCCGAACTGCGGATCGAGGTCGATCTGCTGGCCGAGATGGCGGTGTTCAATCCGTTCGACTTTTTCCTCGAGCCCTACGCCGAGAAAATCCCCTTCGCCTACGCCGCCGATGAACGCAAGGAACTGGCGCCGTACCTCGAAACCCTGCCGCTGACGCCGAAGTTCAAGGCGTACCTGGACGCCATCGACCGCACGCCGCTGCCGGCCGTGGATTTCCTGGTGGCGCTCAACCAGCGTCTGAGCGAAGACATCAATTACCTGATTCGCATGGAGCCGGGCGTACAGACCCCGGAGCACACGCTTGAACACGCCTCCGGCTCTTGTCGCGACTCCGCATGGCTGCTGGTGCAACTGCTGCGCAATCTCGGACTGGCGGCACGTTTCGTCTCCGGTTACCTGATCCAACTGACGGCCGACGTGAAAAGCCTCGACGGCCCGTCCGGCACCGAAGTGGACTTCACCGACCTGCACGCCTGGTGCGAGGTGTACCTGCCCGGCGCCGGCTGGATCGGTCTTGATGCGACCTCCGGACTGTTCGCCGGGGAAGGGCATATTCCGCTGGCCTGCAGTCCCGATCCGTCCTCGGCGGCGCCGATCAGTGGAATGGTGGAGCCTTGCGAATGCGAGTTCAGCCACGACATGTCGGTGGAACGGATCTGGGAAGCCCCACGCGTCACCAAGCCCTACACCGATGAGCAATGGCTGGCGATCCAGGCGCTGGGTCGGCAGATCGATGCCGACCTGCTGGAAGGTGATGTGCGCCTGACCATGGGTGGCGAACCGACCTTCGTATCCATCGACGACCCCGACGGCGCCGAATGGAACACCGCCGCGCTGGGCCCGGACAAGCGCCGGCTCTCCGCCGAACTGTTCCAGCGCATGCGCAAGCACTACGCACCCAAAGGGCTGGTGCATTTCGGCCAGGGCAAGTGGTATCCGGGCGAGCAACTGCCGCGCTGGTCGCTGAATTGCTACTGGCGTCGCGACGGCGTGCCGATCTGGCACAACAACGCGCTGATCGCCGATGAGCAGCAGGACTACGGCGCCGATGGCGCACTGGCCGGGCGTTTTCTGGCGAGCGTCGCCGAACGCCTGAAGCTGCCGACACGCTTCGTGTTCCCGGCCTACGAAGACAATTTTTATTACCTCTGGCGCGAGGGCGCCTTGCCGAGCAACGTCAGCGCCGAAGACTCGCGTCTGGAGGAACCTCTGGAACGTGCGCGACTGCGCAAGGTGTTCAGTCAGGGGCTGGACAAGGTCATCGGCCAGGTACTGCCGCTGGCGCGCACCGCCAAGGGCGATCAATGGCAGAGCGGGCGCTGGTATCTGCGCGATGAACATTGCCGGCTGGTGCCGGGGGATTCACCGCTCGGCTATCGCCTGCCGTTGGGCTCGCAGCCCTGGGTGAGGGCGGCGGAGTATCCGTTCATTCATCCGAATGACCCGAATCAGGACTTTCCCGAACTGCCCGAAACATCGCAGCTCAATGATCACCGTGAGCCGGCTGCGGTGGACGAGCGTGTGCCGAAGATTGACGAATCCGCCGACTGGCTGACCCGCACGGCATTCTGCGCCGAGGCCCGGGAAGGCCGGTTGTACCTGTTCATGCCACCGCTGGAGCGGGTCGAGGATTATCTGGAACTGGTGGCTGCCATCGAAGCCACTGCCGAGGAACTGCATTGCCCGGTATTGCTGGAGGGTTATGAGCCGCCGAGCGATCCGCGTCTGAGCAACTTCCGCATTACGCCGGATCCCGGCGTGATTGAGGTCAACGTACAGCCGTCGGCGACCTGGGATGAGTTGGTCGAGCGCACCGAGTTTCTGTACGAAGAAGCGCGCCAGACCCGACTGTCCACCGAGAAATTCATGGTCGACGGACGACATACCGGAACCGGCGGCGGCAACCATTTCGTGCTTGGTGGCGCGACTCCGGGCGATTCACCGTTTCTGCGCCGTCCGGATCTGCTGCGCAGCCTGATCAGCTACTGGCACAACCATCCTTCGCTGTCCTACCTGTTTTCCGGACTGTTCATCGGCCCGACCTCTCAGGCGCCGCGAGTCGATGAAGCGCGCAACGATGCGCTATATGAGCTGGAAATCGCTTTCGCGCAGATGCCGGCGCCGGGAGAAGACTGCCCGCCGTGGCTGGTCGATCGCTTGCTGCGCAACTTGCTGATCGACGTCACCGGCAACACCCACCGCGCCGAGTTCTGCATCGACAAGCTGTATTCACCGGATGGCGCCACCGGGCGCCTCGGTCTGCTGGAGTTGCGCGCGTTCGAGATGCCGCCCCATGCGCGCATGAGTCTGGCGCAACAGCTGTTGTTGCGGGCGCTGGTGGCGCGGTTCTGGCGCGAGCCTTATGCGCCGCCGAAGCTGGTGCGTTGGGGTACGGAATTGCACGACCGCTTCCTCTTGCCGCACTTCATCGAGCAGGACTTCGCCGACGTCATCGTCGAACTCAACAATGCCGGTTACCCCTTGCGCGCCGAATGGTTTGCGGCGCATCTGGAGTTCCGCTTTCCCAAGGTCGGCGACTACACCGTCAACGGTATCGAACTGGAATTGCGTCAGGCCCTTGAACCCTGGCATGTGCTGGGCGAGGAGGGCGCGGCGGGCGGTACGGTGCGCTATGTCGATTCATCGCTGGAGCGCTTGCAGGTCAAGCTTTCGGGGCTGCCGCCGCAGCGTTATCTGCTGACCTGCAATGGCATCCCGGTGCCGCTGCAATCGACCGGCCGGGTGGGCGAGTTTGTTGCCGGTGTGCGTTTTCGCGCATGGCAACCGGCCAACTGCCTGCAACCGACGATCCCGGTGCATGCGCCGCTGGTGTTCGACTTGCTTGATACCTGGATGCAGCGCTCGCTGGGCGGTTGCCAGTACCACGTCGCGCATCCGGGCGGGCGCAATTACGAAACGCTGCCGGTCAACGCCAACGAAGCGGAGAGCCGGCGCATGGCGCGTTTCTTCCGCATCGGACATACGCCGGGGAAACTTCCTATACCGAATCTGACTATTTCCGACGAGTTTCCGATGACACTCGATTTACGACGCTTTTGATTCGTACACGACCCCCGGATTTTTCGTATATCCGGGCGTCATGTGCCTGCGTTAGTCTGACCGAACCTTGCCGGCTGCCGAGCTTTCCATGCCTGACCTGCTTGACCGCTACCCGCTTACGGCGGGCACCTATCACGAACTGCTCGACGACAGCGGAGCGGTGCGCCCGCACTGGCGGCGACTGGTCGACCAATTGCAGCGCAGCACTCCGGCGCAACTGGCGCAGCGCCAGGCGTTGCTGACCCGGCAGATTCAGGAAAACGGCGTCACCTACAACGTCTATGCCGACCCCAAGGGTGCGGATCGTCCTTGGGAGCTGGACCTGCTGCCCCATGTGATCGCCGCCGATGAGTGGCAACAGCTGTCTGCCGGAATCGCCCAGCGCGCGCGGCTGCTCAATGCGGTGCTGGCGGACCTGTATGGCCCGCAACAGTTGATTCGCGAAGGCTTGCTACCGGCGGAGCTGGTGTTCGGTCACAACAACTTCCTCTGGCCCTGTCAGGGCATTGCGCCGCCGGATGGGGCCTTTCTGCATCTGTATGCCGTGGATCTGGCGCGCACGCCGGACGGGCGCTGGTGGGTGACGGCGGATCGTACTCAGGCGCCATCGGGTGCCGGTTACGCGCTGGAAAACCGCACCATCGTGTCCCGTGCCTTCCCCGAGATGTACCGGGATATGAAGGTGCAGCATCTGGCCGGATTCTTCCGCACCTTGCAGGAAACCCTGGCCCGTCAGGCGCCTTGCGACGATGACGCACCGCTGGTGGTGTTGCTGACCCCAGGGCGTTTCAACGAGAGCTATTTCGAACATCTTTATCTGGCGCGCCAGCTCGGTTATCCGCTGGTGGAGGGCGGTGACCTGACGGTGCGCGATGCCACGGTCTACCTGAAGACCCTCAGTGGCCTGCGCCGGGTACACGCGATCATGCGCCGGCTCGACGATGACTTTTGCGATCCGCTGGAGTTGCGCACGGATTCGGCGCTCGGCGTTCCGGGATTGCTGGAGGCGGTGCGTCAGGGCCGAGTGCTGGTGGCCAATGCGCTGGGCAGCGGGGTGCTGGAGTCGCCGGGGCTGCTGGGTTTCCTGCCGAAGATCAATCAGTACCTGTTCGGCGAAGAGCTGATCCTGCCGTCCATTGCCACGTGGTGGTGCGGTGAGGTGCCGGTGTTGGCCCAGGCGCTGGAGAAACTGCCGGAGCTGTTGATCAAACCGGCGTTTCCGTCGCAAAGCTTCGCTCCGGTTTTTGCCCGGGATCTGAGCGAAAAACAGCGTGAAAGTCTCGCCGCGCGCATGCAGGCCCGTCCTTATGCGTACGTTGCGCAAGAACTCGCGCAGTTGTCCCAAGCACCGATCTGGCAGCCCGAGGACGGGCAACTGCAACCCCGGGCAATCGGCATGCGCATGTACGCCGTGGCCAGTCACGACGGTTATCGGGTGCTGCCCGGTGGGCTGACCCGGGTCGCGGCCGAAGCCGATGCTGAAGTGGTATCGATGCAGCGCGGCGGCGCGAGCAAGGACACCTGGGTGCTGGGGGATCGGCCGCCGAGCGGCGAGCAGTGGAAAGCCCAGCGCAACATCGGCGTGCCTGATCTGGTGCGCCGCGATCCGTATCTGCCGTCGCGGGTGGTGGAGAACCTGTTCTGGTTCGGCCGTTACTGCGAGCGTTGCGACGACAGTGCACGGCTGCTGCGGATCATGCTGGCGCGCTACGTCGACGGCGATGACCCGCAGGCCCTGCAGGCTGCCGTGGAGCTCGGCGAGCGACTGATGCTGCTGCCGGACGAAGGCAAGCTGCCGGAGCGCCTGCTCGCGGCACTGCTCGGCGAGGACTGGTCGTTCAGCCTGCGCTCCAACCTGCAACGCTTGCAGTGGGCTGCATCCCAGGTGCGCGGCAAGCTGTCCCGTGAAAACTGGCAGGCGCTGGTGGAGCTGCAACGCGAGGCTTCGGAGCTGGACACCGACGAACCGGATTTTGGCGAACTGCTGGATTTTCTCAACCGATTGGTGATGTCGCTGGCGGCGCTGTCCGGGTTTGCTCTCGATGACATGACCCGCGACGAAGGCTGGCGTTTCCTGATGATCGGCCGGCGGATCGAGCGCCTGCAGTTTCTCAGCAGCAGCCTCGCGGGATTCCTGCGCGGCGCCGGGGCGTTCGATCAGGCCGGGCTTGAGTGGTTGCTGGAGTTGGGGAATAGCAGCATCACCTATCGCTCGCGTTATCTGGCGGTGGCGCAATTGATTCCGGTGCTCGACCTGTTGCTGCTGGATGAGCAGAACCCCCATGCGGTGCTGTTCCAGTTGAAGCTGGTGACCCGCACCCTCAAGCGTCTGAACGATGATTTCGGTGTGCCGAGGGAGGCTGGATTGCCGCCGCTGGTCGAGCGTCTGGCGCGTTTCGACCTGAGCTGTCTGGAGAATCCGCTGTTCGGCGAATCCAGCGTGCGCGCGGCCCTCGATGGTCTGGCGGATCTGTTGCAGGAGATCGCCGACGCCAGCAGTCAGGTGTCGGATCGTCTGGCGCTGCGCCATTTCGCCCATGTCGATGATGTCAGCCAGCGCACGGTGTCCGTCTGATGAGCGCCCATTACCAGATCTTTCACGACACCTGCTATCGCTATGACAGCCCGGTGTCCCTGGCTCAGCAACTGGCGCACCTGTGGCCGCGCGAATGCGAGTGGCAGCGCTGCACCGAACAGCAATTGCTGATCAGTCCGGAGCCGACCACCCGCCGTGACGAGCAGGATGTGTTCGGCAATCCGCTGACCCGCCTGGCCTTCGAACGGCCACACGATGAGTTGCAGGTCAATGCACGGCTGACGGTCGAGGTGCTGGCACGGCCCGTGGTGGATTTCCATCAGTCGCCGGCCTGGGAATTGACGCGTAACGCGCTGACCTACAGCAGCCAGCCGCTGTCTGCTTCGTTGCTGGAAGCCTGCCGCTATCGATTCCAGTCGCCCTACGTGCACCTGAAGCGCAGTTTCGTCGAGTTCTCGGAGAGCTGTTTCCCGGCCGGCAGACCATTGATGCTGGGTGTGCAGGCCCTGATGCAGAAGATCTTCAGCGAATTCACCTTCGACGCCGAAGCCACGCAAGTCGCGACGCCACTCGTTGAAGTGCTGGAGCGCCGGCGCGGGGTCTGTCAGGACTTCGCGCACTTGATGCTCGCCTGCGTGCGATCACGCGGGTTGGCGGCGCGTTACGTCAGCGGCTATCTGCTGACTCAACCGCCACCGGGGCAGCCACGGTTGATCGGTGCCGATGCGTCCCATGCCTGGGTTTCAGTGTTTTGCCCGGTGCTGGGCTGGGTGGATTTCGACCCGACGAACAATGTGCAGCCGGCGCTGGAGCACATCACCTTGGCCTGGGGGCGGGATTTCTCCGATGTGTCGCCGTTGCGCGGGGTGATATTGGGCGGTGGCAATCACGACCCGGAAGTCCGCGTCACCGTGATGCCTCTGGAGGAGTGAAGATCAAATGTGGGAGCGGGCTTGCTCGCGAAAGCAATATGTCAGTCACATCCATCGTGAATGTCACGGCGCTTTCGCAAGCAAGCCCGCTCCCACAGGAATTGCGTTCAGTGGTCCTGCGATATTGCTCAGGCCTCGGGTGCCTGGTCTTTCGGTGCCTCAACATCATCATCGGTCGCCACTTCACCGTCAGGGTTCAGTGCCGCTTCTTCAGCCATCTGTTTCTTGCGCTGAAGCTTTTCCTCTTTCTTCTGTTCCTTGGCCAGGTCACGTTGACGTTTGGCGAAGGAGTAATTGGGTTTGGCCATGGGCGATCCTCTGGGGTCGAAGGTGAGGTTGAGCGGCGCGTATTCTGCCCTGTATCGGTGCCCGGCGGTTAACCGGGTTTCTGGTCGACCCATTTGGGCGTGACGGTGGGCTTCCAGTTATCGAGGGCTTCGAGCAGCGTTTGCGGCGATTCACTCACTTGCAGCATGTCACGGTGTGGTGCGCGAACGAAGCCTTCGCCGACGATGTGATCGAGAAATGCAGTGAGTTTGCTGTAGAAGCCGTTCACTTCCAGCAGGCCCAGCGGCTTGCCGTGGTAGCCGAGCTGGCCCCAGGTCCAGACTTCGAACAGCTCTTCCAGGGTGCCGAGGCCGCCGGGAAGGGCGATGAACGCATCGCTGAGTTCGGCCATCCGCGCCTTGCGCGCGTGCATGCCGTCGACTACTTCCAGACGTGTCAGGCTTTTGTGACCGATTTCCTTGTCCATCAGGCTCTGCGGGATGATGCCGATCACTTCGCCACCGGCCGCCAGCGCGGCATCGGCGACAATCCCCATCAGGCCGACGGCGCCACCGCCATAGACCAGGGTCAGCTTACGTTCGGCGATAGCCTTGCCGAGGGCAATGGCGGCTTCGGTGTACGCCGGGGTGGTGCCGGCGTTGGCACCGCAAAATACACAAACGGATGTGAGAGACATGCCTTCCTCCTGGGTCAATCGGTCACAGGGTAATGGCTGGCACGCCCTGATCCAAGGGCTAGACTTCGTGTTTCGGGGTTTCATAAGTACCGCTGGCACCACAGGCGTAGGCGGCGAGCAGACTGCACAACAGGCTGTTGAAGGACATGACGGATGCTCCGGTTGAGTTGAGCCCTGAAGATACGTCCCGCCCAAACGTCTGGCTGTTAGATTGTTTCGATGAGTGTCATAGCCTGAAAGTTGTATACAATTTTTGACTCAAGTCATAGGAACTTGCGAAGATTTCAGGCAGTCTTCCAACCATTCGTGTTTTGTTAACCCTGCCTTGGAGATTCACCATGTTTTCCAAAGTTGTTGCGGTATCCCTGCTGGCGCTGGCCAGCAGCCAATTGATGGCTGCCGAGTGCAAAACCACCGTTGACTCCACCGACCAGATGTCCTTCAACACCAAGGAGATCGTGATCGACAAGAGCTGCAAGACCTTCACCGTCGAACTGACCCACTCCGGCAGCCTGCCGAAGAACGTCATGGGCCATAACCTGGTGATCAGCAAAGAAGCCGACATGCAGCCGATCGCCACCGACGGCCTGGCCGCCGGCATCGACAAGAACTACCTGAAGGACGGCGACGAGCGCGTCATCGCTCACACCAAAATCATCGGCGCCAAGGAAACCGACTCGCTGACCATCGACGTATCCAAGTTGAAGGCTGACGAAAAGTACGGCTTCTTCTGCTCGTTCCCGGGCCACATCTCGATGATGAAAGGCACCGTGACCCTGAAGTAAGCAACACAAGGTCAAAAAAAAGCGTCCCGAGGGACGCTTTTTTTATGCCCGGAATTCAAGGCGCAAACGGCATGACGCGCTTGTGATGAGTCTTTTTGTAGGTGTTGACGATGATGTCGAACGCCTCCTGACGCACCGGCTCGCCGTGCAGGAAAGCGTCGATCTCGGCGTAGGTCACGCCGTGGGACGCTTCGTCCGGTTTGCCCGGCGACAGGTCTTCCAGATCCGCCGTCGGCACTTTTTCCACCAGCGATTCCGGTGCCCCGAAGCTGCGGGCGATGGCCCGGACCTGGTTTTTCACCAGACCGCTCAGCGGTGCGAGATCGCAGGCGCCGTCACCGAACTTGGTGAAGAAACCCATTACCGCTTCCGCCGCGTGGTCGGTGCCGATCACCAGACCATGGGCCGCGCCGGCGATCGTGTACTGGGCGACCATGCGCATCCGCGCTTTGGTGTTGCCGAGCACGAAATCCACCGACACCGCGTGCTTGCCTTCGAACGCTGCGACTTCGCTGGCCAGGGATTTCACTGCCGGGCCGATGTTGACGGTGTGGCGCTCGTCCGGGGCGATGAAGTCCACCGAAGCCTGGGCATCGTGCTCATCGAACTGCACGTCGTACGGCAGGCGCACGGCGATGAACTTGTAGGCCTCGTCACCGGTGCGCTCGCGCAGTTCACGCACGGCGCGCTGGGCCAGCAGACCTGCGGTCAGCGAGTCGACACCGCCGCTGATGCCCAGCACCAGGGTCTTGAGCCCGGAATTGGTCAGGCAATCCTGGATGAAGGTGATGCGTCGGGCGACTTCCGCTTCGAGGGCCTGGTAATCGGCGAACGGCGGCTGAACGTTGAGCTGTTCAGCAATCTCACGCTGTACGGCTTGCATGAATTCACTCCTTGCTAGAAAGGCTGGAAACGGCAGGAACCTGGAAAACGTGTCGCAAATAGGCGACGAAATTCGGGTCTTTGCAGTGGGTCTTGCCCGGCTCGTCGGAGATCTTCGCCACCGGTTGGCCGTTGCAGGCGGTCATTTTAAGCACGATGCTCATCGGTTCGACACCCGGAATGTCACAGGTCAGGTTGGTGCCGATGCCGAAGCTGACATTGATCCGCCCCCGCAGTGCCCGGAAGATCTCCAGCGACTTTGGCAGCGTCAGGCTGTCGGAGAACACCAGAGTCTTGCTCATCGGATCGATGCCGAGCTTGTGATAGTGGGCGATGCATTTTTCGCCCCACAGCACCGGATCCCCGGAATCGTGGCGCAAGCCGTCGAACAGCTTGGCGAAGAACAGATCGAAGTCGCCGAGGAAGGCATCGGTGGTGATGCAGTCGGTCAGGGCGATTCCCAGCAGGCCGCGGTACTCGCGGACCCAGCAATCGAGGGCGGCAATCTGGCTGTCGATCAGTCGCGGGCCGAGTTGCTGGTGCGCCATGATCCACTCGTGGGCCATGGTGCCCAGTGGTTTCATGTCCAGCTCCCGGGACAGGTGTACGTTGCTGGTGCCGACAAAACGCCCGGGGAAATCGTGCTTGAGCACGTTCACCACTTCTTCCTGCACCCGGTAGGAAAACCGTCGACGGGTGCCGAAATCGGCGACCTGCAACTGCGACAGCTCGTCGGCCGAGGCGTTGGCGGTCAGCCAGTCGAACTTGCGATACAGCTGCTCGCGGGCCTGTTCCAGCACCGTCTCACGGTAGCGATAACGGTTGCGCACTTCGCTGACGATCGCCAGCAGCGGCACTTCGAACAGGATCACGTGCAGCCACGGCCCACGCAGACGGATGAACAACTCGCCGTTCTCGATGCCGGTGTGCAGGTAGCGCAGGTTGAAGCGGAACAGACCGAGGAAACGCAGGAAATCCGGCTTGAGGAACGAGATGCGCTCGAGAAAGCTCAACTGATCGGCGCTCAGACTCAACTCGGCCAGACGCTCGACCTGAAAGCGGATCTCCGCCAGATACGGACGCAGATCCTCACTGTTACGGCAACGAAACTCCCATTCGACTTCGACGTTGGGGTAGTTGTGCAGCACCGCCTGCATCATCGTCAGTTTGTAGAAGTCGGTGTCGAGCAGGTTCTGCACGATGCGATCGGCAAACACACTCTCGCTCATAACGGGGTCTCCAGGCGGGCCGCGCATTGGCGCGGTATCAATCAATGGCGCTAGTGGCGCATA
The DNA here is from genome assembly GCF_056626735.1 of Pseudomonas sp. 1. Lineage (NCBI taxonomy): Bacteria > Pseudomonadati > Pseudomonadota > Gammaproteobacteria > Pseudomonadales > Pseudomonadaceae > Pseudomonas > Pseudomonas sp. 1. The sequence continues at coordinate 162,280 of NZ_JBWXMQ010000012.1, read as the reverse complement.
TCCTGAATGAAGATTGCTAGCGATTTTTTGCTCGGTGGCCTGCTTTCGTCTTTGAAGGCTTTTGCTTTTTTTGTCCTGAAGCAGTTTTTTGTTCGGGATACACATCGAGCGCCGCTTGAATGACCCGCTCAAGTCGCTCCCAGCTTTTTATGTACTCTTCGAGAAGCGAATGCCTAGGGATGAGATTTGTTTCAACCGCTTTGATCATTGCTGCCCTGAGCATTGCATAAGTGGCTGCTTCAGGCATTGGCGAAGCCCCCCTTGAAGGAAAGCTGATCGAGTGTCTCAACGCCATCCTGAAGCAATACATAAACTGGGAGTAGCAGTCGGTAAAGATCTGAGTCATTGATGTCCTTGATGGTTACGGATGTCAGAGTCTCTAAAAGGTCGACAGCCGCGCGGATTCTGAAACTGGCATCTTCGAATAGTTCGCTGGGCGCGGCGTGTGTATCTATTAAATAGGTCGGGCTGTTGGTCGAGTTGGCTTTAAGTGGGGAATAACGATTCATCGGGCGCGTCCTGATAATTGTTTTCGGCTTAATGAGTAGAAGAGCTGTTTGTTCTTTAATTCGATTCGGTGAAGTACTTGTGTATTGGTTAGCTGAGCCATCGCGGGTCAAATGGCTCAGCACTCGGCCTGATTTTTCAAGCTGATCGTGTAGTTGCTTCGTTGGTTACCGATGACGAACTGCGATTTATTGTTTGTACTTCCCTTGGTTGCGGCGGCCAGGCCAATGGGTCGAGATCAAGATCAAGAAACTTGCTGGAGTCGAAAAGGGGCGTCTTGATTCCGATACGACGCTGCTCGTCGTAATCTCGCAAGATCCGCAGGCAAACTTTAAACAGCAGTGCCATGGATACAAGGTTGACCAGCGCCAGCAACGTCATGGTGATGTCGGCGAAAGCAAGCACGGTCGAAAGATCCTCTACCGCCCCCCATAACACCAAAACCAATACCAGCGATCGGTAGAAGAACAGCGTTTTTCGGGGTTCGCCAAACATGAACCGAAGGCTGTTTTCCCCGAGGTAGTAGTTGTAGAGCATCGCCGTGAAGACGAACAGCGCCAGCACCACACTGATGAACATTCGCCCCCATTCACCGACCACGGCTGCCAACGAGTTTTGCGCCAGCGCAACGCCGTCGCCCTCAAATCCCGGCGAGTAGAAACCCGAAAGCAAAATGAGTAATGCCGTGCACGTACAAATCACGAACGTGTCGATGAATACGCTGAATGCCTGCACGACACCCTGTGCCACCGGATGGTCGGTTTTCGCCACGGCAGCAACATTGGGAGCGCTGCCCAGTCCCGCTTCATTGGAAAACACACCGCGTCTCACCCCCATGACTATTGCGCTGCCGACCAATCCACCAAAGGCCTGATCCAGACCGAATGCACTGCGGATGATGGTCATCAGCATTGGCGTAACCTGATCGAACTGCAGCACGATCACATAACTCGTAACGCCGATGTAAGCGAGAACCTTCAGCGGCACCAACAGGTCGGCTACGGCAGCTATTCGTTTTATCCCGCCCATGAAAACTACCCCGAGCAGTAGCGCCAATATGAGCCCTGACCCTATCGGCGCCAGACCGAAAGCGTCTTTCAGCGAATGTGAGACCGCATGTGATTCGAGACCATTGATTGCAAATCCAAACGTCACCAGCAGCAGAAGTGCTGCAATTGATCCGAGCCAGCGTTTGCCCAGTCCGTGCTCGATGTACCAGGAGGGCCCGCCTCGAAACAGGCCATTCCCATCGCTACGTTTGTAGAGCTGGCCCAGTGTGCATTCGAAGAAGCTGCTCGACATGCCGAGCAACGCTGTCATCCACATCCAGAACACGGCACCGGGGCCTCCCATGCTCACAGCAATCCCTACCCCGACGATGTTGCCCGTGCCCACCCGCCCGGCGAGGCTGAGGGTCAATGCCTGAAGCGAACTCAGTTGGCGACTGCCGCTGCGCCAACTGCCCGGTAAAACGGTAAACATGTGCAGGAAATATCTGAACTGGACAAACCTTGATCGGATGGTGAAATAGCTACCCAGTCCAAGGACTACAGGGATCAAAACCTTACCCGAAAGAAAGTCGTTGATGATGTCTAGCATTCAAAGCTCCTTGCTATTGAAAGTGCTGGCGTTTTTTATTGGCTGGTCAATTCCTGAAACCTTTCAGGGCTCGTAATATCCGGCCATATTTCGTTGGGCGCAATTTCGCAAGTTGCTTAAAAGTGATGCGGGTTGCTGCTATGTTTGTGTCTTCTAAAATCGTTTCAGGAATATTTATGTGGGAGTTTCTTCCAGCTAACTTAAGGCTTTTGTGCAGCTACTACAGATCTGTCGCGGAAGTCTGTAGGAAGATTCGAATTAATCGTGGGCAATTTAATAAGTATCTATGTGGGAATAGTGTGCCTACAGCTTTCAACTTGAAAAGAATCTGCGACTTTTTCGGGGTCGAGGCGTTTGAAATAGCGCTTCCGACAGAGCAATTCATCACACTGATCGGCATGAGATCGAGGAATCCCGGCACGGTCGAAGAACAAACTGCTTCGCAGAGAATGCTTGGACACCTGCGTCAACACTCCTCGTCGGAACTCAAGGTGCATACTGGTTACTACTACGAGTACTACCACGCTATGACGGAGCCTGGCTCGATCCTGTGCTCGCTGGTGCACGTCCGTGAAGAGGGATCAGACATCGTCTATGAGCGAAACGAGTGCTTACAGATTGCGGGTGCCGAAGGTGAGTTTGAAAGGTATCGATACATCGGGTTCGCTTACTACCTCAGAGATCGCCTGTTCCTTATCGACTACGAGTCACTGACCTCGAACGAGATCAGCCAGACCATTCTCATACCAAGCTTCAAGAGCTGCATCACTCGGCTTAACGGTCTGAAAATGGGCGTGTCCGCTGCGGATAATCGTGCTCCGGCTTGTTCGCGAGTCGTTTGGGAATATCTGGGCCAGGAAATCAATCGGATCGATGCCTATCGCCGAGTACGTCTTTATGACGTTGATGATCCGGTTATCGATGACGACCTGCGTGCGCGACTCACTCAAACCAAAGTCGTGGATGGGTTGTTTGTTATTGCCTGACCTTTAGCTAATAGGACTGTCGATCTGCTCCAGCATCCACTTCACGAAATCCCGTACCTTGGGTACTTCCGCCGCGTGTTCCGGGTAGGCCAGGTAATACGCATCGCTGCTGGGCATTGCATGCTGCCAGGGAATGATCAGTTTGCCGTCGGCCAATTCCTCTTCCACCAGAAACCTCGGCAGCAGGGCGACGCCGCAGCCGACCTGAGCGGCGCGGATGCACATATAAAAGGTTTCGAAGCGCGGGCCGTGGTAGCTGTGCTCGGTCTGGTAGCCCTGGCTGTCGAACCAGTCGTGCCACGCTTGCGGGCGCGAAGCATTCTGCAGCAGGACCATATCGGTGAGTTGCGTTGGATCAGTCAACGGCGTGTCCGGCAGGCTGCCGGGCGCGCAGACCGGCACCAACTCTTCGCCGAACAACTTCAGGCATTCGGTGCCGGGGCGTGAACCCTGGCCGAAATAGAACGCCAGATCGCTGCGCCCTTGCAGCAAATCATCGGCTTCCTGTTCGTTGCACAGATCCAGATGAATCGACGGATGGCGCAGGCGCCAGCCCTTGAGGCGCGGCACCAGCCAGCGTGCGCCGAAGGTCGAGGGCGTGGAAACGCGCAGGACTTCGGTCTCGCCGCCGTAGGAACGCAGGTAATGGGTCGACATCTCGACCTGGGTCAGTATTTTTCTGACTTCCACCAGGTACAGATCGCCAGCCGGGGTCATCTGCAAACGGCGGCGTACCCGGCGGAACAACAAGTGCTGCAGCAATTCTTCGAGCTGCGCCACCTGCTTGCTGACAGCGCTCTGGGTCAGGTTCAGTTCCTCGGCGGCCCGGGTGAAACTCAGGTGCCGGGTCACGGCCTCGAAGCACTGCAACGCGGTGATCGACGGCAAGTGGCGTTTGTTCAGCATGGGCGATCCTTTTCTTGTCTTTCTGCGCAGCATGAATAAACGGAATGATATCTCGCGTAAAGGTCGTTTGTTGCACAGCCTTCCTGACGCTACAACTAAAGGTCTGCCCGGTCGTGAAAACGCGCCCGCACACATTCAGTTTTTTGCTTGAGGAGTGACCCATGGTTGCCGCATTGCTTGATCGTCTAGGTGTGAACCCGGCCCTGTACCAGAACGGCAAAGTGCCGGTGCATTCGCCCATCGACGGCAGCCGCATCGGCGCCGTGAACTGGGAAGGCCCGGCCGAAGTCGAGCAGCACATCAGTCGCGCTGATCATGCGTTCGAACAATGGCGCAAGGTGCCAGCCCCGCGTCGCGGCGAGCTGGTGCGTCAGTTCGGCGAAGTGCTGCGCGAATACAAGACCGAGCTCGGCGAACTGGTGTCCTGGGAAGCGGGCAAGATCACCCAGGAAGGCCTCGGTGAAGTGCAGGAGATGATCGACATCTGCGACTTCGCCGTCGGTCTGTCCCGCCAGTTGTACGGTTTGACCATCGCCTCCGAGCGCCCGGGCCACCACATGCGTGAAACCTGGCATCCGCTGGGCGTGGTCGGCGTGATCAGTGCATTCAACTTCCCGGTCGCGGTGTGGGCGTGGAACACCACGCTGGCGCTGGTCTGCGGCAACCCGGTGGTGTGGAAACCTTCGGAGAAAACCCCGCTGACCGCGCTGGCCTGTCAGGCGCTGTTCGAACGCGTACTGAAGAATTTCAGCGATGCCCCGGCGCACCTGAGCCAGGTAATCATCGGCGGTCGCGATGCCGGCGAAGCGCTGGTGGATGACCCGCGTGTCGCGCTGATCAGCGCCACCGGCAGCACCCGCATGGGCCGCGAGGTGGCGCCGAAAGTCGCCGCACGCTTTGCCCGCAGCATTCTCGAATTGGGCGGCAACAACGCGATGATTCTCGGCCCGAGCGCCGATCTGGACATGGCCGTGCGCGCCATTCTGTTCAGCGCCGTCGGCACTGCCGGCCAGCGGTGCACCACATTGCGGCGCCTGATCGCCCATGAATCGGTGAAAGATGAGATCGTCACCCGCCTCAAAGCCGCGTACTCCAAAGTCCGCATCGGCCATCCGCTGGAAGGCAACCTGATCGGCCCGCTGATCGACAAGCACAGCTTCGAAAACATGCAGGATGCGCTGGAGCAGGCGCTGAGCGAGGGCGGTCGGGTGTTCGGCGGCAAGCGCCAACTGGAAGATCAATTCCCGAATGCCTACTACGTGTCGCCGGCCATCGTTGAAATGCCGGAGCAGAGCGATGTGGTGTGCAGCGAGACCTTCGCGCCGATCCTTTACGTGGTCGGCTACAGCGATTTCGAAGAGGCGCTGCGCCTGAACAACGCCGTGCCTCAAGGCCTGTCGTCGTGCATCTTCACTACCGATGTGCGTGAGGCAGAGAAATTCATGTCGGCAGTCGGCAGTGACTGCGGCATCGCCAACGTCAATATCGGCCCGAGCGGTGCCGAGATCGGCGGCGCGTTCGGCGGCGAGAAAGAAACCGGCGGCGGTCGAGAGTCGGGCTCGGATGCGTGGCGCGCGTATATGCGCCGGCAGACCAATACCGTGAACTATTCGCTGGAGTTGCCGCTGGCGCAGGGCATAACGTTCGACTGACAGTTTTCTCAAAGCTATTGATCGTTCCCACGCTCTGCGTGGGAATGCTGCACCGAACGCTCCGCGTTCGCTTTCGGGACGCAGAGCGTCCCTGACTGCGTTACCACGCAGAGCGTGGGAACGATCTTTTAGGTGTGTTTGGCAGGTTTCTGTTGGAGTCTGGCAATGCCGTTACGCGAAGAATGTCTGTGGGAAAAACTCACGCCGCAACGTCCGGATAACACGGCGCTCAGGGGCGAGGTCAAGGTTGATGTCTGCGTGATCGGCGCCGGATTTACCGGGCTGTCGGCGGCGCTGCATCTGTTGGAGAAGGGCAAAAGCGTCTGTGTGCTCGAAGCCCATCGCGCCGGGCATGGCGGCTCCGGGCGCAACGTCGGACTGGTGAACGCCGGGATGTGGATCCCGCCGGACGAGATCGAGGCCGGCTTCGGCGAAGCGGTCGGCAGCCAGCTCAACCGCATGCTGGGTGCGGCGCCGGCGCTGGTGTTCAGCCTTGTGGATAAATACAACATCGATTGCCAGTTGCGCCGCGAAGGCACCCTGCACATGGCGCACAACGCCAAGGGTGAGGCGGATCTGCGCAGTCGCGAAGAACAGTGGAAGCGCCGGGGGGCGCCGGTCGAACTGCTGACCGGCAAGGCGTGTGAGCAGGCGACCGGTACGCAAAAGATCGCCGCTGCGCTGCTCGACCGGCGCGCCGGTACGCTCAATCCGATGGCTTATGTCACGGGGCTGGCCAACGCTGTCATCAACCTTGGCGGTCAGATGTTCGATCACTCCCCGGTCGCGCGTCTTGAGCGCCAGGGGCCGAAATGGTCGGTGCAGACCGAACAGGGTTCGGTGCTCGCCGAGCAAGTGGTGATCGCCTCCAATGCCTACACCGAAGGCGACTGGACCGAACTCAAACGCAATTTTTTCCCCGGTTACTACTATCAGGTCGCTTCGGTGCCACTCACCGAAGATGCCGCTCAGGAAATCCTCCCGGGTGGGCAGGGCTCGTGGGATACCCGTCAGGTGTTGAGCAGCATCCGCCGTGACAAGGACGGGCGTCTGTTGCTGGGCAGTCTCGGCAACGGTAATCAGAAACCGACGTGGTTCCTCAAGGCCTGGGCCGACCGGGTGCAGCAGCATTACTTCCCCAATCTCAAACCTGTGGAGTGGGAATGCACCTGGACCGGGCGCATCGCTTTCACTCCCGATCACCTGATGCGCCTGTTCGAACCGGCGCCCGGACTGGTGGCCGTCACCGGTTACAACGGCCGTGGCGTGACCACCGGCACTGTGGTCGGCAAAGCCTTCGCCGACTACCTGTGTAACGGAAATCCTCAGGCATTGCCGATTCCCTTCGCACCGATGCAACCCCTGACGGGTGCGGGCTTGCGCAGTTGCCTGTACGAGGCCGGATTCTCGCTGTATCACGCGGGCCAGTGCCTGCGGATCGTCATCTGAGTGTTGAAAATTGTTGCGTGACGCGGCGCTTTTCAATGTAGCGACTAGCCTGTAATGGTGCGGGTTGTAGCAGTCCCGCACCAGCAGTGTGCAGTTCGGTGACGCGGGCTGTTACAGGCTGGTTGCACGTCGTTTGGTGCCGCGGTTGCAATGATGGCGCGTGCGGGTTGCGCCTTGAAAAATAATTGGTTTCACCTTCCGCGGTTTAGACGGTTGCACGCCCAATGAAAATGGGAACGAAACAGTCGAAATAACAAGAAAGCAGCGACTTTTTGAAGAATAAAAAACCGATGGCACGGCCCTTGCTCTGAGCATTCAAGTGAAGTCGCAGTGCCAACTAAAAAAAACCTTGGAGCACCACCTCATGTCCCAGACGTTTTACAAGAAAGGCTTTCTGGCCCTCGCAGTGGCTACTGCGCTGGGTGTTTCTTCGTTTGCACAAGCTGATGTGAAAATCGGCGTGGCGGGTCCGATGACGGGCGCCAACGCGGCATTTGGCGAACAGTACATGAAAGGGGCACAAGCGGCGGCCGACGCGGTCAACGCGGCGGGCGGCGTCAACGGGGAGAAAATCGTTCTGGTCAAGGGCGATGACGCCTGCGAGCCGAAACAGGCGGTGACGGTCGCCAAGGACCTCACCAATCAGAAAGTCGCCGGTGTGGTCGGCCACTTCTGCTCGTCCTCCACCATTCCTGCGTCCGAGATCTACGACGAAGCCGGCATCATCGCGATCACCCCGGGCTCCACCAACCCGCAGGTGACCGAGCGCGGCCTGAGCGCCATGTTCCGCATGTGCGGGCGTGACGACCAGCAAGGCATCGTCGCCGGCGATTACATCGTCGACGTGCTCAAGGGCAAGAAAGTGGCCGTGCTGCACGACAAGGACACCTATGGTCAGGGCCTGGCCGATGCGACCAAGGCTCAGCTGGAAAAACGCGGCGTGAAGCCGGTGCTGTACGAAGGCCTGACCCGTGGTGAAAAAGACTTCAGCGCCGTGGTCACCAAGATCCGCGCGGCCGGTGCCGACGTTGTCTACTTCGGTGGCCTGCATCCGGAAGCCGGTCCACTGGTCAAGCAACTGCGTACCGAAGGCCTGAAAGACGTGAAGTTCATGTCTGACGACGGCATCGTGACCGACGAACTGGTGACCACCGCCGGCGGCCCGCAATACGTCGACGGCGTGCTGATGACCTTCGGCGCCGACCCGCGTCTGCTGCCGGACAGCAAAACCGTGGTAGACGCATTCCGCAAGGCCGGCACCGAGCCTGAAGGCTACACCCTGTACGCCTACGCCTCGATCCAGGCACTGGCCGCCGGTTTCAATGGCGCCAAGTCCAACAATGGCGAAGACGCTGCCAAATGGCTGAAAGCCAACCCGGTCAAGACCGTGATGGGCGAGAAGACCTGGGACGCCAAGGGCGACCTGAAAGTCTCCGACTACGTGGTTTACCAGTGGGACAAGGACGGCAAATATCACCAGCTGGAAAAGCAGAAGTAACGGCTGACGCGATCAGTTGATCCCACTCATCCCATGTGGGAGCGAGCTTGCTCCGGGCGGCGTTCCGACGAAGACGGAATCACAGGCAACATCCCTGTTGAATGTTTAACCGCTTTCGCGAGCAAGCTCGCTCCCACAGGATCCTGTGGTGGTCGGGCTGACTGCGCTCTGACAATGCTCCGACGTAAATCTGTATTTTTCCTAGAAGAACCGCGCGCCCCCGGGTGCGCAGGTTCTCACTGCGTGAGATTGCGTTATGGATGGTATTTTCCTGCAGCAACTGGTCAACGGCCTGACCCTCGGGTCGGTCTATGGCCTGATCGCCATCGGCTACACAATGGTCTACGGCATCATCGGCATGATTAACTTCGCCCACGGCGAGGTTTACATGATTTCCGCTTACCTCGCGGCAATCAGTCTGGCTCTGCTGGCTTACTTCGGTATCGAATCCTTCCCGCTGCTGATGCTCGGCACACTGGTTTTCACCATCGTCGTCACGGGTGTGTATGGCTGGGTCATCGAACGCATCGCCTACAAACCACTGCGCAACTCGACCCGACTGGCTCCGCTGATCAGTGCCATCGGTATCTCCCTGATCCTGCAAAACTATGCCCAGATCAGCCAGGGCGCCCGCCAACAGGGTGTTCCGACGCTGCTCTCCGGCGCCTGGCGCATCGATGTCGGCTCGGGCTTCGTCCAGCTGACCTACACCAAAGTCTTCATTCTCGTCGCGGCGTTCGTCGGGATGGGCCTGCTGACCTACGTGATCAAGTACACCAAGCTCGGCCGCATGTGCCGCGCTACCCAGCAAGACCGCAAAATGGCATCGATCCTGGGGATCAACACCGACCGGGTGATTTCCTATGTGTTCATCATTGGTGCAGCGATGGCGGCCCTGGCCGGCGTGCTGATCACCATGAACTACGGCACGTTCGACTTCTACGCAGGCTTCGTCATCGGCATCAAGGCGTTTACCGCCGCGGTGCTCGGCGGGATCGGCTCGCTGCCTGGCGCCATGCTCGGCGGGATCATCCTCGGGATCTCCGAGTCGCTGTTCTCGGGCCTGGTCAACTCCGACTACAAAGACGTGTTCAGCTTCTCGCTGCTCGTACTTGTTCTGGTTTTCCGGCCTCAGGGCCTGCTGGGCCGTCCTCTTGTGTCGAAGGTGTAAGCGATGTCTTCAACCACTGCAAAATCCATTGATGTGAAAAAGAGCCTGGTTGAGGCGATTCTCGCCGGTCTGATCGCCCTGATCGTGTTCGGGCCGATTGTCGGCGTGGTACTCGACGGCTACAGCTTCAACCTCGAACCGACCCGCGTGGCGTGGATCATTGCCATCGTCATGGCCGGCCGGTTTGCCCTGAGCCTGTTCCTGCAAACCCCCAGGGGCCTGAAAATCCTCGAAGGATTCGAGAGCTCCGGTTCAGGCGTGCATGTGCTGCCCGCCGATCACAAATCCAGGCTGCGCTGGATCATCCCGCTGCTGATCGTGATCGCCGTGATCGTGCCTTTCGTTTCCAACTCGTACCTGCTGGGCGTGGTCATCCTCGGACTGATCTACGTGCTGCTGGGGCTGGGGCTGAACATCGTGGTCGGTCTCGCCGGCCTGCTCGACCTGGGTTACGTGGCGTTCTACGCCATCGGCGCCTACGGTCTGGCGCTCGGTTACCAGTACCTCGGGCTGGGCTTCTGGACGGTGCTGCCGCTGGCGGCGATCACTGCCGGACTCGCCGGTTGCATCCTCGGTTTCCCGGTGCTGCGCCTGCATGGCGACTACCTGGCGATCGTGACCCTGGGCTTCGGTGAAATCATTCGTCTGGTACTCAACAACTGGCTATCGCTGACTGGCGGCCCTAACGGCATGCCGGCGCCACTGCCGACCTTCTTCGGTCTGGAGTTCGGCAAGCGGGCGAAAGATGGCGGGGTGCCGTTCCACGAGTTTTTCGGCATCGCCTACAACCCGGACGTGAAGTATTACTTCATCTATGCGGTGCTGTTCCTGGTGGTGCTGGCCGTGCTTTACATCAAGCATCGTCTGGTGAAAATGCCGGTCGGCCGCGCCTGGGAAGCCCTGCGCGAAGACGAAATCGCCTGCCGCTCGATGGGTTTGAACCACGTGCTGGTCAAGCTCTCGGCGTTCGCCATCGGTGCATCCACGGCGGGTCTGGCGGGTGTGTTCTTCGCCACCTACCAAGGCTTCGTCAACCCGACCTCGTTCACCTTCTTCGAGTCGGCGCTGATCCTCGCCATCGTCGTGCTCGGCGGCATGGGCTCGACCATCGGTGTGGTGATCGCAGCGTTCGTGCTGACCGTCGCCCCGGAACTGCTGCGCGGCTTCGCCGAATACCGCGTGCTTCTGTTCGGGATCCTGATGGTGTTGATGATGATCTGGCGACCGCGCGGGCTGATCCGCATCAGCCGTACCGGGGTCACTCCACGCAAAGGTGCCATTCACTATGAGAGGACTGCGCCATGAGTGAAGTCGTACTCTCTGTTGAAAAACTGATGATGCATTTCGGTGGCATCAAGGCCTTGAGCGATGTCAGCCTGAAGGTCAAACGCAACTCGATCTTTGCCCTGATCGGCCCCAACGGCGCCGGCAAGACCACGGTATTCAACTGCCTGACCGGCTTCTACAAGGCCTCCGGCGGCAAGATCGAACTCAACGTGCGCGGCCGGCAGACCAACGTCATCCAGCTGCTGGGCGAATCGTTCAAGCCGACCGACTTCGTCTCACCGAAAAACTTCGCCAGTCGTCTGTACTACAAGATGTTCGGTGGCACCCATCTGGTGAACCGCGCGGGCCTGGCCCGGACGTTCCAGAACATTCGCCTGTTCAAGGAAATGTCGGTGCTGGAAAACCTGCTGGTGGCGCAGCACATGTGGGTCAACCGCAACATGCTGGCCGGCATCTTCAACACCAAAGGCTATCGCAAGGCTGAAAGCGACGCGCTGGACTGCGCGTTCTACTGGCTGGAAGTGGTGGATCTGGTGGACTGCGCCAACCGTCTGGCCGGTGAACTGTCCTACGGCCAGCAACGCCGTCTGGAAATCGCCCGGGCCATGTGCACGCGGCCGCAGATCATCTGCCTCGACGAACCGGCCGCCGGCCTCAACCCTCAGGAAACCGAAGCGCTGAGCGCGATGATCCGGCTGCTGCGCGACGAGCACGATCTGACCGTGGTGCTGATCGAACACGACATGGGCATGGTAATGAGCATTTCCGATCACATCGTGGTGCTGGACCACGGCATCGTCATCGCCGAGGGCGGTCCGGATGCCATTCGTAACGATCCGAAGGTGATCGCAGCCTACCTGGGCGCCGACGAAGAGGAAGTCGTATGACGCAACCCATCCTCGAACTCAAGGATCTGGACGTGTTCTACGGCCCGATCCAGGCCCTCAAAGGCGTTTCGCTGCAGATCAACGAAGGCGAAACCGTCAGCCTGATCGGCTCCAACGGTGCGGGGAAGTCGACGCTGTTGATGTCGATCTTCGGCCAGCCTCGCGCGGCGGGCGGGCAGATCCTCTATCAAGGCGTAGACATTACCCACAAGTCATCGCACTACATCGCCTCCAACGGCATCGCGCAGTCGCCGGAAGGGCGGCGGGTGTTCCCCGACATGACCGTCGAGGAAAACCTGCTGATGGGCACCATCCCGATCGGCGACAAGCACGCCAAGGAAGACATGCAGCGCATGTTCGAGCTGTTTCCGCGGCTCGAAGAACGCCGCAATCAGCGCGCGATGACCATGTCCGGCGGCGAGCAGCAGATGCTTGCCATCGCCCGGGCGCTGATGAGCCGGCCCAAGCTGTTACTGCTGGATGAGCCGAGCCTGGGCCTGGCGCCGATCGTGGTGAAACAGATTTTCGCCACCCTGCGGGAGCTGGCGAAAACCGGCATGACCATTTTCCTCGTCGAGCAGAACGCCAACCATGCGTTGAAACTGTCCGACCGGGCCTACGTGATGGTCAACGGCGAGATCCGCCTGACGGGCACCGGCAAGGAGCTGCTGGTGAACGAGGAGGTGCGTAACGCTTACCTCGGCGGTCACTGACCGTTTGGAGTTGTCCACAAGCCCCTATGCGTGAGTGTCGGGGCTTTTTTACGTCTGCTCGTCCATTGAGCACCAGGACTTTCGGGAAATTGTGGAAAACAAAATCGCCAACCTGCCAAAGCGCGACATAAAGCCGCTGCAAATGGCTGTTTTTCCACAGTTTTGACTTGTCCCCGTTTGCTGTGGAGCTGGCTGTGAATAACGTGGGTGTAGCTGGCTGAAAGCCTTGAAAACCGTGGCTTGCAGAGGTGTGTTTGTTTTTTGAACAGTGTGTTTTTGCTGAGGGGAAGGCCCGTTTGTCAACCTTTTTATCGAGGTGAAAAACGACGCGGATCGCTGTGGTCATTCCTGTGGATAAGTCTGTGATTAAACTCTGGAAAGACTCGGCTGAGGGCCGTAATTGCTGGCCTCGCGCAATCATGGCCATGACCGGCCGGTCGTGCGAAATGCTCTTGCCGGCACAACTGATTGTGCAGGGTCAAGCAAAAAACTTTCTGAATCGCCCGCAAAGCCTTGTGTGGCGCGGCTTTGCGCTTTCCCACTTGCCCCCGGAAACTGTGGAAGGGCTTGTGGATAACGTGCGTGCACATGGCTACAGGCCACGGTGCGTATGGCGTAGCGGCCGTTGATCAATTAGTGAGCAGGATTCGGTGGTTGCCGGCTAAAGCAGGGCCGGGCATGCTGCCCGCTGATTTCTATTCCAATGGCTGCCCCTGCGGCCGAAGCAAGGAGAACACGATGTCCAACACCCTGTTTATCACCGGCGCGACCTCCGGTTTTGGTGAAGCCTGTGCCCGTCGTTTTGCCGAGGCCGGCTGGAAACTGGTGCTGACCGGTCGTCGTGAAGAACGCCTCAACGCGCTGTGCGCCGAGCTGTCGAAGCAGACCGAAGTGCATGGGCTGGTGCTGGACGTGCGTGATCGTAAGGCGATGGAGGAGGCGATTGCCAACCTGCCGCCGTCGTTCGCCAAACTGCGCGGCCTGATCAACAACGCCGGGCTGGCGCTGGGCGTGGACCCGGCACCGAAGTGCGACCTCGACGATTGGGACACCATGGTCGACACCAACGTCAAAGGCCTGATGTACAGCACGCGTCTGCTGCTGCCACGCCTGATCGCTCACGGTCGCGGCGCCGGCATCGTCAACCTGGGCTCTATCGCTGGTAACTATCCGTACCCGGGCAGCCACGTCTACGGCGCGACCAAGGCGTTCGTCAAACAGTTCTCGCTGAACCTGCGTTGCGACTTGCAGGGCACTGGCGTGCGCGTCAGCAACATCGAGCCGGGCCTGTGCGAGAGCGAGTTCTCGCTGGTGCGTTTCGGCGGTGATCAGGCGCGTTACGACGCGACCTACGCCGGTGCCGAGCCGATCCAGCCGCAGGACATCGCCGAGACGATTTTCTGGGTACTGAATGCCCCGGCGCACATCAACATCAACAGCCTGGAACTGATGCCGGTCAGCCAGACCTGGGCGGGTTTTGCCATCGAGCGCAACAAGGCTTGAACCGGATAACGACCTGTCGCCAGCACAGCTGGCGATTTATCCGTCAGCGGAGATATTCCGCCAGACCGGCATAGCAGGTCGCCAAGTGATACGGCGTGGTCGACGGCATGTCCTTGCGGCTGACCTCGCCTCGCTCGTCGCGGCATTCATGCCAGCCACCGGTATGCAGGAAGCGCTGCTGCAACGCCTGCAATTGGCGCAGCACCGCGCTTTCACTGTCCGGGCGTAATGTCAGGGCGCGCAGGTATTCGGCCTGGGCCCAGATACGTTGGGTCGAATCTTTTGGCCGCCCGTCCATATTCAGATCAAGCATGGCCCGCACCGCGCCGGACGATTGCACCACGCCGTACTGCTCGGTGAAGGCAAAGGCCCGGTCCAGCGCGGCATGCAGTTTCGAGCTGCGCAGCAGGGGCGAGGACTCCAGCAGGAAATACCACTCGAACTGATGGCCAGGCTCATACCAGTTATCCACAGCTCCCAGCGGTTTTTCCATCAGCACACCGGCTTGCGGATCAACGAAGTGCTTGTGCATGGCTGTGCATAACTCGCTCAGCGCTTGCTTGACCTTCGCGTCTTCGCGCACAGCCAGCGTGGCCAGGAATGCCTCGGCCAGGTGCATGAGCGGGTTTTGCAGCGGGCCGGTTTCCAGCGTGATCCAGTCACGGTCCAGGCAGGCTTCGTAGAGGCCATCACCAGTGGCGAAACGCCGGCCGATGACTTCCAGCGCGGCGTTGAGCGTGGATTCCACCAACGGCTCGCGAGACTTGTCCCAATAGTGGGCGCATGCGAACAGGATGAAGGCGTGGGTGTAGAGATCCTTGCGCTGATCCAGCGGTTTGCCCTGCGGATCGACGCTGTAGAACCAGCCGCCGTGTTCGGCATCGTGGAAATGCCGCTGCAGGGAACGGAACAGCGCAGCCGCGCGGACTTCGGCGTTATCCACAACCCCGATCAGGCTGGAAAACAGATACAGCTGCCGTGCGCAGGCCATCGCTCGATAGCGCTGCGTTGGCAGCGGCTGATGCGCGGCGTCCAGCGCCTCGTAAGGCAACGCCATGTCGGCGTTCCAGCCCGGTCCTTGCCAGAGGGGCACGATCACGTCCAGAAAGTGCTGTTGCACTTCACCGAACAGGGCGGTCAATTCAGGCAGGGAGGTGGAGCGGGAAGCGTGGGGCATGGGCGGACGTCGTCACGGCAGGGGCGATTGCGCGACATGGTAGCAGAGCAACGGCGTGATGAGACGCGGTGTCTGTCAGTCCGCCTTCGTCGGATCGCCGCCCGGACCAAGCTCGCTCCCACATTGGTTTTGCAGCGTTTACAAACCTTGTGGGAGCGAGCTTGCTCGCGAAGAGGCCTGATCAGGCGATAGAAATCATCCGGCCAGCAACCACGCACCGGTCACCGCCGAAGCCGCTCCGGCCAGGCGAACCAGCGGCGCGGCCGCCTGAGGCAGAAAACGCACGACCGCATAACCCGCAGCATGCAGTGCAGCCGTTGCGATCACGAAACCTGCGGCATAGGCCCATGGGCTCGACATGTCCGGCAGCTCCAGGCCATGGGCCACGCCATGGAACAGCGCAAACAGCGCCGTCGCCGCTACCGCCATCACCAGCGGCGGACGCACCGTCAGTGCCACCGCCAGGCCCAACGCCAGCACCGACGCGGCAATCCCGCTTTCCAGCGCCGGCAACTCCAGCCCTTCAAATCCGAGCAGGCCGCCGATCAGCATGGTACCGACGAAGGTGCACGGCAGCGCCCAGCGCGCGGCGCCTTGTTGCTGCGCCGCCCACAGACCGACGGCCACCATCGCCAGCAAATGGTCGAGGCCGCCGATCGGGTGGCTGATGCCGGCCACCAGGCCAGAGTCGCCATGGCCGGGGTGGGCGAAGGCCAGGGCCGGTGCCAGCAGCAGTGCGACGGCGCCGAGAATGCGTTTGAGTGTCATGGATAAGCTTCCTTGTTGATCAGTGAATCAGGCTGCGGTCAGCAGGCCCTGGCGTTCGATGAAGGCGATGATGTCTTCCAGGCCCTGACCGGTTTTCTGGTTGCTGAACACGAACGGCTTGCCGTTGCGCATGCGTTGGGTGTCGCTGTTCATCATCTCCAGCGAGGCGCCGACCAGTGGCGCGAGGTCGATCTTGTTGATCACCAGCAGGTCGGATTTGCAAATGCCGGGCCCGCCCTTGCGCGGCAGCTTGTCGCCGGCCGACACGTCGATCACGTAGATGGTCAGGTCGGACAGTTCCGGGCTGAAAGTCGCGGAAAGGTTGTCGCCACCGGACTCCACCAGAATCAGGTCCAGCCCCGGAAAACGCCGGTTCAGTTGATCCACCGCCTCGAGGTTGATCGAGGCGTCTTCGCGGATCGCGGTGTGCGGGCAGCCGCCGGTTTCAACGCCGATGATCCGCTCCGGTGCCAGCGCTTCGTTGCGCACCAGGAAGTCGGCGTCTTCGCGGGTGTAGATGTCGTTGGTGACCACCGCCAGGTTGTAGCGCTCGCGCAGCGCCAGGCACAGGGCCAGGGTCAATGCGGTCTTGCCGGAACCGACCGGGCCACCGATGCCGACGCGCAGGGGTTGTGTGTTCATGTGATTCTCCAGATAAAAGGCCCTAGGAACGGAACAGGCGGCTGTACTGGCGCTCATGGGCCATGCACGCCAGGGACAGACCGAACGCGGCGCTGCCAAGGTGTTCGGGATTGATTCGGGTGGCGTCCTGCTGCGCCTGCTGCAGCAGCGGCAGCAGTTCGCTGGTCAGGCGCTGCGCGGCTTGCTGGCCCAGCGGCAGGGTTTTCATCAGCACCGCGAGCTGGTTTTCCAGCCAGCTCCACAGCCACGCAGCGAGGGCGTCTTGCGGGCTGATCTGCCAGGCGCGGGCCGCAAATGCCCAGCACAGGGCCAGGTGCGGTTCGGTGCATTGCTCAAGAAAATCGCGGGCCGGTGCGTCGAGCTCGGGCAAGCCGTGGAGCAACTGCTGCAACGAGTAGCCCATCTGCCGACTCTCCAGATGCAGTTCGCGGGTTTCGCGGCTGGCGCGGTGGCTTTCGCAGAGCCTGTGCAATTCATCCCAGCTTTCGTTTGCCGCAGCCTGGCAATGGGCGAGCAGCATGGGGGCTTCGAACCGGGCGAGATTGAGCAGTAACTGATCGCTGATCCAGCGCCGGGCGCTGTCCGGGCTGTCGACGCGGCCGTTATCCACCGCCATCTCCAGGCCCTGGGAATAGCTGTAGCCTCCAATCGGCAATTGCGGACTGGCCAGGCGCAGCAGCGCCCAGGCCGGGTTCACAAACGGACGCCGAACTGATGGAGTTTCGGCGCGTAGTTGAAGTCCTCGTCACCGTGCCGCGAATGATGATGGCCGCCACCGTAGGCGCCGTGTTCCGGCTGGAACGGTGCTTCGATCGATTCCACGGCGGCACCGAGCTGTTCGAGCATCGCTTTGAGCACGTAATCGTCGAGCAGCCGCAACCAGCCGTCACCGACTTGCAGCGCAACATGGCGATTGCCCAGGTGATAGGCCGCGCGGGTCAGTTCGAAGGCGTTGGCGCAGGTGACGTGAAGCAATTGTTCGGGGCGGGCGCAGACCCGGACGATCCGGCCATCTTCGGCTTGCAGGCATTCGCCGTCGTACAGTGGTGGCTGGCCGCGCTCCAGAAACAGACCGACGTCTTCGCCTTCGGCACTGAAACAGCGCAGCCGGCTTTTGCTCCGGGCTTCGAAGCTCAGGTGCAACTCGGCGGCCCAGACGGGTTGGGGGTCGATTCTGCGATGAATCACCAGCATCGGAAAGCTTCCAGCAATGGACAATGCTCAGGCTAGAGCAAGGGGCTTGCCAATCGGACGATATGTAGGAAAACCCTGTCGGAGCGTAGCGGATGTTTCAAGATGTTGCAGGATTGTGAGGTGTTTTGGTGCATGAAGTTTTTTACATGCACCAAACAAGAGCCAGTGTGGGAGCGAGCTTGCTCGCGATGGCTTCCGCCCAGTCATATAAAGTTGACTGACACACCGCTATCGCGAGCAAGCTCGCTCCCACAGGGTATTGGGGCTGGAGAGGAATTATTCGGTACTACCAAGGCCTTGCCAGTGCTTCAACCCGATAAAGATGAAGCGCAACTGCTGGGTGATCTTCGCCTGTGGCGTCAGATGCTCGGGCAGGGCTTCGGCCGGCGGGTCGATGATGTCCGGCAGGGTGGCAAACACCGATTTGACGATCAGGTCCGCCATCACGCTCAAACCTTCGCGATTGAGGTGCTGAAGTTTGGGCATCAAGGCCAGATCCGCCGCCAGGTCGGAGCTGATGTCCTCGCGCAAACGGCCAATGGCCTGACGCACCGGCAACGATCCGCCGTACTGCTCACGGGCGAGAAACAGGAACTGCGAACGGTTGGCGCTGACCACGTCGAGGAAGATCCGCACCGACGCATCGATGATCCCGCCCATGACGAATTCGTTGTGGCGCACCAGGCGGATGGTTTCGCGGAAGGTCTGGCCGACTTCGCTGACCAGTACCAGGCCGAGTTCGTCCATGTCGGCGAAATGCCGGTAGAAACCGGTGGGCACGATGCCGGCGGTTTTCGTCACTTCACGCAGGCTCAGGCTGCCGAATCCTCGGCCGCTTTCCATCAAGTGGCGGGCAGCGTCCATCAGGGCGTTGCGGGTCTGTTGTTTCTGTTCGGCGCGGGGCAGCATCGCAAGGGTGTGTTCTTAGACAAGACAAGCGCCGCACTCTAGCAAATCGGCTTTGTCGGCGTCGAACGGCAGCGGGGGAGAGGGAGCAGGGAAATTTCGACTTCTTTAATACCGGCTGATGAAAAGTCAAAAGCCCAATCCGGGGATTGGGCTTTTTTTCCAGGCCGCCATGGGCTTAGCTCAAAGCGCTGTTGCGTTCGATCACGCGGTCACCACCACCTTCGGCCAGGGTTTGACCTTGTGGGGTTTTGTCGTAGCCGTCAGCAGCGAGGGTCTGACCTTGTGGGGTACGGTCGCCACCGTCAGAAGCCAGAGTCTGGCCTTGTGGGGTACGGTCACTACCGTCAGATGCCAGGATTTGACCTTGTGGAGTGCGATCCGAGCCGTCTTGAACCAGACCTTTCTCTTCCAGGCGATCACGGCCGCCTTCAGCTACGAATTGACCTTGAGGGGTTTTGTCATAGCCATCTTGAACCAGGCCTTTTTCTTCCAGGCGGTTACGACCGTTTTCAGCCAGGGTCTGGCCTTGTGGAGTGCGGTCCGAACCATCAGCGGCAACAGTCTGGCTGAACACCGAGTGGCTGGTTTTGACTTGCGGAGTCGCTTGATCGGCAGCTGGCAGAGCGAAAGCGGTGCTGGCCAGCATCGAGAGGGTAAGACTGAACAGAAGTTGGCGTTTCATGATGGGTTGCTCCTTGGGAGGGCGATAAAGTGGGTACGAGGGCAATGCTACTCTCGATAAGTCGATATAAAAGTTCATAAACACAATGGTAATAATCAACAGAATTGATTGTTCGCTTGGGAGGCTCTAGCTCGGGCGTTTCAGGCGGGCGGTTTTGCACTGCGGTGGGTATTTTCCACCCACTTGCGCCCCGCAAATGTGCGGGGCCGGTAACGCCCATTCGACCGATCGGTCAGAATGGCGACCGTTTTTTGCCCTCGATAGGGCTTTGGATTAAACCTGCGGGCTGTTTGTCAGTCACAGATTTCATGAGGGCCATCATGGCCCGTCGTTTCAGCTGCGTCGTGCCAATGGATGCAGTCGTCTTCAGGAGCTTTGTGCAATGACGCGCGCGCGTAAAATCTTCGCCTGGACCTTCACCACCCTCGTGCTGCTTCTGGCGGTGCTGGTGCTGATCATCGTGTTCTTCGACTGGAACCGGATCAAACCGCCGCTCAACGCCAAAGTTTCGGAAGAACTGCATCGACCGTTTGCCATCAACGGCAATCTGTCGGTGGTCTGGCGGCGCGAACTCGACGAGGGCGGCTGGCGCGCCTGGGTGCCGTGGCCGCATGTGGTGGCCGAAGACCTGACTCTGGGCAATCCCGACTGGTCGAAGCAGCCGCAGATGGTCACCCTGAAAAGGGTTGAATTGCGCATTTCGCCGCTGGCCTTGCTGGCACAACGGGTGACGATCCCGCGCATCGACTTGACCGAACCGAACGCGCAATTGCAGCGCCTTGCCGATGGCCGCGCCAACTGGACCTTCAAGTTCGATCCCAAGGATCCGGATGCCGAGCCCTCGAACTGGGTGGTCGACATCGGTGCCATCGGTTTCGACAAGGGCCACGTCACCCTGGATGACCAGACCCTCAAGACCAACCTCGATCTGTTGATCGACCCGCTGGGCAAGCCGATTCCGTTCAGCGACATCGTCGGCGACAAAGCGGCGAAAACCGCACAGGACAAGGGCGGCGCGCCGCAGGATTACGCCTTCGGCCTGAAAGTCACCGGCCAGTACCACGGCCAGAAACTCGCCGGCCACGGCAAGATCGGCGGCCTGCTGGCCCTGCAGGATGCGAGCAAACCGTTCCCGTTGCAGGCCCAGGCGAAAATCGGCGATACCAGCATCGAACTCGCCGGTACCCTGACCGATCCGCTCAATCTCGGTGCTCTCGATCTGCGCCTGAAACTGGCAGGCGCCAGCCTCGGCAACCTGTATCCGCTGACCGGCGTAACACTGCCGGACACCCCGCCGTACGCCACCGACGGTCATTTGATCGCCAAACTGCACGAGTCGGGCGGTGCGCAATTTCGCTATGAACAGTTCAACGGCAAGATCGGCAGCAGCGACATCCATGGTGATCTGGCCTACGTCGCCAGTCAGCCACGGCCCAAGCTGAGTGGTGCGCTGCTGTCCAATCAACTGCTGTTTGCCGACCTCGCGCCGCTGATCGGGGCCGACTCCAATGCCAAGCAGAAGGCCCGTGGCGGCGAGAGCAAACAGCCGGCGGACAAGGTGCTGCCGGTGGAAGAGTTCAAGACCGAACGCTGGCGCGACATGGACGCCGACGTCGAATTCACCGGCAAGCGCATTGTCCACAGCGAAGAACTGCCGTTCACCGACCTCTATACCCACCTCAAACTCAACGACGGCGAACTGAGCCTGGAGCCGCTGCGTTTCGGCGTGGCCGGCGGCAATCTCGACGCGCAGATTCGCCTCAACGGTCGCACCGAGCCGTTGGAGGGCCGGGCCAAACTGACCGCGCGCAAGTTCAAGCTCAAGCAGCTGTTCCCGACCTTCGAACCGATGAAGACCAGTTTCGGCGAGCTCAACGGCGATGCCGATATCACCGGTCGCGGCAACTCGGTGGCCAAATTGCTGGGCGGCGCCAACGGCAACCTGAAGATGCTGATCAACGACGGCGCGATCAGTCGCGAGTTGATGGAACTGGCAGGTCTCAACGTCGGCAACTACGTGGTCGGCAAGATCTTTGGCGACAAGGAAGTGAAGATCAACTGCGCGGCGGCGGACTTCGATATCAAGACCGGCCTGGCGAGCACGCGGCTGTTTGTGTTCGATACCGAGAACGCGATCATCTACATCGACGGCACGGCGAACATGGCGACCGAGCAACTGGATCTGACCGTGACGCCGGAATCCAAGGGCTGGCGCCTGATTTCCCTGCGTTCGCCGCTCTATGTACGCGGCAAGTTCATCAAGCCGGATGCCGGGGTCAAAGCCGTGCCGCTGATGTTGCGCGGAGCAGGGATGGTGGCGCTGGGTGTGATCGCTGCGCCGGCGGCGGGGCTGCTGGCGCTGGTGGCGCCGAGCGGTGGCGAGCCTAACCAGTGCGCGCCGTTGCTGGAGCAGATGAAGGCGGGCAAGGCGCCAGCAACTGTCAAACCCACCAAGTAATTGCTGCAACTCAGATCGTTCCCACGCTCTGGAATGCATCCCGGGACGCTCCGCGTCCCAACAGCGGATGCAGAGCGTCCATGGCGGCATTCCCACGCAGAGCGTGGGAACGATCGGTCGGTGGGGTTAGCGGGGATTAGAGGTCTTTCAGGATATCCGCCATGTCATCCGCATGCTCTTCTTCCTGAGCCAGGATGTCTTCGAAGATCCGGCGCGTGGTCGGATCCTTTTCACCGATGTACTGGATGATCTCGCGATAGCTGTCGATGGCGATCCGCTCGGCCACCAAGTCTTCGTAAACCATTTCCTTCAAGGTGTTGCCGGCCACGTATTGCGCGTGGGACATCTTCGACAGCAGGTCAGGGTTGAACTCAGGCTCACCGCCCAGTTGCACGATGCGCTCGGCGAGACGGTCGGCATGTTCGGCTTCCTGAGTGGCGTGCTCAAGGAATTCGTCGGCGGCGACGTTGGCTTTCAGGCCGTTGGCCATGAAGTAGTGGCGCTTGTAGCGCAGGACGCAGACCAGTTCAGTGGCCAGCGATTCGTTGAGCAGGCGCAGCACTTCTTCACGGTTGGCGCTGTAGCTTTCGGTCACCGCGCCATTTTCCACATGCTGGCGTGCGCGCTCGCGCAGGGTTTGAACATCAGACAAATGCAGGTCACTCATTTCAGTCTCCTGGAGGCTAATCCAATTGGCGTCACGTTCTGCTGACGTGATCGTTACCTGGTTGTGAGTGATAAACACCGCAAAAAGTTTTGTCGGATTCAGCGCGGGACATGCCCGGACAGCTGTGCTTCTTCGCGCAGCCAGGCAAAAAACGCTTTCACCGGTGGATGCCGCTCACGGCCCGGTACACAGAGGGCGCTGTAACCGGCACCGTCGACCTGCACTTCACCCTTGTACGGCACCAGCAAACCATTGGCGACGCTCTCCGACACCAGAATGTTGCTCGCCAGCACCAGCCCTTGCCCGGCGATGGCCGCTTGCAGGGCGTAATGCTCTTCGTCGTATTCGCGGACGGCCGGGTGCTGATTCAACCAGTTCTCGCCTGATTGTGCGCACCACGCTTCCCAACCGTGGGCGTAGAGCTTCGAGTTGTGCCAGCGCACGCTGATCAGCGCCGGGGTGCGACGGGCGGCCAGTGCCACCTGTTCCGGCGAGCCGTACACGCCGAACGATTCATCGAAGAGGCACAACCCGTAGAGGTTCGGGTAGTCGTCGAGGCTGTAGCGCAGCACCAGATCGACGCTGGCGTCCTGATGCAGGTCGATGACTTCGCAGTGGGTGTCCAGTCGCACATTGATGTTCGGGTGCTTGGCATAAAACCGCCCCAGTCGCGGCACCAGCCACAGCGCAGCGAACGCGGCGGTGGTCGACAGCGTCAGGTTGCTGCCGCTGCGTTGCGGACGCAACGTGTCGACGCTTTGCGCCACCTCCAGAAACGCGCCGTGCAGGCTGCGAAACAGCCGCTCGCCACCCTCGGTCAGGCGCACCTGGCGCGGCAGGCGTTCGAACAGCGCCACGCCGAGCCAGTCCTCCAGCGAGCGGATTTGATGGGAAATCGCCGTCGGCGTCACCGCCAGTTCTTCGGCGGCCGCCTTGAAACTCAACAGGCGTGAGGCGGATTCGAACGCGCGCAGGGCGGTCAGGGGCAAGGCAGCGAACATGAAAACTCCACGGATGAAATCAATTCATCCAGACTGATTTTTGCTCATTTGAGCCGACGATATGAGCGCTGCAATCTGGCGCCACACAGTCACTCAAGTCTAGCCCCGAGGAGATTCAGATGAGCAAGATTCTTGCGATCCATGCCAGCCCACGCGGTGAGCGTTCCCATTCGCGGCGCCTGGCGGAAAGTTTTCTCAGCGCCTGGCAAGTCCGTCATCCACAGGCTCAGGTCACCCGCCGTGAAGTCGGGCGGGCGCTGATTCCGGCCGTGAATGAAGCGTTTGTCGTGGCGGCGTTTTACCCGGAGCCCGAGGCTCGACCGCTGACAATGCAGGCCGATCTGGCGCTCAGCGATCAACTGGTGGGCGAGTTGTTCGATCATGATCTGCTGTTGATTTCCACGCCGATGTACAACTTCAACGTGCCCAGCGGCCTCAAGGCCTGGGTCGATCAGATCGTGCGTCTGGGCCTGACGTTCGACCATACGCTGGACAACGGCATCGCCCAGTACACGCCGCTGTTGCACGGCAAGAAGGCGCTGATCGTTACCAGTCGCGGTGGTTTCGGATTCGGCCCGGGCGGGGAGCTGGAGGCGCTGAATCACGCCGATCCATGGTTGCGCACGGCGCTGGGTTTCATCGGCATCAACGACGTCACGGTGGTCGCCGCCGAGGGCGAGGAATCCGCCGAGCGCACCTTCGCGGTGTCGGTGGCCGAGGCCGAGCAGCGCTTGCTCGACCTGGCCCGGGAGTTCTAGGTGGCCTGGCTGTTTCTGCTGATCGCGGCGGGGTTCGAGGTCACCTTCGCCATGGGCATGAAGTACGCCGAAGGTTTCACCCGGCTGTGGCCGTCGCTGATCACCGTGGTTGCGGCGGTGGGCGGGGTGTACTTCCTGACCCTGGCGATGCGCGAGTTGCCGGTGAGCATCGCTTATCCGGTCTGGACCGCCATCGGTTCGCTCGGCACGGTGTTTCTCGGTTTTGCCCTGCTGGGTGAGAGCCTGACGCTGGTGAAGTTGCTGTCGGTGGGGCTGATTGTGGCGGGGGTAGTGGGGCTGAAGTAGGCTGGTCGTGGAGTTGTCATCATCGAGGAGGATGCTTGGCGGGCGTTTTGCACGCCCTGCATCCACTTACCGACCACAAGGATGTTTGCCCATGTCGCAAGATTCGGCCACACGTTATCCCCTGGTGCTGGTGCCGGGAATGCTCGGTTTTATCCGTCTGGTGCTGTATCCGTACTGGTACGGGATCATCAAGGCGTTGCGCCGGGGTGGTGCGACGGTGATTGCGGTGCAGGTGTCGCCGCTCAATTCCACCGAAGTGCGCGGCGAGCAGTTGCTGACGCGCATCGATGAAATTCTCCGTGAGACCGGCGCGGCCAAGGTCAATCTGTTCGGCCATAGCCAGGGCTCGCTGACGGCGCGTTATGCGGCGGCCAAACGTCCGGATCTGGTGGCTTCAGTCACGTCGGTGGCCGGGCCCAATCACGGTTCGGAACTGGCCGACTATCTGGCGAAGCATTACCCGGCGGACAGCGCCAAGGGCCGAGTCCTTGAGGCGCTGTTGCGTTTTGTCGGCTGGCTGATGGCGCTGCTGGAAACCGGCTACCACGGGCCGAAACTGCCGGTGGATATCCACGCCTCGCACCATTCCCTGACCACCGAAGGCGTGGCGCTGTTCAACCAGCGTTATCCACAGGGCCTGCCGCAAACCTGGGGTGGGCACGGGGCGGAAGAGGTCAACGGTGTGCGTTATTACTCGTGGTCCGGCACGTTGCAGCCGGGCAAGACCGACCGCGGTGGCAACCTGTTCGATGGCACCAATCGCAGTTGCCGGTTGTTCGCCAAAACCTTCGTGCGTGAGCCGGGGCAGTGCGACGGCATGGTCGGACGCTACAGCTCGCACCTGGGCACCGTCATCGGCGATGACTACCCGATGGATCACTTCGATATCGTCAACCAGTCGCTGGGACTGGTTGGCAAAGGGGCGGATCCGGTGCGGCTGTTTGTCGAGCATGCCGCGCGGTTGAAAGCCGCCGGGGTTTAACCGTTAAACCGAGGTATCGTTCTTCGCGAGCAAGCTCGCTCCCACATTTGGAATGCGTTCCCCTGTGGGAGCGAGCTTGCTCGCGAAGAGGCCGGATCAGGCGACGCTGAGTTTGCGGCCGAGGACAGTGGTCCAGCGCTCGGAAAGAACCACACCCCCCAGCGTCAGCAAGCCGCCGACCAGGTGATACATCGCCAGCTGTTCCTTTAGCACCACCGCTGCAATCAGTGCGGTGATCAGCGGCAGCAGGTTGAAGAACAGCGTGGTCCGGCTCGGCCCCAGGCGCTGCACGGCCTGCATCCACGCCAGCGGCGCGAGCATCGAGGCCAGCAGGCACGCGTAGAGCACCAGCGGAATGTTCTGCAGGGTCAGGCCGGTCTTCGGTGAAACGGCATACAGCGGAAACAGCACCACCACCGCCACCAGCACCTGCAAATACAGCAACACCAGTGGCGGCAGGCGCAGCTGCCATTTTTTCAGCAGGGTGCTGTAGATCGCGTAGGCGAGGGTGGCGATCAGCATCATCGCGTCACCCAGGTTAACGCCGTGTTGCAGCAATGCGCCGAGGCTGCCGGACGACACCACCACCAGCACGCCGGCGAATGACAGCACCGCACCGACCAATGCGCCGGCGGTCAGGCGCTGGCCGAGGCTGATGATCGCCATGGCCAGCGACATCAACGGCATCAGTGACAGGATGATGCCCATGTTGGTGGCGCTGGTCAGGGTTGCGGCGAAGTAGGCCAGGCTCTGGTAGACCGCCATGCCGAGCACGCCGAGGATGAAGATCCTGCCCAGATTCGGGCGGATCTGCGGCCAGTGCGCGATCACCTTTTTCAGCATGAACGGCGTGAACAGCAGGCCGGCGAGCAACCAGCGGTAGAAGCCGATCTCGGCGGGGAAAATTGCACCGACCGCGAGCTTGTTGATCACGGTGTTGCCGGCCCAGATGAAAATCGCCAGCAGGGGAAACGCGTATTGCATGGGAAGAGAAACCAGTACGTTGATGAACGCTGATTATCCTCTGTCTGGATACAGGCCTATACTGCGAACCGGACAACCCGCCCCTGATTCCGGACAGCATGAACAGTAAGCACATCGACCTGCTGGATTTCAGCGAACTGCCGTCGGCGGTGTATTTCCGCTATGCCGACTTCAACGCTCATGAATACGCCGCACCGCACCGCCATCCGTGGGGCACGCTGGAGTACGCGGCCCACGGTGTGCTGCACATGGATGTCGACGGCAACCGCTTCATGTCGCCGCCACAATACGCAGTGTGGGTGCCGCCGCAGGTCGAGCACAGTTTCTACAGCCATCAGCCGGTCAACTATCGGGCGGTGTGTCTGGCGCCGGAGGTGTGTTCCGACTTGCCGGCGCAGGCCTGCACCCTGGCAATCAGCGACATCCTCAAGGCGATCCTCAAGGACTTCGCCGCCCGTGATGTGAAGATCCCCGCGTTCGAGGCCGACCAGAGACTGGCCCAGGTACTGGTGGATCAGCTGCGTCAGGCGCCGGTTCACCAATGCTATTTGCCTTACGCCAGCAGCCCCGGCTTGCTGACCATCCTCGAAACCCTGCAGGCCGAGCCCGGCAACAACCAGCCGCTGGCGCACTGGGCGGCGCAGGTGCATGTCAGCGAACGCACCCTGGCCCGGCAATTTGTGCGGGAGTTGGGAATGAGTTTCGGCGAATGGCGCCAGCGGCTGCGTTATCTGGCGGCAATCGAGGCGCTGGAGTCGGCGCGCAGCGTGCAGGAAATCGCCTTCGATCTCGGTTACAGCAGCGGCTCGGCCTTCATCGCCATGTTCGCCCGGCAGGCCGGATGTACCCCGGAGCAATACCGGCGCAGTCACCTGGAGAGCAGGAAGGTGTAACAAGCTTTGACTACACTCAGCCGGAGGCCGTATCCATCGATGCGGCGACAAGGAGAAAACTCCATGAAGATGCTGCGTGTCCCTTTGTTGATGATCGGTCTGCTGCTGTGCTCCCAGGGTTTCGCCGCCACGGCGCAACAGAACAAAATGACCACCTGCAACGCCGACGCCACGGCCAAGAGCCTCAAGGGCGACGAGCGCAAAGCCTTCATGAGCACTTGCCTCAAGGCCGCCCCGGCCGCCAATGACGCCAAGACCCTGACCCCGCAGCAGGAAAAGATGAAGACCTGCAATGCCGACGCCAAGACCAAGGCCCTGACCGGCGATGCGCGCAAGGCGTTCATGAGTGATTGCCTGAAGAAAAAATAAACGCCGGAACTTTGTGGTGAGTGTGCTGGCCCTTTCGCGAGCAAGCTCGCTCCCACACCGGATTCGTGAGCAACGCAGTACAACTGTGGGAGCGAGCTTGCTCGCGAAGAGGCTGCTCGGGGCAGCGGCAATCTCAAACCCTGCATATCCCTAGTGCTCGCCTCGGATCGCTGGCAGACTGCCAATCCTTTTACGCCGTTCGTTTTGAGGCTGTATGCCAACGTTTTCTGAGCGTCATGTAGTGTTCTGGGTCAGTTGCATCATCATTTTCGGCGGTCTGTTGCTGGTGTTGCCGTTGCGATTGTTGCCCAGTCTGTTGGCAGGATTGCTGGTGTACGAGCTGGTCAACATGCTCACCCCGCAACTGCAACGGCTGATCGAAGGCCGGCGTGCGCGCTGGCTGGCGGTGGCGCTGCTGGGCACGCTGGTGGTGAGTGTGCTGACGCTGATCTTTGCCGGCGCCATCAGTTTCCTGCTGCATGAAGCGGAAAACCCTGGCGCTTCTCTCGACAAATTCATGGGTGTGGTTGACCGTGCGCGCGGGCAGTTGCCGCCGTTCATCGATGCCTATCTGCCGGCCAGCGCTGCCGAGTTCCGGGTGGCCATCGGTGAGTGGGCGAGCAAGCATTTGTCCGAACTGCAATTGGTGGGCAAGGACGCGGCGCACATGTTCGTGACGCTGCTGATCGGCATGGTGCTCGGCGCGATCATCGCCTTGCAGCGCGTACCGGACGTCACCAAGCGCAAACCGCTGGCGGCCGCACTGTTCGACCGTCTGCACCTGCTGGTTCAGGCGTTTCGCAACATCGTGTTCGCACAGATCAAGATTTCCCTGCTCAATACTTTCTTCACCGGGATCTTCCTGGCGGTGATCCTGCCGCTGTTCGGGATCAAGCTGCCGCTGACCAAGACCCTGATCGTGCTGACGTTCCTGCTGGGTCTGCTGCCGGTGATCGGCAACCTGATGTCGAACACGCTGATCACCATCGTCGGCCTGTCGCTATCGATCTGGGTGGCGATTGCGGCGCTGGGCTACCTGATCTTTATCCACAAGCTGGAATACTTTCTCAACGCGCGCATCGTCGGCGGGCAGATCAGTGCCAAGTCCTGGGAGTTGCTGCTGGCGATGCTGGTGTTCGAGGCCGCGTTCGGCCTGCCGGGAGTGGTGGCAGGGCCGATCTATTACGCGTATCTGAAGAGTGAGTTGAAGCTGGGCGGGATGGTTTAGTAGGCGATCGTTCCCACGCAGCGCGGGAACGATCATCAGTGCAGTGTCAGTTCATCGAGCCATAACGCTTCATGGCTTCAATCGCCAGGCCGCTACCAATGCTGCCAAAGATATTCCCTTCGACATGCCGCGCGTTCGGCAGCATTGCCGAGACGCTATTGCGCAACGCCGGAATACCGCTGGAACCGCCGGTGAAGAACACCGTATCGACCTGACCGACCGCCACGTTGGCGTCTGCCAGCAACTGGGTGACGCTGCCGCGCACGCGCTCGAGCTGCGATTCGATGGCCGACTCGAACAGTGCCCGGGTCAATTCAACGCTCAGACCCGGCTCGATGCGATCCAGCGCCACATGGCGGCTGTCGTTGTGGGTCAGCTGGATCTTGGTTTCTTCCACTTCCATCGCCAGCCAGTGCCCGGCGCGCTGTTCGATCAGCTTGAACAGACGGTCGATGCCGCCGGTGTCTTCGATGTCGTAGCGCATGCTGCCCAGGGCCAGGGTCGATTTCTGTGAGTACACCGAGTTGATGGTGTGCCAGGTCGCCAGGTTCATGTGATGACTGGTCGGCATGAACGCGCCGCTTTTCATGCGGCTGCCATAGCCGAACAGCGGCATCAGGCCTTGCAGGCTCAGTTGCTTGTCGAAGTCGGTTCCGCCGATGTGCACGCCGCCGGTGGCGAGGATGTCGTCGTGACGGTTATCCACACCGCGACGCTCGGGCGACAGGCGCACCAGCGAGAAGTCCGAAGTACCACCGCCGATGTCGACGATCAGTACCAGCTCTTCCTTTTCGATGGTCGACTCATAGTCGAACGCGGCGGCAATCGGCTCGTACTGGAAGGAAACGTCCTTGAAACCGAGCTTGCGCGCCACTTCCACCAGGGTGTCTTCGGCTTCCTGGTCGGCCAGCGGATCGTCGTCGACGAAGAACACCGGGCGGCCCAGAACAACCTGCTCGAACTCACGACCGGCGGCAGTTTCGGCGCGGCTCTTGAGCTGGCCGATGAACAGCCCGAGCAAGTCCTTGAACGGCATCGCCGTGCCGAGGACGCTGGTGTCGTGCTTGATCAGTTTGGAACCGAGCAGGCTCTTGAGCGAGCGCATCAGCCGGCCTTCGTAGCCTTCCAGGTATTCGTGCAGCGCCAGACGGCCGTAAACCGGGCGACGCTCTTCGATGTTGAAGAAGACCACCGACGGCAGGGTGATCTTGTCGTCTTCCAGCGCGATCATCGTTTCCACGCCGGGGCGCAGCCAGCCGACGGTGGAGTTGGACGTGCCGAAGTCGATGCCGCAGGCACGGGCTGGAGAGGCGTCTTTCATGGTCTTTCGGTTCCGGTCAAAAAAACGGCCGCGCAGTGTATGTCAGTGCGCGACAGATTCGAAAGCCGGTCATCTGCTATTTAGCGACTAAGCTTGCTTGAAAGTCGGCGCTTTGCCCCAAACTTGCTGGCATGGGCCGGCAGACACACCGGCGGTCGCAAGAACCGCTGTCCACTGCCGATAAACTTCTGCTGCGCCACCCGGTCACAAACTTGAGATCGGTCAACCCGGCACGCGCAAATCGGCGCATGCTGGCAACGGCGCGAAATCGTTAACGGATGGTGATTCCTTCGATGGACTTCAAAGACTATTACAAGATACTCGGCGTGGAGCCGACGGCGGACGACAAGGCAATCAAGGCTGCCTATCGCAAGCTGGCGCGCAAATACCACCCCGATGTCAGCAAGGAAAAGGACGCCGAGGCCAAGTTCAAGGATGCCTCGGAAGCCTATGAAGCGCTGAAAAGCGCCGACAAGCGCGCCGAATACGACGACCTGCGGCGCTACGGCCAGCACGGGCAGCCGTTCCAGGGCCCGCCGGGCTGGCAGAGCCGTGGCGGTTTCGGCGGCGGTGGCGACACCGGCGACTTCTCGGACTTCTTCAGTTCGATCTTCGGCAATCGCGGCCCCGGTTTCGGTGGCGGCGCTGGCCGGCAATCCCGCAGCGCCGGACGGCGAGGGCAAGACGTGGAACTGGAACTGCCGATCTTTCTGGAAGAGACGCTTTCGAACGAATCGAAAAAGATCAGCTTCCAGGTGCCGCAATACAACGGCTCGGGCCAGCACGTCAGCAACACCAGCAAGAGCCTGAACGTGAAAATTCCGGCGGGCGTGACCGACGGCGAGCGCATCCGCCTCAAGGGCCAGGGCGCACCGGGCATCGGTGGCGGCGCCAATGGCGATCTGTACCTGACCATCCGTTTCGCGCCACACCCGAAATTCGATGTCGAAGGCGAAAACCTGATCATCACCTTGCCGCTGGCACCATGGGAACTGGCGCTGGGCGCCGAAGTGGCCGTGCCGACCCTGACCGGCAAGATCAACCTCAAGGTCCCGGCCGGCAGCCAGAACGGCCAGCGCATGCGCGCCAAGGGCCACGGTCTGCAGAACAAGGCCGGCGAACGCGGTTATCTGTTCGTCCAGCTCAAGGCCGTGATGCCCAAAGCCAACGGCGATGACGTCAAGGCGCTGTGGCAGGAACTGGCGAAGAAAGCCGCCTTCAATCCGCGCGAGAACTTCTGATACTGACGACGGAGTAGCCCATCATGAGCAGCCCCCTGATCGTTCAACTGGACATGGCAGAATTCTGTGAGGCGGCCGAGTTGTCGGACGTCTACGTGATCGAAATCGTCGAACACGGCATCCTCGAACCTCAGGGCGCGCAGCCCAGGGAATGGCGCTTCACCGACTACGAACTGGCCCTGGCCAAACGCGCCGCCAAACTGCGGCGCGACCTTGACCTGGAATGGGAAGGCGTTGCCCTGGCGCTGGACCTGCTGGAAGAGGTGAAGGAGCTGCGGGCCGAGAACCGCATGCTCCGTCAGCGGCTGGGGCGGCTGGTGGTCGAGTAGCGCTCAGGCCTGTCTGGGCAGCATCACGCTGAACAGCGTTCCTTCGGCTTCGCTTGAGCTGACTTCGATGGTTCCGCCGTGGGCGGTCACCACTTCCTTGACGATAAACAGGCCCAGCCCGAGGCTGGTCGAGGCCTGACCGAGCTCTTCATTGGAGCTACGCACCAAGGGGTCGAAAATCGTGCCGATGGCTTCTTCGGAAATCGGCTCGCCATGGTTGTGCACCGTCAGGCTCACGACATCGCCTTCACCTTTCAGCGTCACGATCAGATCCCGCGGGTGAGTCCCGTACTGCAAGGCGTTGCCGATCAGGTTTTGCAGCAGTTGTGCCAGTCGACCGGAGTCCCAGACACCCCGCGTATCGCCTTCGATGATCAGCGTCGGATCGCTTTGCGGGTTGCCGGCACAGGCTTCGGCAATCGCTGCCCGCGCCGCATCGGCCAAGTCCATCGGCGCGGGCTCTATCGGCAGGCTCTTGCCCAGGCGACTGCGCACCAGTTCCAGCAGATCGCTGACCATCGCCGCCATGTGCCGCGCACCTTGCTTGATGCTCAACGCACAGCTCAGCGCATCGCCCTCCAGAGCTGTTTTGCGCATCAGCAACTCAGTAGACATGCTGACCGCTTGCAGCGGTGCGCGCAGGTCGTGACCGAGGATCGCGAGGAAAATGTCGCGCGAGCGGTTGACCTGCTCGGCGTAGGCGGCGGTCGACTCGGCGAGGGCTTCATCGATGGCTTCGTTGAAACGGATCATGTCCTGGAAGTACGCCATGTCCGGGGTTTCCAGACTGTTGGCCCAGAGGCGGATCACGCAGGCGCGCAGATGGCGGAATTCCGATGTCATCTGCACCAGGTCAAAGCCCACGGCATGGCGCAACTCACCGTGGCTGGCACCGGCCTCATCCAGGCTCGGGGTTTTCTCCGGGCCTTCGCCCTTGGCCTTGGCGATTTGTTCGCGGGCGGTTTGTGTGGTGTCCATGTCCCGCGCGGCGGCCAGCAGGATGGCCTTGGCATGGTCGCGCAGCGCCGCCTGATCCATGGTGTCGGCCGCCGGGCTGATGGTCCTGGCGAACTGTTCCCACTCCTCGACGATGTGATCCGCGTGTTGCCTGATGAATTCGGATAAACGCATGACCGGGTTCCTGGAAATTCAAGGCGGGGCGTTCGAATATTAGACCCTTTGCGCGGGAATGAAAGCGCCGCTCCAGCCTGAAACGTCCGCTGACAAGCTGCCCCGTTGCGATATTTATGTACCGCAGCCACGGAGGTCGGTCATGGTCTGCTTTTGCTCCATTTGAAGGAGTGAAACCATGTCCGAAATCCCTGCCGCTTCATCTTCCCCGGACCCCGTTGCAGCGCCGAGCCCCTTTGTAACGCAAAGTCTGCACGCCGACCTGCTGCAGCGGTCCAGTCCCGGATGGCTGATCGATGCTTCGCAGCGCCAGCGTGAGGCGTTGAAGCATACCGATGTCGCCACACCGGACTGGTACAGGCACGCATCCCGCGATCAACGCAAAGCCGTGGGCGATGCCTTGACCTCCAGCCTCGCCGCTCAGGCACGGCTGGACAATGCCATGTCGGATTTTCAGGACATCGATCGCTTCGCAGCGCCCTTGCTGACCCAGGCCCTGAAGGACCGGTTCAACGTGACCCTCGACGTCAACAAGACCTGGCTGGTGCTGAACAAACCGGTGGAGGTGGGGATTTTCGCCATCGAAATCGATTCTTTCCAGGTCCTGAAACTGCCTTTGCTGCAAGCAGCGCTGCACAATTTCGAAGCCCGCGAATGTAAGGGCGGGGCCTTTCATCGAACTTCGGGATTTCGCATTGAAACCTCGAAACCGGGCACCCTGGAACCGTTAACCACCCGTTTGACAGTCGAGCAGTTCACCGGACTGTGCCGTTCGCTGGACATCGGAGCGAAGTATCAGGATTACCTTAAGGCGTTTCTGTACCCCAAGGATGCGGTGGCCAGGAATGTGCTGCGCGACAAGTTCATCGACGCCCACAAGACTGCTTTGCGGGCAGCGGCCGAAGTGGCGCTGCTCACGGGCGATATCGGGCGCGAAGACTACGCCTCGATTCGCTCGATCCTCAATGGCGAGCTTGCGCCGCGCCAGGGCAAGCGGCAGATCTGGTTCTGCGATCTGGGCCTGATGGGGCGGCGCATGACCGGCTGCGTGTTGTTCGCGATCTGCGAGAAGTACCGCTACAGCGACGACTCGATCCTGTATATCCCGGGCGATCCTTATCACCCGCTCAATCGTTACAAGGGCCAGGAAATCGAAGCGATGTTCAAGCAGCGCTTCACTGCGCGCGATGCCACGCAGGCTCATCCGGCGGACCCGAATGCGTATCAGCGGTTCTTCAGTCAGTTCGTGGCCTATGCCGACCGGTCTTACTATTTCAGTCAGTTCACCGATGACAAGCCAGGCCGAACGGCCTTACAAAGATTGACGCCCTACGCTCCACTGCTTAATGAGGCTTTCAAGGCCATCAACCCGATCAGCGGGACGTTTGTCGGCATCCGCGAGTTGCCGCCTGCGCCTGCCGTCGAGCAGGTCCCGAATCCTGATCCGTATCTGAATCCCGTGGACTTGTCGCGCAAGGGCCACGGGATCTGGGCGGACAATGTCGACCTGTGGGAATACCTGTTCGATCAGCATCGCGATCGACTGATCGCCGATGCCCGTAGCCACGCCGTACCCACCGCGGATGTCGATGCCAGGGTGCGCTCGGAAAAACTCGCCGGGTTGCTCAATCTCGGAATGCTGGTGCTGACCGGTGTTTCGATGTTCGTGCCGGTGCTGGGGGAATTGATGATGGGGGTGATGGCCGGGCAACTGCTCGACGAAACCTTTGAAGGCGCCATCGAATGGAGTGAGGGCGATCGCAAGGCCGCGAAGGCGCATCTGATCGATGTCGCGCAGAACCTGGCATTGATCGCCCTGATGGCAGGTGGCGGTAAAGCGTTCGCCAGGCTGACGACTGCCAGGCCGGTGCCGGCCATCGAGAACCTGCATCAGGTGCAGATGCCCGATGGCACCACCCGCTTGTGGAAGCCTGACCTGAGCGCTTACGAGAGTCCGGTGAAACTGGACTCGCGCGCAGCGCCCAATGCGCTGGGGCAATACGAAGTCGGGCAGGACAAATACATCCAGCTTGACGGCAAGACGTATCGGCAGACTTATGACGAGTCGCTCAAAGCGTGGCGTATCAGCCATCCAAGTGATCCGCAGGCCTATCATCCGCCGTTGGCGCACAACGGCGCCGGCGCCTGGCGACACACGCTTGAGCGTCCGCAGCGCTGGGATCGACTGAAACTGCTCAGGCGGATCGGCCACAGTACTGACGCCTTCGCCGACGAACAGTTGCTGATCCTTGGCGACGTGGCCGGTGTCAGCGATGAAGCCCTGCGCAAAATGCACCTGGACAACGCCTTGCCTCCCCCGGAGCTGGCGGACGCCATGAGACTTTTCCGCGCCGAACGGGATGCCGGACTGATCGTCGAACAGGTGGCCGGTACGCAACCCATCGACGAGCGATACCTGCAGGTTTTGCCCTTGCTGCCCGAGATGCCACGCTGGCCGTGGGGGCGGCAGTTGCAGGTCTACGAGTCTCCTGATTTGTCGGGTAGTGCGCTGCGTTACGGGACACGGCGCGGTGGCAGGGCGCCCATCCGGATCAGCCGGGCCGAGGTGCTTAGCGGTGGGTTGCCGGCGCGGATTCTGGCCTCACTGGATGAGGCCGAAGTGGTTGGATTACTCGGTGATGAGCCTGCACGGGTCGCCGCCGTGAGGCCGCTGGAACTGGCCCGGCAGATCGGCGATTTTGCCGACGCTCGCAAACCGGCGCTGCTCGAGAGCCTTTTACGGCCCGTCGATCCTGTTGCGCCACGGATCGCGAAATTGCAGCGAAGCCAGCCAGGCCTGACAGAGCGGGCCGCGCAGACTGTGTTGCATCAGGCGAATGCCGACGAACTCGCGCGGCTGGACAGTTCACCACGCGTTCCCCTGCATTTGCAGGAGCTCAGTCGCGAGTATGCCGGTGAAGGGCGCCTGACCCGGGCCATGGCCGGGCTGCACGGCGAAACCATGGCGTCGAACGATAGCGCCCGACTGGCGCTGCATGCATTGAGCAGACTACCTGGCTGGCCTGGCGATGTACGTCTGGAACTACGCGCAGGCGGTGTCGGCGGACCGCTGATCGATGCCATTGGCAGCGAGGCCGCGCCGCATCACAAATTCGTGGTCAGGAACGGTACGGCCTGGCAGGCCTTTGACGATCGTGCTGAAACACTCAACAGTATGCCCGCCAGAGGGGACAACTTTTACGCCTCGCTGATGCACGCGCTGCCCGATGAGGCTCGGCGCTCGATCGGATTGCCACAGGTGGGGCAAAGCAGGGAACTGCAACGCGCGATCATTGATTACGCACGCACTCATCGCACGGCGTGCGCGCAGGTGTTTCGACCCGCCGCCCGTTGGTTCAGGCCGCCTCGTCGCATGGCTTCCGGGCGGCTGGGGTATCCGGCCAGTGGTGAGAGCGCCGGGCTGGATCCGGTGTTGACCAGCCACGTCCAGGCACTCTATCCCGGACTGAGTGACGCACAGGCCCGAGGTTTCATTCTCGAACAATGGCGCCTGGGCAAGACCGATCAACAGATCTTCCATCTGCTCAACAATCGCATGAGCGAATGGCGACAGCTTGAAACGACACTTGATCAATGGTCGATGTCACCGGACCTGCGCCAGCGAGAGTCCCGCGACGCAATCATCAAGGATGGCTGGCGCAATGCACCGTTGGCGGGACACGATCCTGAAGCGGCGCGCCTCACCCTCATCAGTGATGCGCCATTGCCACCACTGGCGGCAGATTTCGCCCACGTCCGCGAACTGACCCTGCGCGCGCCGGTGGTCGCCGAAACGCTCGCCGTGTTTCCCAATGTCGAGAGGCTGACACTGACCACGAGTACGGCGGAGTTCGAGAAGACGCTTGCGACGCTGAAGTCGCTGCGGCACATGACCCGTCTGAAACTTTCGACGCCGTTGACTGCGACTGTGGCGACGCGGCTTCGAGAGTTGAGCCGGCTTGAAGAGTTTGAGCTGCACTGTACCGGTGGCGGGATGAATCCAGTCGTACCGACGACCCTTGATGTCAGCGGCATGCGGCAGTTGCGCAGGCTCGAAGTCAACGCCCTGCAAATGGACCAATGGCCGCGCGGTGTGCTGGACCTGCCCCGGCTCGAGCGCTTGAACCTGCGCTCGACCGCCATCAACAGCCTGCCGGTGGACATCTATGAAGGGCACCAGCGCCTGTTGTCCGGTCTGTCTCTGGACTGGTCGAGGTTCACGCGACGAGTGTTCAAGCCGATCTACGAGTTTGTCCGCAGCCAACCCCGGCATCTGCTCGATCTGGACGAAATGGTTGCCGATTACTGTCGCGGCGAACTCAAGCGTTTCGTCCGCATGGAGTCCGGCCTGCTCGATGTCTTGAACAATGGCTTCAAAGCGCAATTTACCGATGCGATGAGCCGGTTTGCGGCCATCGAAACCCTGAGCGAGCAGTTCAACGAACTCAATCGGTTGCAGGAGTGGGTGGGGTCCGAGCCGACCGTGTTCAACGGCGGAACAGCACGCTCGGAAGTGGCTGAAGCGCTGATGAGCAGTTGGCGCAGCGGGTTGCTTCAGCGCTATGGCACACGCACTGAAAGCGTGTTTTACAACCTGTATGTCAGTTTTCCCAACGACACCTCGGTGCTGGATATCGCCGGTTCGCCGATGGAGAGTCTGCCAACCCTGTCTCCTGAAGGTTTCAACCATGTCCGCAACCTGTATCTGGCAGGGTTAAAGGCCCCGCTGGAGCAAATGCGCGGTTTTCTCCGTACTTTCCAGCACCTCGATACGCTGGATCTGAGCGATTGCAATCTGTCTGCGTTGCCGCTGGAGCCAGGTGATCTGCCGACGCTGGAAACCCTGAACCTGCATGACAATCCATTGAGCAATATTGATGTGCGCGGCATGAACCGACTGAGGGCGCTCGACCTGAGCAAGACTGCCATCGATCAATGGCCGACCGGTGCCGAGACGCTGCCCGAGCTGACCTGGCTGGATCTCAGTGACAGCCGCCTGACGTCGTTACCGCAGGCGTTGCTGTCTCGTGATCAGCTGTTGCTCGACACCAGCCTGACCGACACTCCGCTGAGTCCGCAGGCGCGTGCCGATCTCGCTGCTGCCCGGTCGCGGATCGAGGACAGCCATGGCCTGGTCGCCGGCTCGCTGCAACGCTTTGCACTGGAAGAGCCGCGTCACCGGACACCGCCCATGGAAAGCGGCTCGGTGGTTGCTCGACGCCTGTTGCCGCTGCCACCGTTGCCGACGGGCGAAGGTCCGGTAACGTGGGAAGCGCGTTTGCGGCGGCTGCGCCCGGATTACGACGCCGCCCGTGCGCAGACGTCCATTGAACAGATGCGGGACGCCGGCCTGGTCGATACACAGATCAGTGCCCGGATCGCGCAATGGGAGCAGTCATTCGAGTCGCTCACCCGGCGCCTGAACGACTGGCTGTTCACCCATGAAACCCGGGGCACGCACTGGGTCGTATCGTCGCGCAGCCGCCAGCTCGCCGCGCAGCGCATCATCAGGTGCTGGCGCGAAGGTTCGATTGACTGGAACGGCGTGGCAGATCACGAATTGAGCCTCGACGGTCTACAGGTGGGTAATCTGCCTGAGCTGGGCGAATCAATGCCTGCGGTGAGCAATCTGAATCTGTCCGGGGTCAAGCTCACCACAAGTGGTTCGAACGGTTTTCTCGGGGCATTTACGCAGCTGCGTCGGCTCAGTCTCAGCGGCAACCATCTGTTGGCAATTCCTGAACCTGTTGCGCAGATGCGCTTGCTGGAACGGCTTGAGCTGTCGTCCACGGGCCTGGCGCAATCCACACCCATGTATCCGATCCTTCAGGGGCTGGAGCAATTGCGCTGGCTGGATCTGAGCCATAACAGCCTGTACACGTTCGATGTCACTGGCCTCGGGCGCCTGGAACGGCTGGACCTGCGTGACAATCTGCTGGCTGCCTGGCCTGACGGTGTATTGCAGTTGCCGAATCTGCAAGCGGTCGATCTGAGCAGCAACGAAATCGCGTCGATTCCTTCCGAGCTGTATGACGGCACTCATACCGCGCTGATCGCGAGCAGCAACCTGTCGGAGAATTACGAAATATCGCAGCAAAGCCTTGTCCGGTTGCGAGCGTACGCCGATACCCAGGGACGCCATGAGGTGCTGGGCATTACCTATGCCGACATCGACCGGATGATCGATGACATGGATAGCACCACTGAAAGCGACGGTGAGGGTGCGGGGCTCGAGAGCGAGCCGGAGCCGGATGAAGTTCTTTTGACGCCTGCTCAAGGCATCCTCGAACAACAGGCCGCTCCGTGGATGGAAAGCGTTGCCCAGGAGGATGTCGCGTCATATCGGATGATGTGGCAGCGATTGGCTGGCGAACCCGACAACGCTGCGTTCTTCCATCTGTTGTCGCGGATGCCGGATACCGAAGAGTTCCGGGTTTTTCGTGCCGACCTGACCCGGCGAGTATGGAAAATCGTCGAGACGATCGATGGCAGCCAGGAGCTGCGCGACACGGTATTTTCCATGGCGACCACTCACTCCACCTGTGTCGACGGGCGAACCCTGGCGTTCAGTGAAATCGAGGTCAAGGTGTTCGAGTACAACGCCTTGCGCCATTTGCAGCCCGGCCTTGCGGAAAAGGGACGCGCCTTGCTCGACTTGTCACGGCAGCTGTTCCGTCTGGGCGAGGTGGAAAAACTCGCCGCCCGCAGCATGGACCGTCATGCCGATCCGGCGGAGGTGCGTCTGCAGTATCGAATCGGCCTGACCTCGGGCTGGGAGGATGGATTGCAGCTCCCGGGTCAGCCCGGCCAGATGCGGTTCGCCCGGCCGATCAGGGGCGAAGAGCTGGCAGCCGCGCGTGCTGCGGTGGTGAAGGCCGAGAAAAGCGTGCGGTTCTATGAGGACCTGATCAGCCGCGAATACTGGGTGCAATACCTGAACGAGAAATATCCGGAGGCGTTCGCCGCGCTTGGCCGCCATGCCGATGAGCAACTCGAAAGCCTGGAAGGTGAACACGAAGACGTGAGCAGCACGGCCTATCGCGAGGCGGTGCAGATGCTTGAGGTCGAGCGCAGCATTGAGCGCAATACGAAACTGATCGAGTTGTCGCACCTTGAGACCGGCGAACCGATGCCCACCGCCACCGAGGGCACTTCGCAAGACCTGATGAACGCTTCCGCTCGATGATCACCACAGCCCTGGGCGTCGACTGTCTCGACGCCCAGGGCTTTGTCTCAGAACAGGAAGTAACGCTGCGCCATCGGCAGGGTTTCGGCCGGTTCACACCAGAGCAATACGCCGTCGGCCTTGACCTGATAGGTCTGTGGGTCGACGTCGATGTTGGGCAGGTAATCGTTGTGGATCAGGTCGGTTTTCTGCACGTCGCGACAACCTTTGACCACGGCGATTTTCTTCTTCAGGCCCAATGCATCGGGCAGTCCCGCCTCCTGCGCGGCCTGGCTGATGAAGGTCAGGCTGGTGGCGTGCAGCGAGCCGCCGTAGCTGGCGAACATCGGGCGGTAGTGCACCGGTTGCGGGGTTGGAATCGAGGCATTGGCGTCGCCCATCAGGCTCGCGGCGATGGCACCGCCCTTGAGGATCAGCGTCGGTTTCACGCCGAAGAACGCCGGGCGCCAGAGCACCAGATCGGCCCATTTGCCGACTTCCACCGAACCCACTTCATGGCTGATGCCGTGGGTGATCGCCGGGTTGATCGTGTACTTGGCGATGTAGCGCTTGGCGCGGAAGTTGTCGTTGCCTTCGCCGTCCTGCGCGAGCGGGCCGCGCTGTTTTTTCATCTTGTCGGCGGTCTGCCAGGTACGCGTGATGACTTCGCCGACGCGGCCCATGGCCTGGCTGTCGGAGCTGATCATCGAGAACGCGCCGAGGTCGTGGAGGATGTCTTCGGCGGCAATGGTTTCGCGGCGGATGCGGCTTTCGGCGAACGCCACGTCTTCGGCGATGCTCGGGTCGAGGTGGTGGCAGACCATCAGCATGTCGAGGTGTTCGTCGATGGTGTTGCGGGTGAAAGGCCGGGTCGGGTTGGTCGAACTCGGCAGCACGTTGGCGAAACCGCAGGCCTTGATGATGTCCGGCGCATGGCCGCCGCCGGCACCTTCGGTGTGATAGGTGTGGATGGTGCGACCCTTGAACGCGCCGAGGGTGGTTTCGACGAAACCGGATTCGTTGAGGGTGTCGGTGTGGATCGCCACCTGCACGTCGTACTGGTCGGCGACGCTCAGGCAGTTGTCGATGCTCGCCGGGGTGGTGCCCCAGTCCTCGTGGAGCTTGAGGCCGATGGCGCCGGCCTTGACCTGTTCGATCAACGGCTCCGGCAGGCTGGCGTTGCCCTTGCCGGTGAGGCCGATGTTCATCGGGAACGCATCCGCTGCCTGGAGCATCCGCGCCAGGTGCCACGGTCCGGAAGTG
This sequence comes from Pseudomonas sp. 1, assembly GCF_056626735.1. Lineage (NCBI taxonomy): Bacteria > Pseudomonadati > Pseudomonadota > Gammaproteobacteria > Pseudomonadales > Pseudomonadaceae > Pseudomonas > Pseudomonas sp. 1. Next base: position 120,654 of record NZ_JBWXMQ010000012.1, on the reverse strand, counting down.
CAGGTGGTGGCGTTGGTGCCGGTGGCCGGGCCGGTGCCGCCGCCGATCATGGTGGTGACGCCGCTCATCAGCGCTTCTTCGATCTGCTGCGGGCAGATGAAGTGGATGTGGGTGTCGATGCCACCGGCGGTGAGGATCATGCCTTCGCCGGCGATCACTTCGCTGCTGGCGCCGATGGCGATGGTCACGCCGGGCTGCACGTCCGGGTTGCCGGCCTTGCCGATCGCGGCGATGCGCCCGTCCTTGAGGCCGACGTCGGCCTTGACGATGCCCCAGTGGTCGATGATCAACGCGTTGGTGATGACGGTGTCGACCACTTCTGCCGCCAGCAACTGGCTCTGGCCCTGGCCATCGCGGATCACTTTGCCGCCGCCGAATTTCACTTCTTCGCCGTAGGTGGTGAAGTCCTGCTCGACCTCGATCCACAGCTCGGTGTCGGCCAGGCGCACCTTGTCGCCGACGGTGGGGCCGAACATGTCGGCGTAGGCTTGTCTCGAGATTTTCATGCGCATGCCTTGAGATTCAATTGTTTTTGAGACTGTTCGCTTCGCTCACAGATTCGCGAGCAAGCTCGCTCCCACAGAGGGAATGCGATCACCTGTGGGAGCGAGCTTGCTCGCGAAGGGGCCTGCGCAAACGGTATAACTTCAGAGGTCACCCATGACCCGCCCGGCAAACCCGAACACTCGGCGATGCCCGGCGTATTCCACCAGTTCCACCTCGCGGCTTTGTCCCGGCTCGAAGCGCACGGCGGTGCCCGCCGGGATGTTCAGGCGCATGCCACGGCTGGCGGCGCGGTCGAAGGTCAGGGCGTCGTTGGTTTCGAAAAAATGGTAGTGCGAGCCGACCTGGATCGGCCGGTCGCCGCTGTTCGCCACTTTCAGGCTGACCGTGCGACGACCGACGTTGAGTTCGATGTCGCCGGGCTGGATCCGGTATTCGCCGGGAATCATCAGTTCGCTCCTTGCAGGACTTTGTAATAGAGGGCCGTCGGGCGATAGGTGCCGTTCGGGTCGCAGGCGTAATCGGGGATTTCCCCGGCGCGGGTGTAACCCAGGGCCTTGTAGAAATCTTCGGCGGGGGAGCCGGCCTCGGTGTCGAGGTAAAGCATGCCGCGCTTGTACTGGCGGGCCGTCAGTTCCAGCGCTTGCATCAACTGCTGGCCGAGGCCGCGCCGCCGGGCGTGTTCGCGTACCAACAGCTTCTGCACCTCGGCACGGTTCAGGCCGTTGGCCTTCTGGCACAGGCTCAACTGGACGCTGGCCTGCACTTGTTCATCCTTGACCACCACCCACAGCAAGACGTTGCCCTTGTTCAGGTTGTCCTGCACGTCGTCGAAATAGGCGCGGGCCTGAGCGGCATCGAGGTCGGCCATGAAGCCGACGCTGGCGCCATAACCAACGGCGTCGAGCAGCAGGTCGATCAGGCCCTGACGATAGTGCGCAAAACTTTCCGCATTGACGCGTCGCAGTTGGGCGGGGTTCATCGTTATCACTCCTTGTTGGCGGGCGGTGGCTCCGCGCCAGGATTGAGGGTCAGTTGCATGAAGGTCAGGTCGAGCCAGCGGCCGAACTTGGTGCCGACTTGCGGCATCTGCCCGGTGGTAATGAAACCGGCGCGTTCGTGCAGGCGGATCGACGCGGCGTTGCCGCTCTCGATGGCGGCGACCATGATGTGTTTGCCGCAGGTTTTCGCGCGTGCGATCAGCGCGGTCATCAGTTGCGGGCCGAGGCCGTTGCCACGCTGGTCGCTGCGCACGTAGACCGAGTGCTCGACCGTGTGGCGGAAACCGTCGAATGGCCGCCAGTCACCGAACGAAGCGTAGCCGAGGGTGGCGTTGTCGGCGTCGACGATCACCAGGATCGGATAACCCTGGGCCTGACGCGCGCTGAACCATGCCTGACGGTTGCCGAGGTCGACGGCGGATTCATTCCAGATCGCCGTGGTGTTGAGCACGGCGTCGTTGTAGATGTCGCGGATCGCCGGCAGGTCGGCGTGCAGTGCATCGCGGATGGTGTAAGTCATGGCGCGGCCTCAGACGATCGGTTGGTGGACGGTGACCAGTTTGGTGCCGTCGGGAAACGTCGCTTCGACCTGAATCTCCGGGATCATTTCCGGGATGCCTTCCATCACTTGATCGCGGGTCAGCAGGGTCGTGCCGTAATGCATCAGTTCGGCCACGGTCTGGCCGTCACGGGCGCCTTCAAGCAGCGCCGCCGAGATATAGGCCATGGCTTCCGGGTAGTTGAGCTTCACGCCACGGGCCAGTCGCCGCTCGGCAACGAGGCCGGCGGTGAAGATCAGCAGCTTGTCTTTTTCGCGTGGGGTCAGGTCCATCGTTTGAAATCCATTGTCGGCAGTTGAAGAAAATCAGGTATTCCAGATTCGGGGAGGCAAGGCTTCGCGGCCAAGCAACGCAGGCCTGAGCAATCGCCACAGATCGATCAGCCACGCCCGCGCCAGCAACGCTTCGCTGGCCAGGCAACGGGCGACCAAAAGACCGGGCAACTGCGTCAGATCCCCGCGCACGTCGTGGCCCAGCGAGCGGCAGCGCTCCAGCCGTTCGGCATCGATCTCGCCGGTCACCAGCAACGTCGCGAACACCGGATTGCCATCCAGCCCGATCGGCGAATCAAGCAAACCGTCGGCGCCGACGATGCGCTGGCGTTCGTGCCAAAGCAGTCGGCCATCGCGGCGAATATCCAGATGCGCCTGAAAATGCCCAAGATCGAAACGCTCGCCACTGGCCGGACGACCCAGCGCTATCACGTCCCAGTAGAACAGGCGCGCATTGCCTTCAAGATCGATCGAGGTCGCAAGTTCCGCCTGGGCGGCGCTGTAGACGATGGTTTCCTGGGGCAGCCATTCCAGTGTCGCGCCATCAGCAATATGCAGCTTCAGCGACTGATAGGCGGGGCCTGCCGCGCGATACCACTTGGCCGCGCCGGGGCTGGTGATCTGCGCCCAGGCGCCTTGTTCGACGCGGGCGCTGATGTCGAGCCGGTCACCGCCGGCAATCCCGCCCGGCGGGTGGACGACGATGTGCTGGCAGACCTCGGGCCCTTCGGCGTACAGATGCTTTTGCACCCGCAACGGGCCTAAGTGCCGGCGTCGGGTCGGCCGCGTGCAATCGCCGAAGCGGGCATAGGCCAGCTCCAGCTCGGCGTGCCAGCTCGGGGTAAACAGGGCAGTCGCAACAGGTAAGTTCATGTTTTCTGATTATCGTTAGGACGCTACAGATTAGACCGTAACCTCAAATAGTCACCAGCCCGCGTACACCTTCGGCTTCCATATTCTCGCCCCGGCCCTGCTGCACGATCTCGCCCCGGGACATCACCAGGTACTGATCGGCCAGTTCGGCGGCGAAATCGTAGAACTGCTCCACCAGCAGAATCGCCATGTCGCCACGGGCCGCGAGTTTCTTGATCACCGCGCCGATTTCCTTGATCACCGACGGCTGAATGCCCTCGGTTGGCTCGTCGAGGATCAGCAACCGTGGACGGCTGGCCAGCGCGCGGCCGATCGCGAGCTGCTGTTGCTGACCGCCGGACAGGTCGCCACCGCGCCGCTGTTTCATTTGCAGCAGCACCGGGAACAGCTCGTAGATGAACGCCGGAACCTCTTTGGCTTCGCTGCCGGGAAAGCGCGACAGGCCCATCAGCAGGTTCTCTTCCACGGTCAGCCGGCCGAAGATTTCCCGGCCCTGGGGCACGTAGGCGATGCCGGCGTGCACCCGTTGATGCGGCTTGTACGTGGTGATCGGTTGGCCTTCCCAGTTCACCGCGCCTTCCTTGGCCGGCAGCAGGCCCATCAGGCATTTGAGCAACGTGGTCTTGCCCACGCCGTTGCGCCCGAGCAGGCAGGTTACTTCGCCGACCTTCACGTCAAAGCTCAGGCCGCGCAGGATGTGGCTACCGCCGTAGTACTGGTGCAGCTTGTCGACTTGCAGCATGTTCAAATTCTCCCCGGTGATCGTTCCCACGCTCTGATTTCCTCTTCAGCGGCCGAGATAGACTTCGATCACGCGCTCGTTGTCCTGCACCTGTTCCAGTGATCCTTCGGCCAGCACGCTGCCCTGATGCAGCACGGTGACGTGGTCGGCGATCGAGCCGACGAAGCCCATGTCGTGTTCCACCACCATCAGCGAATGCTTGCCCGCGAGCGACTTGAACAGTTCGGCGGTGAACTCGGTTTCGGCATCGGTCATGCCCGCCACCGGTTCGTCGAGCAGCAGCAGTTGCGGGTCCTGCATCAGCAGCATGCCGATCTCCAGAAACTGTTTCTGCCCGTGGGACAGCAGCCCCGCCGGACGATTGACCGAGGAGGTCAGGCGAATGGTGTCGAGCACTTCGCTGATCCGGTCTTTCTGCTCGCCGCTCAACTTCGCCCGCAGGCTGGCCCACACCGACTTGTCGGTCTTCTGCGCCAGCTCCAGGTTCTCGAACACGCTCAAGGCTTCGAACACCGTCGGTTTCTGGAACTTGCGACCGATGCCGGCCTGGGCGATCTGCACTTCGCTCATTTGCGTCAGGTCGAGGGTTTCGCCGAACCAGGCCTTGCCGTGGCTCGGGCGGGTCTTGCCGGTGATGACGTCCATCAGGGTGGTCTTGCCCGCGCCGTTGGGGCCGATGATGCAGCGCAGTTCGCCGACGCCGATGTACAGGTTCAGATTGTTCAACGCCCGGAAGCCATCGAAGCTGACGCTGATGTCTTCCAGGGTCAGGATCGTGCCGTGACGGGTGTCGAGGCCCGGACCGACGCGTTGCCCGAGGCCGATCGAGTCGCGGCTGGTGCCTTCGTCCTTGTTGGGCTCCACCGGGAAAAAGGCCGGTTCCAGCATGAATTCAGCGCTCGCCGTGACTCTCATGATTCACCTCGTTTCTTCAGCAGACCGATCACGCCTTTGGGCAGGTACAACGTCACGACGATGAACAGCGCGCCGAGGAAGAACAGCCAGTATTCGGGGAAGGCCACGGTGAACCAGCTCTTCATGCCGTTGACCACGCCGGCGCCGAGCAGCGGGCCGATCAGGGTGCCGCGTCCGCCCAGGGCTACCCACACGGCGGCTTCGATCGAGTTGGTCGGCGACATTTCGCTCGGGTTGATGATCCCCACCTGCGGCACGTACAACGCACCGGCCAGACCACACAACACCGCGCTCAAGACCCAGACGAACAGCTTGAAACCGCGCGGGTCGTAGCCACAGAACATCAGGCGGTTTTCCGCATCGCGCAGCGCCGTCAGTACCCGGCCGAACTTGCTGCGGGCCAGGCGCCAGCCGATGAACAGACTCGCCACCAGCAACAACACCGTTGCCAGAAACAGCACCGCGCGAGTGCCGGGTTCGGTGATGCCAAAACCGAGGATCGTGCGGAAATTGGTGAAGCCGTTGTTGCCGCCGAAGCCGGTCTCGTTGCGGAAAAACAGCAGCATCCCGGCGAAGGTCAGGGCCTGGGTCATGATCGAGAAATACACGCCCTTGATCCGCGAGCGGAAGGCGAAAAATCCGAACACCAGCGCCAGCAGTCCCGGTGCCAACACCACCAGGCACATTGCCCAGAGGAAGTTGCCGGTGCCGCTCCAGTACCACGGCAATTCGGTCCACGACAGAAAGGTCATGAACGCCGGCAGGCCATCACCGGCAGCCTGACGCATCAGGTACATGCCCATCGCATAACCGCCGAGGGCGAAGAACAGACCGTGGCCCAGCGACAGCAGACCTGCGTAACCCCAGACCAGATCCAGTGCCAGGGCGACGATGGCGTAGCAGAGAATCTTGCCGACCAGTGTCAGGGTGTAAGCCGAGACATGCAGCGCACTGTCCGTCGGCAGCAGCGACAGCAGCGGCAGGGCGATCAGCAATGCGAGAACGACCGCGCCGATGGCGAGCGTGACTTTCGGGCCGGCCTTTTGTGTGGCCGTGACTAGTAGAGGCTGGTTCATCAGTCGATCACCCGTCCTTTCAGTGCGAAGAGGCCTTGCGGACGTTTCTGGATGAACAGAATGATCAGCGCGAGGATCAGGATCTTGCCGAGCACCGCACCGATCTGCGGTTCGAGAATCTTGTTGGCGATGCCCAGGCCGAACGCGGCGAACACGCTGCCGGCCAGTTGGCCGACGCCGCCGAGCACCACCACCAGGAACGAGTCGATGATGTAGCTCTGGCCCAGATCCGGGCCGACGTTGCCGATCTGGCTCAGGGCAACGCCACCGAGCCCGGCAATGCCCGAGCCGAGGCCGAAGGCGAGCATGTCGACACGCCCGGTGGGCACACCGCAGCAGGCGGCCATGTTGCGATTCTGGGTGACGGCGCGCACGTTCAGACCGAGGCGGGTCTTGTTCAGCAGCAGCCAGGTCAGCACCACTACGAACAATGCGAAGGCGATGATCACGATGCGGTTGTACGGCAGCACCAGATTCGGCAGCACCTGAATCCCGCCGGACAGCCATGCCGGGTTCGCCACTTCAACGTTTTGCGCACCGAACAGCAACCGGACAAGCTGGATCAGCATCAGGCTGATGCCCCAGGTCGCGAGCAAGGTTTCCAGCGGGCGACCGTAGAGGTGACGGATCACCGTGCGCTCCAGTGCCATGCCGATGGCGGCGGTGACGAAGAACGCCACCGGCAGCGCGATCAGCGGATAGAACTCGATGGCCTGCGGGGCGTAGCGCTGGAACATCAACTGCACGACGTAGGTCGAGTAGGCGCCGAGCATCAGCATTTCGCCGTGGGCCATGTTGATCACGCCGAGCAGGCCGAAGGTAATCGCCAGACCGAGTGCCGCGAGCAGCAGAATCGAACCGAGGGACATGCCGCTGAAGGCTTGGCCGAGCAGTTCCCCGACCAGCAGTTTGCGCTTGACCTGGGCGAGGCTGGTTTCGGCGGCGGTGCGCACATTGGCATCGGTTTCGACCCCGGGTTCGAGCAAGCCTTCGAGGCGGGTGCGGGCCAGCGGGTCGCCGGTTTCACCGAGCAGGCGCACGGCCGCGAGGCGCACCGCCGGGTCGGTGTCGACCAGTTGCAGGTTGGCCAGCGCCAGGCTCAGGGCGGCGTGGACGCTTTCGTCTTGTTCGCCAGCCAGTTGCCGGTCGAGGAATTTCAGCTGCGCCGGTTTGGCGCTTTTCTGCAATTGCTGCGCGGCGCTCAGACGGATTTTGGCGTCGGCGGCGAGCAATTGGTGGCTGGCCAGTGCGGTATCGATCAGACCCCGCAGGCGGTTGTTCAGGCGCACGGTCTTGGGTTGGCCGTCGACGGTCAGCTCGCCTTGTTGCAGGGCGTTGATCAGTTCGACACGGGCCGGATCGGGCTGCGCGGCCCAGGCTTCCAGCAGTTTGGCCTGTTGCATCGGGTTGGCGGCGACGAAGTCTTCGGCGTCCCCGGCATGGGCGGCCATCGGCAGCAAAAGCGCCAGGGCCAGGATCAAGCGGTAAAGGGCAGTGGGCATATGAAATGGCCTTGCGTAGTGATCGTTCCCACGCTCAGCGTGGGAATGCAGTCCGGGACGCTCCGCGTCCCAAAAGCGGACGCAGAGCGTCCATTGAGGCATTCCCACGCAGACGGTTCGACGCCTCGACGTGGGAACGATCAGGTTGAGCGGGTTAACTCAGTTGCTCTTCACCGCATAATCCGGCTTCTTGTCGTTACCCGGAATGAACGGGCTCCACGGCTGCGCACGAATCGGCCCTTCGGTCTGCCACACGACGTTGAACTGACCGTCGCTCTGGATCTCGCCGATCATCACCGGTTTGTGCAAATGGTGATTGGTCTTGTCCATGGTCAGGGTGTAGCCGGACGGCGCGGCGAAGGTCTGGCCGCCGAGGGCTTCGCGGACCTTGTCGACGTCAGTGGATTTGGCTTTCTCGGCCGCCTGCGCCCACATGTGGATGCCGACGTAAGTGGCTTCCATCGGGTCGTTGGTCACCGCTTTGTCGGCGCCCGGCAGGTTGTGTTTCTTCGCGTAGGCTTTCCAGTCATCGACGAACTTCTTGTTCACCGGGTTCTCCACCGACTCGAAGTAGTTCCACGCCGCGAGGTTGCCCACAAGCGGCTTGGTGTCGATGCCGCGCAGTTCTTCTTCGCCCACCGAGAACGCCACCACTGGTACTTCGGTGGCTTTCAGGCCCTGGTTGGCCAGCTCTTTGTAGAACGGCACGTTGGAGTCGCCGTTGACGGTGGAGATCACAGCGGTCTTGCCGCCGGCCGAGAATTTTTTGATGTTGGCGACGATGGTTTGATAGTCGCTGTGGCCGAACGGGGTGTAGACCTCTTCGATGTCCTTATCAGCGACGCCTTTGGAGTGCAGGAACGAACGCAGGATCTTGTTGGTGGTGCGCGGGTACACGTAGTCGGTGCCGAGCAGGAAGAAACGCTTGGCGCTGCCGCCTTCTTCGCTCATCAGGTATTCAACCGCCGGGATCGCTTGCTGGTTTGGCGCGGCACCGGTGTAGAACACGTTCGGCGACATCTCTTCACCTTCGTATTGCACCGGATAGAACAGCAGGCCGTTGAGTTCTTCGAACACCGGCAGCACCGATTTGCGCGACACCGAAGTCCAGCAACCGAACACCACCGCGACCTTGTCCTGGGTCAGTAGCTGCCGACCCTTTTCCGCGAACAGCGGCCAGTTCGACGCCGGGTCGACCACCACCGGCTCCAGCATCTTGCCGTTCACCCCGCCCTTGGCGTTGATCTCGTCGATGGTCATCAACGCCATGTCCTTGAGCGATGTTTCGGAGATCGCCATGGTGCCGGACAACGAATGCAGAATCCCGACCTTGATGGTCTCGGCGGCCTGTACGGTCCAGGTCATGCCCATCGCGGCAATGGATGCCGTGAGTGTGAAAGCCTTGATCAAACTGCGACGCTTCATTGTGCGATCTCCATGAACGTTAAAGTTTTTTATGGTTGGCAGATGCGAACGACTGAAGGGGGTTTTGCAAGGGCTGTGCCCGGTCGGGTTTGGGCAGGGAAATGTCGGTTTAGAGCGGTCGCGCGCGAAGGCGGCGCACCATGAGGGGACGTGTTGCATGCAAAGGTGCAACGAGGTGCGCCAGATTGGGGCGCACCCGGAGGATTCAGCGGCGGCGCATCAGGCCGATGAAAAACAGGCCGCCGAGGGCTGCGGTGGCAACGCCGATGGGCAGGTCTTCCGGGGCAATCAGTGTGCGTGCGGCGACGTCCACCCAGACGAGGAAAACGCTGCCGAGCAACACGCACACCGGCAGCAGACGCCGATGCTCGGCACCGATCAGGCGCCGGGCAATGTGCGGCACCATCAGCCCGACAAAACCGATGGAGCCGCTGATCGATACCAGCACCCCGGTCATCAGCGAAGCGATCACGAACACCCGCAGACGCACCGCGCGGGCATTCAGGCCGAGGGTGACGGCGGTCTGTTCGCCGGCCATCAAGGCGTTCAGCGGACGGGCCATGCCGATCAGCAGAATCAGGCCGAGCAACACGCTCAGCGCCGGCACGGCCAACAATTCCCAGCGTGCCAGACCGAGGCCGCCGAGCATCCAGAACATCACCGCCGAACTGGCCCGGTGATCGCCCATGAACAACAGCAGATTGGCGATCGCCATCATCACGAACGACACCGCCACGCCGCACAGCAGCAGACGATCACTGTCCAGCCGACCCTGCCGGCTGGCGATGCCCAGCACCAGAAACATGCTCAACAATGCGCCAATGAACGCGGCGATCGGCAAAGTCAGCAGGCCGACGATTTCACCGACGTGCAGCACCACGATCACTGCACCGAGCGTGGCACCGGAAGTGACGCCGAGCAGATGAGGATCGGCCAGCGGATTACGCGTCACCGCTTGCAGCACCGCGCCGATCAACGCCAGTCCGGCGCCGACCAATGCACCGAGCAGCATGCGCGGCACGCGGATCAGCCAGACGATGTGTTCCTGGCCAGCGCTCCAGTCCGGCGCGCCGAGGCCGAACAGCTTGTGCAGCAGAATCCGCCACACCACGTCCACCGGCACCCGCGCCGGGCCGAAGCCCAGCGACACCACGCACGACACTAGCAGCACCGCGCCGAGGGCAATCAGCAGCCAGCCGTAACCACGACTGATCATTCGCCGTGGAACCCTTTGGCCAGGGTTTCAACCGCCAGCACGTTGTCGATCCCCGGCGTGGCCTGCACGTAAGGGATGACGATGAAGCGCTGGTTCTTGATCGCGTCCACCGACTGCAGAGCCTTGTTCTTCAGCAGGAATTCAATCTTCTGCTCGGCGGTGATTTCGCTGTAGTCGACGATCACGATCACCTGCGGATTGCGCTCGACCACGGTTTCCCAGTTGACCCGGGTCCAGCTCGCTTCGACGTCATCGAGAACGTTGCGCCCGCCAGCGGCGTCGATCAGTGCTTGTGGCATGCCGAGGCGGCCGGAGGTCATGGCGCGGTCTTCGCCACTGTCGTACAGGAATACTCGGGGTTTCTCGGCGGGCAGGTCTTTGCGGATGTCCGCAACCTGACTTTGCATATCGGCGATCAGCGCGTTGGCGCGGTCCTGCACGTCGAAAATCTTTCCGAGATTGCGCAGGTCGTTGTAGGTGTCGTCCAGCGTGGCGGCCGGTCGCTTCATCACGAAGGCGCAGGATTCGGTCAGCTCATAGACGTTGATGCCCAGCGGTTGCAGGGTCTGCGGCGTGAGATCGCCACCCACGCGCATGCCGTAATCCCAGCCGGCGAAGAAAAAATCGACGTTGGCGTTGAGCAGGGTTTCCACCGACGGGTACTTGGCTGCCAGTTCCGGCAACCCGTCGAGCAGCGACTGCATTTGCGGTGTCACCGACTTCCAGCCACTCACGCCGCTGTAGCCGGCCATTTTCGACTTGAGGCCGAGGGCGAGCATCATCTGGGTCATGTTGATGTCGTGGCTGACCGCGTGTCTGGGCGCTTCCTTGAAGGTCACTTCGCGGTTGCAGCTGTGGATCGTCAGCGGGTACCGGGTGGCCTCGGCGAAGGCGTGGGTGGTGCCCAGCAACAGAGCGAGGCAAAGCAGGGAGCGCACAGTCATGGTCGGGTTATCCAGGTGATTCGCGGGTAGCCGTGGAGGGGGTGAGGATCGATCAATGCTTCGACGCCGAACACGTCGCGCAGCAGGTCGACGGTCAGGACTTGTTGCGGGGTGCCGCTGGCGACGATTTGTCCGTGGTTGATCACATACAACCGGTCGCAGAATGCGGCGGCCAGGTTCAGGTCGTGAATGCTCGCCAACGTGCCGATCTGCAAACGCTTGACCAGTTGCAGAAGCTCCAGCTGATAGCGCGGGTCGAGGTGGTTGGTCGGCTCGTCGAGGATCAGCAGTTGCGGTTGCTGGGTCAGGGCGCGGGCCAGGATCACCCGTTGTTTTTCGCCGCCGGACAGCGTGGCGAAGGCGTGATCTTCGAAGCCATCGAGGCCCACCGATTTGAGGGCCTGGGTGGCGACCTGGCGGTCTTCCAGCGTGTCGCTGTCGAACAGGCCTTTGTGCGGCGTGCGACCCATGGCAACCACTTCTTCGACGGTCAGGCCGAAGGCATCCGGGAATTCCTGCAGAACCACGGCGATGCGCTGCGCACACCAGCGTGAAGGTTGCTTCCAGATGTTGTGGTGATCGAGTCTGACCTCACCGCGTTCCGGCTGACTGAAGCGATAGGCGCAGCGCAACAGGCTGGTCTTGCCGCTGCCATTGGGCCCGATCAGCCCGACAAACTCACCGGCGGCCACGTGCAACGAGGCGTCATGCAGCTGGAACTGGTGATGGCAGTGATCGTGGCCCAAGGGTGACCAGGCGAGATCGGTGAGGGACAGTGAGGTCATGTGTTGTTCAGCTTGAAGTCCATGAAGTGAATCCGGCCGTTCCATCGCCCGCAGTCGGTCAGCGCAAAAGAAAGCCCGCAGCGTGGACGGCGGGCAATGAGCTGAAATTTGGTTATACAGTAACACTTAAATCGGCCGAATATCAGGTCCGGCAGTTTAAGGACTTGTCTGAAACCTGCATCTCGCCAGTCTCATGATGAAGTTGAGGCAGATTCAGCTTGTCGGCCCAGACGCGACAGCAGCAGTCGATCCAGCACCCACACCACCACCAGCGAAGCGCCCACCAGCGGAAACACCACCGCCAGCACCAGCATGATCGCCACCCCGGTTTTCCACTTCGGCAGATCGTGGCGCAGCGGCGGCACGCCGAACTTGCCCTGTGGCCGGCGCTTCCACCAGATCACCACGCCGCTGACGGCACTGAGCAGGATCATCAGGCAGATCAGCAGCACGATGAGCTGGTTGAAGGTGCCGAACATCTTGCCTTCATGGAGCATCACGCCGATCTCGGTAGCGCGGGCAACAGCGCCGTACTGCTCGAAGCGCACATCGGCGAGAACCTTGCCGGTGTACTGATCGATGTGCAGGGTCGCGTCGTTGCGTGGGTCGTCGGCGAACACGGCGATGGTGAATACGCCGGTGGCAGTGGTCGGCAGGGTGATGCTGTAGCCCGGCTCGACCTGGCGCTCAACGGCGATGTTCTGCACGTCCTGCAGGCGGATGGTCGGTGCGGCCGGCCCGTGTTGCATGCCGCCGTGGGCCATGTGTTCGGCGTGGTCGCCCGACATCGGCATCGGAGTGTTTTCCATCGCCCAAGGCACAGTCTGGCGGGCGGCGTTGTTGAGGCTGCCGGCCTCGACGTCGGAGGTCGGCACGTTGTCCCACATCGCCGCCGGGAACACGTTCCACACCTGCGCGTACTGCTTGCCCCAGAAGCCGGTCCAGGTCATGCCGCTGAGCAGCATCACCAGCAGCAATGCCGCGCCCCAGAAACCGGTGACCGCGTGCAGGTCACGCCACAGCACGCGGCCGCGACTGCTCAGGCGCGGCCACAGAATCCCCGCGGCCTGACCGCGCGGCCACCACAGGAAAACCCCGGACACCACCAGCACCACGCCCCAGCCGGCGGCCATTTCGATCAGTCGGTCACCGACGGTGCCGATCATCAGTTCGCCATGGATCGCCCGTGCGATGGCTTGCAGGTTCTGCCTGGCATCCTGCTCGCCGAGGATGTCGCCGTGGTACGGATCGACGAACACGTTCAGCTCATGGCCGGCATTCTTCACCACGAATTGCGCGCTGCGTTCGGCGTTCGCGGGTGGCAGGTACTGGGTGACCTGGCCTTGTGGATAAGCGCTTTTGACCTTTTGCAGCAGGTCATCGGCCGGCACGGTGTGATGCCCGGCCGGGACGTTCAGCAGGCTGCTGTACATCAGCGAATCGAGCTGCGGCTTGAACAGGTAAATGATGCCGGTCAGGGCCAGCATCACCATGAATGGCGCGACGAACAATCCGGCATAAAAATGCCAACGCCAGGCCAGGTTGTAGAAATTCGGTTTGGGCTGTTTCATCACGAGTGCTCCGCTTGGCTTGGATCTTCTAGTTGTTCTGCAACCCTTGTGGGAGCGAGCTTGCTCGCGAAGGGGGCGGCACATCCAACATAAATGCCGCCTGTTACACCGCCTTCGCGAGCAAGCTCGCTCCCACAGGGGGAAGGGTTAGAAACTCATGTCCACCTTGGTCCAGAGCGTGCGCCCCGGTTCATTGATGGCTTGCGGGTCGTTGGCCGGGTAGCCGAACCCGGCGTTGCCCGCCAGGTTCAGGTGTTCGGCGTAAGCCTTGCCGAACAGGTTGTCGACGCCGGTACTGACCTTCCAGTTCTTGTTGATCCGGTAGGCACCGTTGAGCGAGAACACGCCGAAGCCCGAACTCTTGTCGTAATCCTTGCCGACCACGTTGCCCTTGTTCCGGTCGATCCGGTTTTGCGCGGCAACCACCCTCCACAGTGCGCCGGCGCTCCAGTTATCTTCGCTGTAGGTCAGGCCGAAACGGGCATCCAGCGGCGGCATCTGCGGCAGGGCCTTGCCGTCGCTGCTGTTCTTGCCCCAGGCGTAGGCCAGGGTCGCATCGGCTTTCCAGTTGTCGGTGAGCTTGTAAGCGGCACCGAGTTCACCGCCCATGATCCGCGCGTCGATGTTCTCGGCGCGGGAAGTGCTCATGCCCATCATCCCCGGGGTGTAGTCGAACAGGATGTAGTCGCGCACCTGGCCGATGTAGCCCGAGGCCCAGGCTTCGAGTTCGGCACTCTTGTAGTTCACGCCGAAGTCGAGCTGAGTGGTCTTTTCCGGCTTGATCGAATCGAACGCATTGACCGAACCCGCCGGGCCGGACTTGGGCGAAAACAGCTCCCAGTAATCCGGAAACCGTTGCGCGTGGCCGAGACCGGCGTAGAGCGTGGTCGGGCTGTCGGCGAGGTCATGCTCGTAACGGATGAAGCCGCTCGGCAAGGTGTCGGCACGGGTATCGCCGGCGGTCGGGTTCGGCCGGGACATCATTCCTGAGCCGGTGGTCTGCCGGAAATCCCTGGCCGAGGCGCGGTCGACCCGGGCGCCGGTGATCAGCCGGTCGCGGTCGGCGGCGTACCAGGTCATTTCGCTGAACACGCCGTAGTTGTGGAAGTCGGCGTCCTTGGTGAACGGCTGATCCTTGTAGGTATCGATACCCATGCCGCTGCGCTGACGGTGTTCGTTGGTCTGCGCGTCGAGGCCGGTGATCAGCTGGATATCGGCCCAGCGCCAGGTCGCCTTGATCCGCGCGCCGAGGGTGCGGCGGTCGACGTTGGACGCCATGGGCCCTGCCATCATCCCGGTGCCGGACGGCGTGCGCAGGGTGTAGTTGTCCATCACGTGGTCGGCGTAGTTGTAATAGACCTGAGCTTCGAGCTTCTCCAGCACGTCGGTGATGTTGGATTTCTCGACGCGCAGACCGAGGCTTTCACGCAGGAATTGCGAGCCGTCCATGCCGCGTCCGGCGTAGCGTGCTTCACCGTCGCCCTTGCCGGCGGTCAGTTCGATCAGGGTGTCGGCGTCCGGGGTCCAGCCCACCGCTACATCGCCGTTCCACTTGTCATAGCGCGAGGCAACGATGTCGTTGTTGCCGTCCCGGTAATCGTCGGAGTGCGCGGTGTTGCCGATCACCCGCACATAGCCCAGCGAGCCGCCGGCTGCCGCATCGACGACTTTGTCGAAGCGTCCGTGAGAGCCGGCCAGTACGCTGGCGTTCACGCGGGTGCCGAGTTCGCCGAAGCTTTCCGGCTCGCGGTCGAAGAGGATCGTGCCGGCCGAGGCGCCCGGTCCGTAGAGCACGGTTTGCGGGCCTTTGATCACCGTGAGCTTGTCGTAGGTCTCGGGTGAAATGTACGAGGTCGGCGCGTCCATCCGGCCGGGGCAGGCACCGAGCATCATGCTGCCGTTGGTGAGAATGTTCAGGCGCGAACCGAACATGCCGCGCAATACCGGATCACCGTTGGTACCGCCGTTGCGGACCAGGGCGAAGCCGGGAATCGTCTTCAGATAGTCGCCGCCATCGCTGGCGGGCACCGGTTGGCGCGGGTCTTTCGGGTTGGTGACGATGGTCAGCGGCGAGCTCGGGGCGATGGCGGTGATCACCGTCGGGCTCAATTCGTCAGCGTGGCCGGCGTGTTCGTCGGCATGGACCAGCGGGGACAGCAGGACGCCGCAAAGGACGGCGCCAGCGTGCCTGAAACGAACACGGGACTCGTTCAGGGCAAAGGACGCCGGGGCAGAACCCAAGCGTGGGACAGCAGAAAACCTGGACATGACAATTTCCATCAAACAGTCGTAAACGACACGGCCGGCAGCCTGAAGCTGTCTTCTCAACCGTGTGCAATCAGAGTCAGGTGTTTACGCTGCGACGGGCGGGGCGCGGGTGCGGGCGCCGGGGAAGAAGGTCTGCCGGGCATGGCCCAGACGCGGGGAGGGTGGGGTGAAGGTGTTGACGAGAGGAATGCTGAAAGTGGCGAAGCTGCCGCCGCCAGTCAGCGCCGGGCAATTGAACAGCAGGCTGCAATAGCCGCATTTTTCCCACAGCACGTGGTGCGAGGATTGTGGCGGACAGTGTTCGGCGGTGGGCTGTGCACCGTGCCCGGAATGATCCATCCCCGGCATGTCCATCGACATGTCCATGCTCATCGGCATGGAGGTCGAGGCGTGCTGATCCATCGGCATCGACTGGGAAATCAGCGGGCCGATGAAGATCATCAACATGGCGAACAGGGCGATCCAGCTGCCGCGAGTCAGGTGTTCAGTCTGACGACGTTGCAGGGAGGGCCTGGCGCTCAGGGGGCGCATGGGCGGAGCCTGCCGGAACGGTTACTGGGCGTGCGCGTGAGCTTGCGTGGCTTCCGGCGGCTTCTTCTGCACGGCAACTTCGACGGTCACGTCACCGGCCTTCTCGAAGTGCATCGTCAGCGGGAAGCGCTTGCCGTCGGTCAGCAGGCTGCGGTCGGTCGGATTCATCAGCATCACGTGATAGGCCATCGGCGCGAAGGTCACGTTTCCGCCGGCCGGGATGGCCACGTTCGGCACCTGTTGCATCTTCATCAGATCGCCCTGCATCACGTGCTCGTGCAGTTCGGCCGTCGGGGCGATCGGCGAGTCGACGCTGAGCAGGCGGTCAGCCGTCTTGCCGGCGTTGTGAATGATGAAATACGCGGCAACGGTCGGCGCGTTCGGCGGCAGTTCCTGCGACCACGGGTGGACGATTTCCAGCTCGCCGGCCTTGTATTCGTGGGCATGGGCGAAGCACGCCGGCAGCAACAGCGCAGCGATGACGATGAATTTGTTCAACATGACAGTTCTCCAGAACGATTTGAAACGCAGGTCAAATGCGGGAACAAATCAAACCAGAGGGGACGCGCGGGGATTGAGGCTCGGCCATTGCTGGCGCGGTGTCGGAGTTTGCAGCAAGGCGGGCGCCACGCTGCGATTGCTTTCGTATTGGGCGAAATACAGTTGCGGCGAATGCCCCGGCAACGCCACCACCGGCGCCGATCCGGAACAGCACCAGCAATGCTGCATGGTCGAATGACTGTCACCGCTCTGCGGCGCTTTCTGATCAAGGCTACCGATGTCGATCGCCACCATCTTCGTCCCGCTGCCGGTGCAGAAACTGCTCCACAGCAACTGCTCGGCCGGCGTCTGCGCCGCCTGCGCCATCGCTCCCGTCAACGGCATGGCGAGCATGTTGAACAGCACTGCAAAGCAGGCGATCCAGGCAAATGCGAGCCGGTGTCGGTTCATGGGACAGATCCGTAGGGTGGGCGATCAGGCGCGGCTATTTAGCCTGATCAGGGCCGATAAGTAAAAAAGCGTCGTGCGGTTTGGTGTCGCAGAGGATTCAGCCTGCTACGGCATGCAACCGCAAACCCAGTGCCTTCATGACTTTCATGATAGTCGCGAATTCCGGATTTCCAGTGCTGCTCAGCGCTTTATAAAGGCTTTCGCGACCCAAGCCTGCATCTCGTGCAACCTGGGTCATGCCTTGGGCGCGGGCGATGTCATTAAGTGCTGCACGGATAAGAACGCCATCGCCAGCATCTTCGTCAAAACAAGCGTTCAGGTAAGCCGCCATTTCCTCGGGTGTTTTAAGAAACTCTGCAGCGTCGAAGCGAGTGCGTCCCGAGGCAGGTTGATATTGCAAAACGTATGCTCGGGAGACTGCTGCAGGTAGTCAGTCGGGCTTTAAGTTGTTGTGCGTAGCGTCCGATTGACTGGTAGGACTCAAGTTTTTCGCTGTGAGAGCCGGCGCCATCGCGGGCAAGCCCGCTCCTACAGGATTAGCGTTGGACATCAGTTTTGTGATCGGCGTTAACCACTGTGGGAGCGGGCTTGCCCGCGAAGGCGTACTCAAGAGCGCAAAAGGCTCAGGGCTGTAAGTTGATGGTGAGTGCGCTGATGGCTTCATCCACCGTCGCAAATTCCCGATCAACCCCCGCCAACTCCGGCCGCTTCAACACCATCACCGGCACCCCGAGCTCCCGCGCCACGTCCAGTTTCGGCTCGGTCGCGGTGCTGCCGCTGTTCTTGCTGATCAGCACGTCGATCTGCCGGCGTTCGAACAGCGCCCGTTCATCCTCCAGCAGAAACGGTCCACGGGCGCCGATGACTTCGCAGCGTTCGTTGCCGGGGTAGACGTCGAGGGCGCGAAGAGTCCAGAACTGGTGCGCAGGGATTTCGTCGAGGTGTTGCAGCGGTTCGCGGCCAAGGGTGAACAGCGGGCGATGGAACGGCGCGAGAGCGGTGATCAGTTCCGCCCAGTCGGCAACTTCGCGCCAGTCATCGCCCGGCTGTGGTCGCCACGCCGGGCGGCGCAGGGCCCAGCAGGGAATGCCGGTGAGTTGCGCAGCGGTGGCGGCGTTGTGGCTGATTTGCGCGGCGTACGGATGGGTGGCGTCGAGCAAAAGCGTGATGCCTTCGTCGCGAATGAACTGCGCCAGACCTTCCGCTGCGCCGTAGCCGCCGACGCGCACCTGACACGTCAGATCGGTCGGCACCCGGCCCACCCCGGCCAGGCTGTAAATGTGTTCCGGCCCCAAGGTGCGCGCGATGGCTAACGCTTCAGTCACGCCGCCCAGCAACAGAATCCGTTTCATACAAAAGCCCCCGCATGGCCGACGATGCCGCCCTGACGATCGATCGCAAACACTTCGACCTGAACCTGCGCCGGCACCACGCTGCGGGCAAATTCAAGAGCATGGCGGCAGACCTCATCACCCAGCGCAACACCCGCCGCACTGGCCATCGCCAACGCCTGCTGGCTGGTGTTCGCCCCGCGAATGGCTTGCTGCAACGCATCGTCAGCGCCAATCGCCGCCGCCCACTCGGCCAGTTGCGGCAGGTCGATGCTCGAATGACGCGAGTGCAGGTCCATGTGCCCGGCCGCCAGTTTGCTGATCTTGCCGAAGCCGCCGCACAGGCTGAGTTTATCCACAGGCACTTTGCGCAGATGCTTGAGCACGGCGCCGACGAAGTCGCCCATTTCGATCAGGGCGATTTCCGGCAGGTCGTAAACCCGGCGCATGGTGTCTTCGCTGGCGTTGCCGGTGCAGGCGGCGATGTGCAGGTAGCCGTTGGTTTTCGCGACGTCGATGCCTTGATGAATCGAGGCGATGTAGGCCGCGCAGGAAAACGGCCGGACGATGCCGCTGG
The DNA here is from genome assembly GCF_056626735.1 of Pseudomonas sp. 1. Lineage (NCBI taxonomy): Bacteria > Pseudomonadati > Pseudomonadota > Gammaproteobacteria > Pseudomonadales > Pseudomonadaceae > Pseudomonas > Pseudomonas sp. 1. The sequence goes on along the minus strand of NZ_JBWXMQ010000012.1, from coordinate 101,610 downwards.
TGCCGAGGATCGACAGGCCACCGAGAATGCCCAGGCGCGGGTTCATGGTTTTCAGCGCCAGGGCTTCGCCGCCCTCGACGTTGACCGTTACCTCGAAGCCGCCGCGATAGCCGGTTTCTTCGGCGAGCAGGGTCAGGTGATCGCTGATCATCTTGCGCGGAACCGGGTTGATCGCCGGTTCGCCGACGGCCAGCACCAGCCCCGGGCGAGTCACGGTGCCGACGCCTTTGCCGGCAATGAAGCGGATTCCCGGCTCGGCTGTCAGTTGCACGCGGGAGTAAAGCAGGGCGCCGTGCGTCACGTCCGGGTCGTCACCGGCATCCTTGAGGGTTCCGGCTTCAGCGCCGTTTTCGGTCAGCCGGCAGAACTCCAGGCGCATCTGCACCTGCTTGCCCTTGGGCAACACGATCTGCACGGCGTCGGCCGATGGGCCGCCGAGCAGCAGGCGAGCCGCGGCGAGGCTGGTGGCCGTGGCGCAGCTGCCGGTGGTCAGGCCGCTGCGCAGGGGCGCGGGTTGCTCGGCGGTTTCGTCACGCATCGAAGGGCTTGACCAGATCGAGCAGGGTGATCGGCAACGCCTGGCGCCAGGTGTCGAACTCGCCCAGCGGCTGCGCCTGGGCAATGTGGATGCGGGTCAACTCACCGCCATGGCGTTCGCGCCAGTTCATCAAAGTCATTTCGCTTTGCAGGGTCACGGCGTTGGCGACCAGTCGGCCGCCAGGTTTGAGTTGTTCCCAGCAGGTGTCGAGCACGCCTTCGCGGGTGACACCGCCGCCAATGAAAATCGCGTCCGGACGCTCCAGTCCTGCGAGGGCCTGAGGAGCACTGCCGCGAATCAGTTGCAGGCCGGGAACCCCCAGCGCATCGCGGTTGTGTTCGATCAGCTGCTGGCGACCGTCATCGGCCTCGATGGCCAGCGCACGGCAACTCGGGTGAGCGCGCATCCACTCGATACCGATCGAGCCGCTACCGGCGCCGACGTCCCACAGCAAATCGCCCGGTGTCGGGGCGAGGCGAGCGAGGGTGATTGCGCGCACGTCGCGTTTGGTCAGTTGGCCGTCATGCCGAAAGGCGGAGTCCGGCAGGCCGGCCAGGCGGGACAGGCGAGGTGTCTGCGGATCGGCCAGGCATTCGATGGCGATCACGTTGAGGTCGGCAACGCGCGGATCGTTCCAGTCGTTGGCGGTGCCGTCGATCCGGCGTTCGGCGTTGCCGCCCAGATGTTCCAGCACACTAAGGCGACTGGCGCCGAATCCACGTTCGCGCAGCAATGCCGCAACCGCTGCCGGGCTTTGGCCGTCATTGCTCAGCAGCAACAGGCGCACGCCGCCGAACAGTTGTGCATTGAGAGCCGCCAGCGGGCGAGCCACCAGCGACAGCACGCTGACGTCCTGCAACGGCCAGCCCAGTCGGGCTGCTGCCAGCGAGCAGGACGACGGCGCCGGCAGGACCAGCATCTCGGCCCCCGGCACCTGCCGCGCCAGACTCGCGCCAACGCCGTAGAACATCGGATCTCCGCTGGCCAGCACGCACACCGCTTCGCCACGGCGCTCAAGCACCGGGGCCAGGGAAAACGGGCTCGGCCACAACTGGCGCTCGCCACGGATGCACACCGGCAACAGATCCAGCTGACGCTGACCGCCGATGATCCGCGAAGCGCCCATCAGGGCGCGCCGGGCATTCTTGCCCAGGCCCTTGAAGCCGTCTTCACCGATTCCTACTACTGTCAGCCAGGGTGACATCTGTAGCCCCTCAAAAAAGTGTCCGCAAACGCGCCGTTCCGACGGGCAGACTTTTCATGCCGTCGGACAAAGCAGGCATAATACCGCGCCTTCGTCCGCGAAGCGCCTTTCCCACAGAGCTGCCAGCCCTTGAACGAACGCCCGATGTCCAACGCCATACGCCCCTCGGCCTGTCCGGGGTTGCTGCGTATCGTCCAGGCGCTGGATGGCGGGATCTGCCGGATCAAGCTCGATGGCGGGTCGATCACGGCCGATCAGGCCGATGCGGTGGCCAACACCGCCGAGCGATTCGCCGGCGGGGCTATCGAAGCGACCAACCGGGGCAATCTGCAGATTCGTGGCATCGGCGATCAGTCCGCCGCGCTGATCGACAGCCTGCTGGCCGCCGGTCTCGGGCCACGAACCGCGGCGGGCGACGATGTTCGCAACCTGATGCTCAGCCCGGCGGCCGGCATCGACCGGCAGATGCGCTTCGATACCCGTCCATTGGCCGGGCAGATCCTCGAGACTTTGCAAAGCCATCCGCGCTTCCATGAACTGAGCGCCAAGTTCGCCGTGCAACTGGACGGCGGTGAAGCGCTGGCGATGCTCGAACATCCCCATGACTTGTGGCTGTCGGCATTCAAAAGCGGTGAAGACACGCTGTTGGCGTTCGGTCTGGCGGGTTGTCCGACGGACCGGCCGCTGGCTGCCGTGGCGCTGGCGGATGGGCATGCGCTGGTGGTTGCGGTGCTGGAGCTGTTCCTCGATCTGGCCCGGCCGGAGCAGACGCGAATGCGTCATCTGCTGGATGAATGCGCGGCGCCGGTGTTCCTCGAAAAACTCGGTCAACGGATCAAACTGCAAGCCGCCACAGATTGGCAGCGCGAAGCCGGACCCGAAGGTTTGCACCTCGGCATTCATCCTCAACCCTCGGCCGGTCAGGTGTATGTCGGTGCTGCTCCGGCACTCGGCCGGCTCGATCCGGACATGCTGCGTGGCGCTGCGCAACTGGCCAGAAACTTCGGCGATGGCAGCTTGCGTTTCACCTCTTGGCAGAGTCTGTTGCTGCCCGATGTGCGGGAAACCGATGCGGCTCAAGTGCTCGACAAATTGGCCAGGCTGAACCTGCTGACCCATGTCGAAGACCCGCTGTCGCACCTGATCGCCTGCACCGGCGCCAACGGCTGCGGCAAAGGCCTGGCCGACACCAAGCACGATGCCCGCCTGCTGGCTGCGCTGTTGCCACATGCCGTGGATGTGCACCTGTCCGGCTGCCCGCGCTCCTGCGCTGCTGCACACCGTGCCCCGGTCACGCTGCTGGCGGTCGGCCCCGGTCACTACGATCTCTATTTCCGCGATGCAGCGCTGCCGGGTTTCGGCGCGCTGCACGCTCACAACCTTACTATCGAAGCGGCCGCGACCCTGCTCGCCGCCCGCTCACGGAGCCCCCTTGATGCTTGATTACATCCGCGACGGTCAGGAGATCTATCGCAATTCCTTCGCGATCATTCGCCGCGAGGCCAACCTCGCGCGCATCCCGGCCGACCTGGAAAAACTTGCGGTGCGGGTGATCCACGCCTGCGGCATGGTCGAGGCCATCGACGGGCTGCAATTTTCCGAAGGAGCCGGCAAGGCGGGGCGTGATGCGCTGGCCGCTGGCGCGCCGATCCTGTGCGATGCGCGGATGGTCTCCGAGGGCGTGACCCGTGCGCGCCTGCCGGCCAACAACGAAGTGATCTGCACCCTGCGCGACGACAGCGTGCCGGAGCTGGCGCGTGAGCTGGGCAATACTCGCTCCGCTGCCGCTCTGGAACTGTGGCGTCCCCATCTGGCGGGCAGCGTGGTGGTGATCGGCAATGCGCCGACTGCGCTGTTCTATCTGCTGGAAATGCTCGACGCCGGCGCGCCGAAACCGGCGCTGATCCTCGGCTTCCCGGTCGGCTTCGTCGGCGCTGCCGAATCCAAGGCCGAGCTGGCCGCCAACAGCCGTGGCGTGCCGTTCGTGATCATGCAGGGCCGCCTTGGCGGTAGCGCCATGGCCGCCGCTGCGGTCAATGCCCTCGCCACGGAGGTCGAATGATGCAGGCTCAAGGACGTTTGATTGGTCTGGGCGTCGGCCCCGGTGATCCTGAACTGATTACCGTCAAGGCCCTGCGCCTGCTGCGCGAATCGCCGGTGGTGGCGTACTTCGTGGCCAAGGGCAAGAAGGGCAACGCATTCGGCATTATCGAAGCGCACCTGCAGGACGCGCAGAACCTGCTGCCGCTGGTGTACCCGGTGACCACCGAAGTGCTGCCGGCGCCACTGTCCTACGAGCAGGTGATCAGTGATTTCTACGATGACGCGGCAGAGGAAGTGGCCGCGCACCTGGATGCCGGTCGCGATGTGGCGGTGATCTGCGAAGGTGATCCGTTCTTCTACGGCTCCTACATGTACCTGCACGATCGTCTTGCCAGCCGTTACGAAGCCGAAGTGGTGCCGGGCGTCTGCTCGATGCTCGGCGGCGCATCGGTGCTGGGCGCGCCGCTGGTGTATCGCAATCAGAGTCTGTCGGTGCTGTCCGGCGTGCTGCCTCATGACGAGCTCAAGCGTCGCCTGGCCGATGCCGACGCGGCGGTGATCATGAAGCTGGGACGCAACTTTCCAAAAGTGCGTGAGGTGTTGGGCGAGTTGGGCCTGGCCGGGCGTGCGCTGTACGTCGAGCGCGCGACCATGGCCAACCAGAAGATCGTGCCGCTGGATGAGGTCGAGCCGATGTCGTCGCCGTACTTCTCGCTGATCATTGTTCCCGGCGAACGGTGGCAAGGCTGATGACCCATTCCACACCGGCCATCGTCATTCTCGGCCAGGGCGCGCTGGCCACGGCCCGTCGCCTGCAGCAGGTCTATCCGGCTGCACAGATTCATGGACTGAAAGGGCGCGTCGAAGGCGCCGACCTGACCTACAGCGAATTCGGTGCGACCCTGCGTGAGCTGTATCAACAGGACACGCCGATCATTGCCTTGTGCGCGGCCGGCATTGTCATCCGCACCCTGGCGCCGCTGTTGCTGGAGAAAGGCGTCGAGCCACCAGTGCTCGCCGTGGCTGAAGACGGCAGCGCCGTGGTGCCGTTGCTCGGCGGCCTCGGCGGGGTGAATGTCATGGCCCGCGAGATTGCAGCAGCGCTTGAAGTCGCTGCGGCGATCACCACCAGCGGCGAGTTGCGTTTCGGCACCTGTCTGCTCAACCCGCCGGGCGGTTACGCGCTTGGCGATCTGGAGCAGGGCAAGCGCTTTGTCTCCGACTTGCTCGCCGGCCACAGCGTGCGCATTGATGGCGAGGCGCCGTGGCTTGAGCAGGCGCAGCTGCCGGAGGATCCACACGCGCAGCGCTCGATTCATGTGGGCAGCGATGCCCGCGCGGCGAGCGCCAGTGAGTTGCTGATTTATCCGCGCAGCGTAGCGGTGGTGGTCGGTTCAGAAGTGACCGATCTGCCGCACGCAATTCGCGAGGCGTTGCAGCATGCCGGTGTGGCGATTCAATCGCTGGCCTGTCTGGTGGCGGTTGATGTTCAGATGGCCAGCCCGGTCTTGCGTGAGGCAGCGCTTGAACTGGCGGTGCCGTTGCGCTTTGTCGCGCCGGCCAGTGACATCGGTGAGCTGGCTCGCGACGCCGTCCCCGACGCTCGAATCATCACGACATCCCAAGACCTTGCCATCGCCGTGGCCGGACAGCCGCTGGACGTTTCGCGGATCGGGCGCCCGCGCGGTCGTCTGGCGGTCATCGGCCTCGGTCCGGGTGCGGCAGAGCTGATGGTGCCGGCGGTGAAAGCCGAACTGGCACGCGCCACCGACGTGCTCGGCTACGAAACCTACGTGCGCATGGCCGGCCCGTTCCGCGATGATCAGGTGCAGCATTGCACCGATAACCGCGAAGAAATGCAGCGTGCCCGTCATGCCTTCAGGCTGGCCGCCGAGGGCCGTTCGGTGATTGTCGTTTCATCGGGTGATCCGGGCGTGTTCGCCATGGCGGCGGCGGTACTCGAAGCGTTGCACGAGTCGACGGATCCGGCATGGCACAGCGTCGACCTGGAGATCCTGCCGGGTGTTTCCGCGTCACTCGCCACCGCTGCTCAGGCGGGTGCACCGCTGGGTCACGATTTCTGCGTGATGTCGCTGTCGGACAACCTCAAGCCGTGGTCGATCATCGAAAAACGTCTGGATCTCGCTGCCGAGGCCGATCTGGCATTGGCGTTCTACAACCCGATTTCCCGTGCCCGTCCGTGGCAACTGGGGCGAGCGCTGGAAATCGTCGCGCAACACCGCACGCCGGAAACGCCGGTGGTATTGGGGCGCGATATCGGCCGGCCAGGGCAGACACTGCGGGTGACAACATTGGGAGCCCTGACCCCGGATCAGGTGGACATGCGCACCATGGTGTTGATCGGCTCATCCACCACTTGCACCTTCCCGCGTGCCGACGGCCGGGAGTGGGTGTATACGCCGCGCTGGTACGGGGAAAAGCCGGCAGGCTGATGCCCCTGGCTTCCAGGGAACGCCAGGCAATAACCGACAAGGCCGCGAATTGAATATTCGCGGCCTTGTCGGTTATTGCCTGCAGGTTTATTGCTGCGATTTCCTCAATGCAAAACGGCTCGCGGTAATCTTTGAAAGTGCGGCTTCCATTTGCCTTCTTTGTGCGTTGAGTTCGCTTCGATTGAGTTTAAGAAACGCACTGCGCTGAATGAGCTTTGCAGAATTTTTGCTCCAGGACCAAAACAGGAAACTGTTCTGCTCGACGCTGGCAACCAGCTCAATATTGAAAATGGCCAGGTGCAGGTCGCCGTTTGAGTCATACCGAGTGGGTGCAACTTGAAAGCGCCGGCCTCTATGGCTCTCGTTATCGAGCGAAAGTAATGCGGGTTTGTCGGGTTTCAGGGCATCCAGAGTGTCCATCATCGCGCTGGCCTGACGGACATCATTCATTTTCTCTGCGCTGAGTACCAGAAAGTCGGCGATGCTTCCATCAAGCACTGTCGTTGTTCTGGTCGTGACAGTACCCTGATGAAGCTTCCAGCCCAGATACATTAACGTGCGTAAATATTCTTCCAGCCAGACTTCAGAATCGGAATAGCGGTTGTGGGCCATGTCGGCTGAACGGGTGGCGACGCGGGTACAGTCAGTCAGGTCGTTATAGTCTTGAAGCGACAAGTTGTCGATGCAGGAAATAATGTTGTGTTGAGTGAGTGCGCCAATTGGAGTCTCATTGTTCATCGTGTTCTCGGTTGTCAAATGGCATTTTCAATGTGCGGTGTATCTTGCAAGCTCCGGGCGGTGTTTGAAATGCAGTATTTGTAAGTATTTTGGTTTTTTAGAGTGGCGCGTGAAAGTTAATATGTTGAATTAAGTTGAGGGTGTTCGTTTGGTTGTTCGTCAGTTAGTTTTGTTTGCGCTTGAACAGTGAGCGCAAAAAAACATTACTGGTTTATGGAGTTGGAGTTGTGATGGAAAATACAAAAAACAGCGAACAATGTGTGTCGTTGGTAAAGGCACGTATCGCCAAGCGTCTGGAGTTGGGTGCTGAAGTCATGGGCACTGCGCGTGCCAAGGCCTTTTTCACGGTTGATCCGACCAGTCCGACCAAGGAGCTTGATGCAGTTGTTCTGGCGAACGCGCTGGTGGGTTATGGCGAAAATATTACCCTTGAGAACATGGCAATTATCGAGAATCTGATCAAGTTCGCCAAACTCGAAGCGAATTTCGAGGTGCCTGGGAATAATCCGGAACAGTGGTACCACGCATTCTTGCAGTGTATGGATGACCTGGGGTGTTTCGTTGCGGATTCCGGCTACACGGTTTATGAAAAGAACGCTGCGACACTGACGATGGATAACGTCGTAGTGGATATCGTTAAGTCCGGTATTGCGGCTGCGAAAGCTGCAATTCCAGGTGCTACAGCCCTTTCCGCAATCGTTGATACAACACTCGACTCCTTGAAGAAAGAGCCCGAGGCTATCAATCTTTATAATCGCGAAGTGACCAAAGACAAAGGCGTCAGAATGGCGGTCTTGCCGTGCGACCAACTGGCGAACGGTATTATTCTGACTTCCCTGTCGTCGATAGATAGCTCAGGAAGTGAAAGTGAAACTTCGCCGCTGTTTTTCAACTGGAAAACCTCTGGGCGGAGAATCTTTCGCGGCAGTGCCTATCTCACCTTCAATCCTCTGCGTTATTCGGAATTGAAGGCTGACCTGGAGGAGTACCTGGGCGAGCACTTCAAGGCGGCACTGAGCAAGCGTTTTGAACGACGCAAGAAAAAATAACCAATGGTTGCGAAGGCTGGCGAATGTGATCGCCAGCCTTGTTGCGGAGTTAAACAGATGACTTACTCGTTATATGTAAACGCGGGTGTCGTTCTGGCTGTATCGCAGGCGCTGTCCCCCGCCATTAAAAAAGATGTGCTGGATACGGTAGCTTTCGCCACGCTGGCGGCGGACGAGGATTTTCCGGGAGAGCTGAACGACGAACAATGGTTTGGTACCCACTCAGACATGCTGACTTCCTGTGGCTGGAGTCTGTTTGCTCATGAGATGGATCAGGTGCCATTGATCAAAGGGCAATTTCTTTCAGCAAGGGCCGCTATCGGGCATGTGGCTGAATTGCGATTGCCTGGTCACCAGGCTGCGGTGATCTCGGCTGCATTGGAGGCGCTGGCTTCAGTCACCAGAAGTGGTGAATTGCCCGAGCGATTTAGCCAGCATTGCCTGGTGAGTGACGCTCAGACGTCGTGGCTCAGGGCAATGGTCGGGATCGTTGAAGACGATGGGATTCTTAGCATCGTTTCCGTGTCGTTCAACACTTCGGAACAATCCGGAAAAGGGAAGGTGTCGCCGGATTCTGGTCGACGAGCTACTCGTCTTACTTATGCGGCGCGTTTCAATCAGGATCAGTTTGAAGCATTCCGGCAAGACACGATCGAATGGCTGGCCCAGGAGCCGCAACCCGCGTACATCGAAATCGGCGTGTTTTCGGGTCCAGTGTGAAAACAGGTCAGGTGCGGGCACGTAGTCGTGAACGGCAAGTTCACGACTTTTTCGTTTTATCCGAATGGTCTGGTTGTCTGGATTTTGCACGACGCCAGATTCAGGGCACCAGATAGCCCTTGATGCCGGTAAATATGATCTGGGCCGCCAAGGCACAGACAAACAACCCCATCAGTCGGCTGACAATCTGCAAACCCTGGTCTCCTAGGATCCGCTCGATGCGGTTCGACAGGTACAGCACTACGCCCACCGTGAAGCTGGCCAGCGCGATACTGAGGATCGCTGTGAGCTTGTCGTCCCAATGGGGCTGGCTCACGCCCATCACCAGGAGTGCACCGATGGTCCCGGGGCCAACCGTCAGGGGGATGGTCAGCGGGACTATGGTTACGTCCTGCTGCACGTTATCGGCTTGTACCGCAGACTTGCCCTGGGCCATCCCCAGCGCTGAGATGAACAGCACGCTGCCGGCACCGATACGGAATGCGTCCACGGTAATGCCGAATACGTCGAAAATCACTCGGCCGAACAGATAAAGCAGGACGCTGGATACCAGTGTGGCAATCGCCACTTTCCACGCCAGGCGACGTTGTTCCTTGCGCGAATAACCGCGGGTCAGGCTGATAAAGCAGGACAACACGAAGAACGGGCTGTAGAGCACCAGCATCTTCAGGTAAACGCTGAATAACACGTGGAGCATGGCGCGGGCTCGCTGGCGGGAAAGTCGTGGGCAGTCTATCAGGCGCTATCGGGTCTGTCGGCTTACGACGGTTGGGTTGTTGCGCGGTTCTGTTGATCACGCTGGGCCACCCAGTGCTCGATCAGCTCGCGCAGTTGCGACAGCTCCACCGGTTTGGCCATGTGCCCGTCCATCCCGGCCTGACGCGCACGTTCCTTGTGTTCGGCGAGGATGTGCGCGGTCAGCGCGACGATCGGCGTACGGGTGCGCTGATTGCCGACTTCCCAGGCCCGCAGTTGCTGGGTGGCGGAGAATCCGTCGAGGATCGGCATTTCGCAGTCCATCAATACCAGGTCGTAGCGCTGGGCTTTCATCGCCTGCAAGGCCTCTTCGCCATTGCTGGCGGTGTCGGGCTGCAGGTTGAGTTTGCCGAGCATGCCGCGGATGACCTTGGTCGAAATCGTGTTGTCTTCGGCCACCAGAATGCGGAAATCGCTTGGCACCTTGACCGGCGCTGCGGGACTGGCCGGCTGCGGCTGAAACACAACCTGGCCACGGTTGCGCTGGTTCAGTTCGTCGGCCAGCGTGGTCTTGAGGGTGTAGCCGGCCACCGGTTTGGCCAGGATGCGCTTGATCCCCGAGTTGCGTGCGATGATCTTGCTCGGCGCATTGCTGATGCCGGTGAGCATGATCAGCAGGATGTCGTGGTTCAGGCTCGGGTCTTCCTTGATCTTGGCCGCCAGTTGCATACCGGTCATGCCGGGCATGTTCTGGTCCAGCAGGACCACGTCGAAGTAATCACGAAGGTGCGCCTTGGTGCGCAGCAAGGCCAATGCTTCCTTGCCCGACGGCACGGCGCTGACGTTCAGGCCCCAGGCGCTGCATTGCTGCACCAGCACCTTGCGGCAGGTGTCGTTGTCGTCGACCACCAGCACGCGCGCGCCTTGCAGCGGGCTGTCGAGGTCCGAGGTCGGGTGCTCCAGGCGATCAGGGTCCAGCGGCAGGGTCAGCCACAGCGTACTGCCCTGGTTGGCGCCGCTCTTGATGCCGAATTCGCCCTGCATCAAACGGATCAATTGGCGGGCGATCACCAGCCCAAGATTGCCGCCCAGGCGGTTGGCCGACAGGAAGTGCTTGCTGTGCAGCTCGGCATGCATCAGTGCGTCGCGCTCTTCCTGATCCATGGGCTGGCCGCTGTCCTGAACGGCAATGCGCAGACGTGGCCCGGTGCTGCGTTCGTCGAGGGCGACCACCACCAGCACTTCGCCTTCTTCGGTTTTCTTCAGGGCGTTTTCCAGCAGGCTCAGCAACGTCTGGCGCAGACGCGTCGGGTCGCCGCTGATGACCCGTGGCACTTGCGGCTGGATGAAGCTGATCAGTTCGACGTTCTGTTGCTCGGCCTTGGCGCGGTAGATGCTCAGGCAATCGTCGATCAGCGCGTTGAGGTCGAACTGCACGTCGTCCAGTTCGATCTGCCCGGACTCGAGCCGCGAGATGTCGAGGATCTCGTTGATCAGGGTCAGCAGTTCGTTGCCGGCGCTGTGGATGGTCTGCACGTAGTCGCGTTGTTTGACCGACAGCGGCGTGCCGAGCAGCAGCTCGGTCATGCCCAGTACGCCATTCATCGGCGTGCGGATTTCGTGGCTGATCTTGGCCAGGAATTCGGCCTTGGCATTGATCTCGGCGTTGCTCGCGGCGAGGTCGCGGCTGATGCTGAAACGGCTTTCGGTGATGCTGCGCTGACGCTCGCCGAGGGCGATGCTCATCAACAGGCCACTGATGCAGATAAACCCCGTCAGGACCATGATCAAGCCCTGCGGCGCCACCAGGGTCAGCCCCAGCAAGGCCGGAAGGATGATCAACGTGCCGATGTTGAACACCACCATCGCGGCAACGAACAACCGGGCAGGGCGGTAGCCTTTCTGCCAGTGATAGAAACCCACCAGCAACATGCTCAGCCCGGCCAGGGCCACCAGCGCGTAGGTGATGATGTTCAGCGGCAGGGTGTTGACGAACAACAGCAGCAGGCTGCAGATCACGATGAACAGGATGTCGCCGATCAACAGCTTGTTCAGCGGATGCGGGCCGAGCGGAGCGAAGAAACGGTAGGCGAACATCAGGCCCGCAGGTGCGGTCAGCAGCAAGGCCAGGTAGGCACCGGGAGTCTGGATTGCGTGCCAGTTCGGCAGCCACGGACCGAGGAGGTTGAGCAACAGCAACAGGCTCAGGCTCAACAGGCCCTCACACACCGCGAGCCACAGGCTGCTGCGCGAGCGGGTATAGGCGTAGCGGATCAGGTTGTGCAGGATCAGCATCGCCAGACAGCCGAAGAGCAGGCCGTAGATCAGCGTCTGATTGTGATTGGCCGCGGCCATCACCGCCGACTGCAGGGTGATGTACGGGCGCAACTGGTGATCGGAAACCAGTCGCAGGTAAACGTCGAGGGGTTTGTCGCTCTGCGGCAACGGCAGCATGAAGTCGCTGCTCGGCAGCGGTCGCTCCACCTGGGGCTGGGTGGTGCCGGTGTCGCGCTGTTCGATCAGGCGGTCGCCGTCGAGGACATACAGATTGAGGTGCGACAGGTCGGGGGCGAAGATCCGCAGCACTTGTTCGTGCTTGCCGGGCGCCAGTCTGAAGCGCAGCCACAAGGCGCCATCGGGTTCGGCCGCGGTCAGGCGGTCAAGCTCGATAGGACTGAATTGATTGGTGTAGCGGGCGGAGCGGATATCGCTCAGTTGGAGGTTGCCCTGATCGTCAAGCAATACCGACCAGCCACTGCCTTGCGCGGCCTGGGCCGGCAGCATGCAGAGCATGGTCAACAGCGTGACAGTGAAGCCTATGGCAATCCTGAGCCAGCGCACGGCGAAATCCCTTCGTAGGTTGATGCCAGAATATAACGATGCGCAGCGTCGGAACAGTCCGGCAGGGGCGTTGAGCCCCTGCCGGAAACACAGCGTAGCTTATTACCGGGATTCGCCGCGTTCACGGGCAATGGCGCGGTAGCCAATGTCGGTGCGGTAGAAGCAGCCTTCCCAGTCGATGGCCTTGGCCAGTTTGTAGGCCTGCTCCTGGGCGGCACCGACGCTGGCGCCCATGGCGGTGGCGCACAGCACCCGCCCACCGGCCGTCACCACGTTGCCGTCCTTGAGCGCGGTACCGGCGTGGAAGACCTTGCCTTCCAGTGCGGCGGCTGCGTCCAGACCGTTGATCGGTGCGCCCTTGGCGTAGTCGCCCGGGTAACCGCCGGCGGCCAGCACGATGCCGACGCTCGGACGTGGATCCCACTGCGCTTCAACCTTGTCCAGCGCCTGAGCCAGTGCCGCTTCGACCAGCAGCACCAGGCTCGATTGCAGACGCAGCATCACCGGTTGGGTTTCCGGGTCGCCGAAGCGGCAGTTGAACTCGATGACCTTCGGATTGCCGGCCTTGTCGATCATCAGACCGGCGTACAGGAAACCGGTGTAGACGTTGCCTTCATCGGCCATGCCGCGCACGGTTGGCCAGATCACCTGGTCCATCACGCGCTGGTGCACGTCGGCGGTAACCACCGGAGCAGGGGAGTAGGCACCCATGCCGCCGGTGTTCGGGCCGCTGTCGCCGTCGCCGACGCGTTTGTGGTCCTGGCTGGTGGCCATCGGCAGGACGTTCTTGCCGTCGACCATGACGATGAAACTGGCTTCTTCGCCGTCGAGGAATTCTTCGATGACGACACGCGAGCCGGCATCGCCAAAGGAGTTGCCGGCGAGCATGTCACGCACGGCGTCTTCGGCTTCGGCCAGGGTCATGGCAACGATCACGCCTTTACCGGCGGCCAGGCCGTCGGCCTTGATCACGATCGGTGCGCCTTTTTCACGCAGATAAGCCAGGGCCGGCTCGATCTCGGTGAAGTTCTGGTAGTCGGCGGTCGGGATTTTGTGGCGCGCGAGGAAGTCCTTGGTGAAGGCTTTGGAGCCTTCCAGCTGCGCGGCACCGGCGGTCGGACCGAAGCAGTCCAGGCCACGAGAGCGGAACAGGTCGACGACGCCGGCCACCAGCGGCACTTCCGGACCGACGATGGTCAGGGAAACGTTTTTCTCGGCAAAGTCAGCAAGCTGCTCAAGGGCCAGCACGTCGATCGCGACGTTTTCGCACTTGGCTTCAATCGCGGTGCCGGCGTTGCCCGGCGCGACGAAAACTTTCTGCACTCGCGGATCCTGAGCCACTTTCCAGGCCAGTGCGTGTTCGCGGCCACCGCTGCCAATGATCAAAACATTCATTTCAAAAACCTCGGATGACGCTAATTCTGTTGAGCGCCGCTGGGGCGCTTTTCTGTGGGAGCGAGCTTGCTCGCGAAAGCGGATTTTCAGTCACATCTGAATTGAATGTGCCGCCGTCTTCGCGAGCAAGCTCGCTCCCACAGTGGATCGTGTACTTAGTGGCGGAAGTGGCGCATGCCCGTGAACACCATCGCGATGCCGGCTTCATCAGCAGCGGCAATCACTTCAGCATCACGCATCGAACCACCCGGCTGGATCACCGCCGTGATACCGACCTTGGCCGCATTGTCCAGGCCGTCGCGGAACGGGAAGAACGCATCGGATGCCATCACCGAACCGGCCACTTGCAGACCGGCGTGCTCAGCCTTGATCGCAGCGATACGTGCCGAGTTCACGCGGCTCATCTGGCCAGCGCCGACCCCGATGGTCTGACGGTTCTTGGCGTAGACGATGGCGTTGGATTTGACGAACTTGGCCACTTTCCAGGCGAAGATCAGGTCGTTGATTTCCTGCTCGGTCGGGGCGCGCTTGGTCACCACTTTCAGGTCGTCGGCGCCGATCATGCCGATGTCGCGGCTCTGTACCAGCAGGCCGCCGTTGACGCGCTTGTAGTCCCAGGCCGGAACGCGATCGGCCGACCACTGGCCGCAGGCCAGCAGACGCACGTTGGCCTTGGCGGCGACGATGGCGCGGGCTTCTTCGCTGACGCTCGGGGCGATGATCACTTCAACGAACTGACGCTCGACGATTGCCTTGGCGGTCTCGGCATCCAGTTCGCGGTTGAAGGCGATGATGCCGCCGAACGCCGATTCGGTGTCAGTGGCGTAGGCCAGTTCGTAGGCCTGACGGATACCGCCTTCGGCGTCCGGGCTCACGGCCACGCCGCACGGGTTGGCGTGCTTGACGATCACGCAGGCCGGTTTGACGAAGCTCTTCACGCATTCCAGCGCGGCATCGGTGTCGGCCACGTTGTTGTACGACAGTTCTTTGCCTTGCAGTTGGGTGGCGGTGGCAATGCCGACTTCGGCAGGCTTGGCCTCAACGTAGAACGCCGCGCTCTGGTGCGGGTTCTCGCCGTAGCGCATTTCCTGGGCCTTGATGAACTGGCTGTTGAAGGTGCGCGGGAATTCGCTGCGGTCTTCGGTGCTCAGGGTGTCGGCAGCCTGGTTCACGGTGCCCATGTAGTTGGCGATCATGCCGTCGTAGGCGGCGGTGTGTTCGAACGCCTTGAGCATCAGGTCGAAACGCTGGGCGTAGGTCAGGCCACCGGCCTTGAGGTTTTCCAGGACGTTGGCGTAGTCGCTGGCATTCACCACGATGGCCACGTCTTTATGATTTTTCGCCGCCGAACGGACCATGGTCGGGCCGCCGATGTCGATGTTCTCGATGGCGGTCGGCAGGTCGCAGCCTGGCTTGCTGATGGTGGCTTCGAACGGGTACAGGTTGACGGCTACCAGGTCGATCGGCTTGATGCCGTGCTCGTTCATGATCGCGTCGTCGATACCGCGACGACCGAGGATCCCGCCGTGGATTTTCGGGTGCAGGGTTTTCACCCGACCGTCCATCATCTCTGCGAAACCGGTGTAATCCGCGACTTCCACTGCGGCCACGCCGTTGTCCTGCAGCAGTTTGAAGGTCCCGCCGGTGGAAAGGATTTCCACACCCAGGGCTTCCAGCTCCCTGGCGAATTCGAGGATCCCGGTCTTGTCGGAAACACTGATCAAGGCGCGGCGGATCGGCAGGCGGGTAGTCTGGTCGGTCATCTCAATTTCCATCAAAAGCAAGGGAAGTCAGCAAAAAAGGCGGCCGGTTTTACGCGGGCGCCTTTCAGGTTTGATTGAATGCTTACAGCAGATCGTACTGCTTGAGTTTCTTGCGCAGCGTGCCGCGGTTCAGTCCGAGCAGCTCGCTGGCCTTGGTCTGGTTGCCCTTGACGTAGTTCATCACGCTTTCGAGCAGGGGAGCCTCGACTTCGGAGAGCACCAGGTTGTACACATCCGTGACGGACGCGCCCTCAAGGTGGGCGAAATAATTGTGCAGCGCCTTCTCGACACTCCCGCGAAGGGTCTGGCCTTCTTCGCTCGGGGTATTGAGGTGCTGTTTCAAATTCACGTTGTCGCTCACGGGTGTTGTTCCACTCACTAAAGTCTCGGTCATCATCGTCATGCGGCCACCCCTTCTCCGTCCCCTGCCAGGCTCTTGTAACGTTCGGCGAAGAACTCCCGAACGTTGGCGCATTGTGTTTCCGTACCATCCAAACGATTGAAGTGGGCGCGAAACTCCCTGGCGCCCGGCAAGGTTGCGAGATACCAGCCCACATGCTTGCGGGCAATTCGCACACCCATCACGTCCCCATAGAAGGCGTGAAGGGCGGCCAGATGCTCAAGCAGAATGCGTTCCACCTCAATCAGCTCCGGCGCCGGCAGTTTTTCGCCGGTACGCAGGAAGTGTTCGATCTCGCGAAAAATCCATGGCCGCCCCTGGGCAGCCCGGCCGATCAACAGGCCATCGGCACCGGTCGCGTCGAGCACGTAGCGGGCCTTTTCCGGCGATACGATGTCGCCGTTGGCAAAGACCGGAATCGACACCGCCTGCTTGATCGCGGCAATGGTGTCGTACTCGGCTTCACCGGTGTACAGGTCGGCGCGGGTGCGGCCATGCACCGCCAGTGCCGTGATCCCGGCCTGCTCGGCGATCTTCGCCACGGTCAGGCCGTTCTTGTTGTCGCGATCCCATCCGGTGCGGATCTTCAGGGTCACCGGTACATCAACTGCTGCCACAACGGCATGCAGGATTTCGGTAACCAGTGCCTCATCCTTCAACAGCGCGGAGCCGGCGGCCTTGTTGCAGACCTTCTTCGCCGGGCAACCCATGTTGATATCAATAATCTGTGCGCCCAGCTCGACGTTGGCCCGGGCCGCATCCGCCAGCATCTGCGCATCGCCACCGGCGATCTGCACCGAGCGTGGCTCGGGATCACCTTCGTGGATCATGCGCATGCGCGACTTGCGGGTGTTCCACAGGCTCATGTCACTGGTGACCATTTCCGAGACTACAAGCCCTGCGCCCAAACGCTTGCACAGCTGACGAAAGGGCTGGTCGGTGACACCCGCCATCGGGGCGAGGATCAAGCCGTTCTGCAATGTATATGGGCCGATGCGTACCGCCGACATAGGACTTCCCTGAAGTGGGGCCGGATCATGAGAGTTCGAAAAAGGGTTGGCATGATACCCGCTCTCGATGACTGGATAAAGGCTGAATTGAACAAAATCTGAACAGTTATTCTGTTATTACCGCCGGTTTGGTCATGCGCGGCGCAGTCAGAAAACTGCCGTCAATCCGGGAACGGTGAAGCGTTTCACTCGGGTGAGTGGAAACTCAGGCTGTAGTTCACCGCTTTGGGGCCTGGATCGAGGATGTCCAGAGCGATGTGGATCGGCGTCTGCGGCGGCATTTCCGCCATGCCTTCAAGGTCGCCGTTGAGGTATTCGCCGGGTTTGAAGCGACGACTGGCGATCAGGTGCCCGTTGAGGTCGGCGAAGCGCAACTCCAGCAGCGGAAACGGCTGCGAGAACGGCGCGCGGTTGTAAATGATCGCGTCCACCACCAGCGCACCGCTGAATTCCGGGTGGCTGCGCACCACCAGGTTGCTGCTCTTGATCTTGGCGATGTCCACCTTGGACGGCACCGTGCAGCCAATTTGCGGGCATATTTGCTGGAACCAAGGCCGGTACTGATCCTGGCGGGCCAGTTCATCGAAGTGATAGGCGATGTACTGTCCGCCCAGCCCGGCGGCGGCCAGCACGATCAGCAGCAGCCAGAGCAGGCGACGGCCCCAGGGCGAGCGGCGTTTCTGCCAGTCCAGTTGCAGCGGGTCGTCGGTCAGATCCTGCAAGGCTTCGGCGCGAACACTGGATTCGACGCGTTCGCGTTTTTTGCGCGCAGGTTCGATCAGTGCCAGTTCGTCGTCGATGTCGTCGCTGGCCGACAGGCGCTCGCGGCGGGCATTCGGGTCGATCGGGTCGTGCAGGCGCAGTTGCGGAATCGGCGGTTCGTCATCGAGATCCACCGGCTCCAGCGACAGCGAAGGCTCGGTGCGCTCCGGTCTGACCGGCTCGGCCTCGACAGCTTCGGGTGCCTCTTCGACGTCTGCTGCGCGCTCATCCGCCGGTTCGCTGAACAGGCTGTCCGGCCACGTCGTATCTTCCGGTTCGTGGCTGTCGCGGCGGGCACTCAGGGCGTCTTCACGCGGGCGGCCGAACTCGGTGGTCGGCTGGATTTCCCGCTGTTCAAGGCGAGCCAGTTCTTCGTCCAGATCCAGGCTGTCCAGATCCAGTTCGGCGGCACTCCATTGCTTCTGGCTGATGGCGCGCGGTTCGGGCGTTTCGACGATGGCCGGTGGCTCGACAGGCGCCGGCTCGCTGATTAACGGCGCCACCGGCGTGACCGGCGTGACCGCTTCCTTGCCTGCATGTTGCTCCAGCAATTGCTTGGCGGCATTGAACACTTGCAGGCAGGAGCCGCAGCGAACCACCCCGCGGGCCACGCTCAACTGAGCATGGCTGACGCGGAAACTGGTTTGGCAATGCGGGCACTGGGTGACGAAGCTGTCGGTCATGCGGCGGTCCGGATTGAGCAGGCGGTCATTCTAGCGCCGACGGCCGGTGATGCGCACCCAGCCATCACGATTGGCGATCGGGTCGAGATCGAAGTCTTGCGCGTAGGCAGCGGCGACTTCGTCACCTTGTTCGGCGAGGATCCCGGACAGTGCCAGGCGCCCGCCGGATTTGACCAGGCCGGACAGTTGCGGTGCCAGGGAAACCAGCGGACCGGCGAGAATGTTGGCCACCAGTACGTCGGCTTTGACCTGCGGCAGGTCTTCCGGCAGGTACAGCGCAAACAGTTCGTCAGCGATGTTGTTGCGCCCGGCGTTGTCGCGGGACGCTTCCAGCGCCTGCACGTCGATGTCGGTGCCCACGGCTTCTTTGGCGCCGAGCAGCAGGGCGGCAATCGCCAGAATCCCCGAGCCGCAGCCGAAATCCAGCACGTTGCAGTCTTTCAGGTCCTGGCCGTCCAGCCATTCCAGGCACAGAGCGGTGGTCGGGTGAGTACCGGTACCGAACGCCAGGCCCGGATCCAGCAGCAGGTTGACCGCGTCCGGCTCCGGTGCGGCGTGCCAGCTCGGCACGATCCACAGGCGCTGACCGAAACGCATTGGCTGAAAACCATCCATCCAGCTGCGTTCCCAGTCCTGGTCTTCGATCACTTCGCTGTGATGCTCGGGCAGCGGGCTGCCGGTCAGCAGTTCCAGATGGGCCAGCACCGGTTCCGGTTCGGTACCGCCTTCGAACAGCGCCAGCAAGTGGGTGTGCGACCACAGCGGCGTGGTGTTGAGTTCCGGTTCGAAGATCGGCTGATCTTCGGCGTCCATGAAGGTCACCGACACGGCGCCGACTTCGAGGAATGCGTCCTCGTAGGTTTCGGCTTGTTCCGGGGTGATGGCGAGACGGACTTGCAGCCAAGGCATGGCGGGCACCTTTGAAAATCTGTGGGGCAGCCCGAAGCTGCAAAAGCGCGCAGTTTACGCCAGGTCGCCGGCAAAGTGGACACACCGCTTGGCTGTTACACATTCGCGGCCGCGATATACCTATGTATGGCCTGAGCACTGTTGTCGGCAAATAGAGTCAGGGCTCATCTCTATGCAACAAAAGGCTGGGCGACATGGCGGATCAACAAGGGATTGTAGAAGAACTACCGGTAGCCGCTGCGTCTGCGGGGTCGGTGCAGGAGATCCTGCTGCGTATCACGCGCTGGCAGGTGATGATCGACAAGCGCTTGAACAGCCAGATGACGTTGCTCGAGGCACTGGAGCATTTCGCATTGACTGAACTGCGCAGGCATTACCCGGACGGCCATTTCGCCCCGGGTTTTGTGATTGCCCTGCTTGACGCCATTCTGCAAAAGCTTATCGACGGCCGGCCAGTCATGTTCCTGGCGCTCCAGGACGCGCCATTTCGCTGGCCGGGGGGCGCCGACCCTGGTTTGCCGTCCAGCCGTCATGAGCATGTTATCCGGACGGTGGATAGCGTTTCGCTGCATTTCCTTGACCAGTACAAAAAATACCTGCGAGAACATTGGGCGACAAAAGGGCAGGAAGCGCTGTTTGATCGTCTGGTCAAACGCAAGCTGCGGCGCTATATCAAGGACATCGAGTTGCTGTTGCACCGTGATCGACTGGCGGGCCTGACACTGGATCGATTGCGCAGCAAAATCGACCGGGTTCAGGCCCGGAGCACGCGTCGGTACCGGTTGACCGCCCTGGCAACCGGTGCAGAGAAAAAGATTCTCGAGGCGCATTCCTTCGCGCAACTGCCGTCATGGATGAAGGCGCTGAAGGAGCCGGAACGCGCCCTGTTGCGCGATTATCAGGAGCAGACCTCACTGGCCCAGTCAGCACTCGATGACCTGCTGCTGGGCTACGGCTCGTTGCGCGACTTTGCCCGCCAGCAGGCCATCGAATACATTCAGCTCAAGCTCGACATGACGGTTGAACCAGACCGGATCGACGTGCGGCTCAAATGGCGCTCGGCGGTCGGTGAGCCGACCCGCAATCGCAGCCTCAGTGATCTGCTGGCCTGCGGGCCGATCGGGCAGGACTTCGCAGCGGTACTGGAGATCAGCAGTCCTGCGCCATTGCGCAATCAGTCACTGAAGCCGACATTCGTTGCCGATATGCTGGCGATGCAGGATTACCCGGCAGACTACCTGCGAGTTCTCGCCGTGCAATATGAGCGCACAGAAGTACAAAAGGCGCTCATCGATTGGTTCGCCGCACGGCTTCGGCAGAGCGCATTCGTCGCGCGCTGCGCAGCTCATCTGTCGGATTCCGACCATGAGCGTCTGGAGCAGATGTGGTCTGGACACGCTATCAACAAACCGTTGCAAGTGGCCGCACTGACACTGCCCAACGGCATGCAATGCGCCGATCTTCTGGTGTTCTACCAGGCAGAAACCGAGCAAGTGGTGAATCACCTGGTGCTGTACGCGCCCAACAAACCGGACGGTCAGGAGTGGGTTCGGTTGCCGTCGATTGCGGCGTTGACCGGTGAAGTGTGGAGCTGGACACAGAGCGAATCCGGTCGTGAGTATCTGTTGCAGCAACTTTCGCCGACGGTACATCACGCTGCACGGGATTATCTTTTGGCCGCGGCGGCCAGCCCCGCTCTCTGGGGCATGCAGAGTGACCTTCGACGAGCGCCTCTGCCGTTTGCCGAATGCGTCGAAGCCGCTGCAAAAATGGGTCTGGCAAACAACCTGCAGCGGGTCGAGCAGGACAACTCGCTGCGCTGGTACACGACGCTGGGGCTCGAGGCCCGCCGGCACATCAGCAGTCTGAATCAGGAACTGATCGTTCATCAGCAGGTTTTCAACGAGCTGCTCGGCGGTTTCGAGGTTTTTGTTGATTTCGCCAAGCGCACGGTTGCCGCAG
Source organism: Pseudomonas sp. 1 (assembly GCF_056626735.1). NCBI lineage: Bacteria > Pseudomonadati > Pseudomonadota > Gammaproteobacteria > Pseudomonadales > Pseudomonadaceae > Pseudomonas > Pseudomonas sp. 1. The sequence continues at coordinate 80,444 of NZ_JBWXMQ010000012.1, read as the reverse complement.
CGATCACGCCCTACATGCGCAGCAAGAACGTGCTGGAACCGGTCGATCCGGCCACCGTGTTGATCGATTACAACCCTGGCGTCGCCGACCGCAGGAAGCAGCAGGTGGCCACGCTGCTCGACCTGGCCATTCACGGCTACGATGACAACTCCGGCATCGAACATCCGAAAAAAGGCGTGCGATCGTCGGTTGGCCAGGATCTGAGCCTGGTGCGCAGCGCCGATCTGGCGCTGTTTCTGCGTCGGGCGGGGCTGGGTGAAAAATACGCCAGCGAGATCCGTGGCAAATATCTCGACCCGCGTGATGCAGCCTACGAACCGCGTCGCTTTGCCTATCGCAACGTACTGCTGTCAAAGATGGACCGTGATTTACGCGTGGCCAGAAGTCAGGCGCGATTGAGCGACGCGGTGTATTCGGCGCTGGTCCGTCAGGTCTCTCTGTTGAGCCAGGTGCCAGCACCGGGTGCGCATTTTCCCGGCGCGAGCATGGTCGAAAGTGACGGCGTGTTCAGGTTCACCGTGCGCCACCACGTCGTGCTCGGGGTTTATGTTCTGACCTCGTTCGACCCCGAGCCGTCCTGGTGGCTGTACACGCCTGACGCGCCCGACGGCGTTGTGGTGCGTGCATATCAATCACTGTTCGGCGATATCGCAGGCGCTTTGCATGACTACTTGATGGCGCGTACGCCGGTTGCCGCGCGCAGCGTCGTGTCGCGCACCCTGTATGCGATTGCGGCAAAAAAACAACGGGTCGATACGCTGTACGAAGCGCAGCGCCTGATTGACGCGCGCAGTGAGTTCAATGCGTACATCGAGCGCGCGGTTACGGATGTGCAGGACATCACCACCAGCCGTGCGCAAATGATCGAACGCCAAGTGGTCAAGGGGCTGATGTTTGCAGCCGCACCGTTTTGCATGGTGTTCCCTCCGTTTGCCTTGCTGCTTGATGTAGTGTTCATTGCCGTCAGCGCCGGTCGGGCGGTCGCTGCGCATCTGGAGGGTGACGTCGATGGCGCTCTCGGCCACTGGCTGGAGGCGTCGTGGGGAGCATTGTTCGCTATGGTCGGCGCTGGCAGTGCGATCAAGTGGCTGGGCAGCGCGGCCAGAAGTCTGAAGAGCACGATGAGGCCGGTCTCGTTGTTGTCAGAGCGTCTGAATACCGTGGCTCCGCTGCGCAGGGAAGCGCTGCCGGCGACCCGGGAAGTACGCTTCCATGCCAGGCAGGCCGTCAGCAAGAAGCCCGAGGGTTTGCAAAGGGTGAGCGAAGAAGGCGTCTTTTTCGGCACCTGGCGCAGCCCGCCCAGCGCTGCACAGCCGCACCCGGCCTATTACATTCGCAACAAAGGCAAGTATTTCCTGGTCAGGGAAAATCCGCATTTCGGTGGGCTGAGCCTGGTCGATGCCCGTCGCCCGAACGCGATCTATCAGCAACCGATACGTCTTGCTGCGGGCGGCAAGTGGGTACGCGCCAGGGTCGGACTCGCAGGTGGCAACGTGCGCGACCTTGGGCGCGTGAACAATTTGAATGATGCTTTTCCTGGAGGTGTCGAGCCGGTGCTGAACCGCGGCGCGCTGCAGGGCGAGGCCGTGGTGGCGGCTTTCCATCCCGGATCGCAAGATAACTACCTGTTTTCCCTGAATGCGCAGAGTTGCGTCATCGCCTCGCTGTATAACCCGACGACAAGAGCGGGGGCGGTCATTCATTTTGATCACAATATTCGTCCGTTGATCGAGCGAAGTGTCACGCAGGTGCTGGAGCGTCTGGGGGGAACACCGCAGAACATTCGCGCCACGCTGGTGGGTGGCGACTGGCTGTCGGCGGGCGCTGACATCGGCGGTCCGGTCAGGCGCGTGTTGCGCGAACAGGGCCTGCAGCCGACCTGGGATTACTGGTCATACTCGTCGTGCCTGGGCAACAGCTATGGCGTGGTGCTGAATCTGAACAATGGAGTCTCGAGAGTGTTCAAGCATTCCTCTGGTCAGATTGGCGGGCTGTACAACCCGCTTATCGCCAGATCGACCTATGCCACGGACGGCCTCTCGATACGCGCCCGAAACTTTACGAGGCGGTTCAAGCGCAGACCGTTACATGAAAACGCAGCAGGAGTGGTGGTCGATGATGCTGGCCAGCGGGCGTCTGACACAATGGTCGAGCAGCACGCGTTCTCCACGGTAATGGTCTGATGGCTTTGTTGCAGGTATAAAAAAACCCGATCCACAGGGATCGGGTTTTTCATGCCGCTTCAGCCTTACGACTGTTTGGCCAGCTTGTGCTCGAGGTAGTGAATATTCACGCCTCCTTTGCAGAAGCCTTCGTCACGGGTCAGATCACGGTGCAGCGGGATGTTGGTCTTGATCCCGTCGACCACGATTTCGTCCAGGGCATTGCGCATGCGGGCCATGGCTTCGTCGCGGGTCGCGCCGTAAGTGATCAGTTTGCCGATCAGCGAGTCGTAGTTCGGCGGAACGGCATAACCGCTGTACAGGTGCGAATCGACGCGAACGCCGTTGCCGCCTGGAGCGTGGAAGTGCTTGACCGTCCCCGGGCTCGGCATGAAGGTGCGTGGGTCTTCGGCGTTGATCCGGCACTCCAGCGCGTGGCCGCGGATGACCACATCTTCCTGGCGGATCGACAGCTTGTTGCCGGCGGCAATGCTGAGCATTTCCTTGACGATGTCGACACCGGTGACCATTTCCGAAACCGGGTGCTCCACCTGAACACGGGTGTTCATTTCGATGAAGTAGAAACGACCGTTCTCGTACAGGAACTCGAAGGTGCCGGCGCCACGGTAGCCGATGTCGATGCACGCCTGGACGCAGCGAGCGAAGACTTCCTGACGGGCCTTCTCGTCGATGCCCGGTGCCGGCGCTTCTTCAAGAACCTTCTGGTGACGGCGTTGCAGCGAGCAATCGCGGTCGCCCAGATGGATGGCGTTGCCCTGGCCGTCGGACAGAACCTGCACTTCGACGTGACGCGGGTTGGTCAGGAATTTTTCCAGATAGACCATCGGGTTGCCGAACGCTGCGCCCGCTTCGGAGCGGGTCAGTTTCGCCGAGGCGATCAGGTCTTCTTCCTTGTGCACCACGCGCATGCCGCGACCACCACCGCCGCCGGCGGCCTTGATGATCACCGGATAGCCGACTTCACGACCGATGCGCAGCGCCGTTTCCTCGTCTTCCGGCAGCGGGCCGTCGGAACCTGGAACGGTTGGCACGCCCGCTTCGATCATCGCGTGCTTGGCCGATACCTTGTCGCCCATCAGGCGAATGGTTTCGGCTTTCGGGCCGATGAAGGCGAAGCCGGAGTTCTCGACCTGCTCGGCGAAATCAGCGTTTTCCGCGAGGAAACCGTAGCCTGGGTGAATGGCGGTAGCGCCGGTCACTTCAGCGGCCGCAATGATTGCCGGGATGTGCAGGTAGGATTGCGCGGCAGAAGCCGGGCCGATGCAGACGGATTCGTCTGCCAGACCCAGGTGCATCAGCTCTTTGTCGGCCTTGGAGTAAACGGCGACGGTCTTGATGCCCATCTCTTTGCAGGCACGCAGAATCCGCAGGGCGATCTCACCGCGGTTAGCGATCAGAACTTTTTCCAACTTCGCAGTCATCAAAGGCTCTCCGCAGTTCAAACGATGGTGAACAGCGGTTGGTCGTACTCAACCGGCTGGCCGTCTTCGACGAGGATGGACTCGATCACACCGCTGGTTTCAGCTTCGATGTGGTTCATCATCTTCATGGCTTCGACGATGCACAGGGTGTCGCCTTTCTTCACGGTCTGGCCGACTTCAACGAAGGCTGGCGAGGTTGGCGAAGATTTGCGGTAGAAGGTGCCGACCATCGGCGAACGGGCAACGGTGCCGTTCAGCGCTGGAGCAGCAGCGGCAGCTGGAGCAGCGGCTGCAGCAGCAACCGGAGCGGCAGCGGCGGCAGGTGCAGCGGCCGGAGCCTGCATCGGAGCCGGTGCGTAGTACTGCTGCGCCGGGGTCTTGCTGTGACGGCTGATGCGTACGGACTCTTCGCCTTCCTTGATCTCGAGCTCGTCGATGCCGGACTCTTCCAGCAATTCGATCAGTTTCTTAACTTTACGGATATCCATGAATCATCAACTCCCAAGGGTCGGTCAGGGGCGTATAGCTTGTTGTTCAAGCTGCTCTAGTGCAGCCTCCAGGGCCAGTCGATAACCGCTGGCGCCAAGGCCGCAGATCACTCCTACTGCTACATCGGAGAAGTAGGAGTGATGGCGGAAAGGTTCGCGTTTGTGCACGTTGGACAAATGCACTTCGATGAATGGGATGCTCACTCCCAGCAGCGCGTCACGTAATGCGACACTTGTGTGTGTAAATGCTGCCGGGTTGATCAGAATGAAGTCCACACCCTCGCCACGTGCGGCATGGATGCGGTCGATCAATTCGTACTCGGCGTTGCTTTGCAGATACAGCAGATGATGGCCGGCTTCACGGGCGCGGCGTTCCAGGTCCTGATTGATCTGCGCCAGGGTGGTCGACCCGTAGGTCCCCGGTTCCCGGGTGCCGAGCAGGTTCAGGTTGGGGCCGTGCAGCACCAGTAGCGTCGCCATCTGCGTGTTCCTTGTTATGGGTGAGCCGTCGTCAGAACCCGGCGACTATGCCGCAAAGCCTTTGTGACTGTCCAGTTCTCTGCAATAGCCAGCACGATGACCGATGTTTGCGCAAAATATGTGACTGAGTGATTAAATCCGGTCATTCGCTTTGGCAACACGTTCGGCGAAGTCGCTGGCGTTGATCTCGCCGATCACCCGCACATCGCGACGTTCCACCCCGTCCTTGCCGAAGAACATCAGCGCCGGTGGGCCGAACAGGCTGTAGCGGTCGAGCAGGGTGCGCTGTTCGGCATTGCTCGCGGTGATGTCGAAGCGAATCAGCCGATAGCCCTTGAGCCGATTCACGACCGTGGCGTCATTGAGTACTTCGTGTTCGATGACTTTGCAGCTGATGCACCAGTCGGCGTACCAGTCGAGCAGCAGCGGGGTGCCGGCGGTTTTCGCTTCGAGCAGCACCCGGTCCAGTTCTGCCGGGGTGCTGACGGTCTGCCACGAACCGCCGTCTTGCGCCGACAATCCGCTGTCGGCAAGGCGCGCCGGGGCTATCGGATTCAACGGGTCGGTCTGCCCGCTGAACGCGCCGTACCAGCAGGCCAGCGCATAAAACAGCAGGAACATGCCCAGCAACTGGCCGAGGCGTTTGCGCGGCGGTTTGTAGACGAATTCCAGAGCGCCGAGGAACAGGCCGACGCCACCGGCCAGCAAGCCGATCAGCAGCAGCGTGATCTGGCCCGGCAATACCCGGCTGAGCAAACCGATGGCCAACCCGAGCAGCAACACGCCGATGCCGTTTTTCACGTACATCATCCACGGCCCGCTTTTCGGCAGCCACGCCGCGCCGCCAGTGGCCACCAGCAACAACGGCGCGCCCATCCCCAGGCCGAGCATGAACAGCTTCAGGCCGCCGCCCAGCGCGTCGCCACTGGCGCTTATATAAAGCAGCGCGCCGGCCAGCGGGGCGGAAACACACGGCGATACCAGCAAACTCGACACCACACCCAGCACCGCCGCGCCCCACAGCGAGCCGCCTTCGGTGCGCCCGGCGATCCGGTCGAGGCGGCTGCTGATGAAGTGCGGCAGTTTCAGCTCGAACACGCCGAACATCGCCAGCGCGAACACCGCAAAGAACATCGCGAACGGCACCAGCACCCACGCCGATTGCAGCCGTGCCTGCAAATTCAATTGCGCGCCGAACAGCCCCATCAAGGCCCCGAGCAGCGCAAAACAGGCGGCCATCGGCAGCACATAAGCGAGGGAAAGATTGAAACCACGCAAACCGCCGACCTGCCCTCGCAGCACCACGCCGGACAGGATCGGCAGCATCGGCAATACACAAGGCGTGAAGGTCAGCCCCAGACCCGCGAGGAAAAACAGCGCCAGGTCACGCCAGTCCCAACCCGTCACCGGAGTGGACGCGCCACTTGCCAATGCGTTGCCTTCGATGCTCAGGCGTTCGGTTTCCGGCGGATAGCATAGACCCTTGTCGGCACAGCCCTGATAGGTGACGGCCAGTGTGAACGCCCGGGCGTCATTGCGCGGCAGTTCCACGTCGAGAATGCCGTGGTAGACCTCGACGTCGCCGAAATACTCGTCGTGTTTCTGTTCGCCCTGGGGTAACTGTGCGGCACCGAGTTTCACCTCGGCAGGTTCGGCTCGAAACTGGAAGCGATGGCGGTAGAGGTAATAGCCTTCGCTGGCGACGAAGCGCAGTTTGACCGATTGCGGGGTGCTCTCGACCAGGCTCAGTTGAAAGGCTTCGCGCACCGGCAGGAAGTCGGCACTGTTGTTGACCGAGCCCAGTGTGGCGCTGGGTTTGCTGTCAAACAGACCGGCGGCGCCGGCCGGCAGGGCGAAGACGAAAAACAGCAGGCAGAGCAGACGGCGCATGACAATCTCGCGAATCAAAGGTGCGGGAATGATAGCGGACTTGGCCCTGCGCTGTGTGTCACACGCGGAACGCTTGCACGGCGGTGTGCAACTGGCCGCCCAGCAAAAGCAGGTTCTCGCCTTGCTCGCGGCCCTGGCCGATGCGCAGCAGATTGTCCCCGCCCAACTGGTGAATCCGCTCGCTGTGATCGCGAATCTCGCTGACCGCGCCGCTCTGTTGTGCGGTGATGTCGGCGATGCGGATCGCGGTGTCGGAAATGGTCTGGATTGCGCCGACAATTTTGTCCAGCGCACCGTCCGCCGATTGCGCCTGATTGGCCGTGGCCTCGGCGTGTTCGACCTGCGCGCGCATGCCCTCGACCGATTGCCTTGCGGCGGTTTGCAGGCCGGCGATCAGGGTCTGGATTTCTGCCGTGGCGCCGGCGGTGCGTTGTGCCAGCGAGCGAACTTCCTCGGCCACTACGGCAAATCCGCGACCCATTTCCCCGGCGCGGGCGGCTTCGATTGCCGCGTTGAGCGCCAGCAGGTTGGTCTGGTCGGCAATCGAGCGGATCACCGTCAGTACGCCGCCGATGGTGGCCGACTCTTCGGCCAGGTGTTCGATCATCTGCGCATTGCCCTGCACCTCGCCGACCAGCGCGTGCAGGCCGGTGAGGCTCTGGCCGATCACTTGTTGCCCGTGTTCGACGGCCAGCCCGGCATGGCGACTGGCGTCGGCAGCCTGGCGTGCATCGCCGGCCACTTGCTGGATGGTCGCTTCCAGTTCGCCGAGGGAATCACGGATCAGCGCGGTATCGCCGGCCTGATGTTCGGCACCGCTGTGCAAGTCATTACTCAGCTCGGCGAGGGTGCGACTGCTGCCCGCCACCTGCTCGGCATTGCCGCGAATGGTCCCGACCAGGTCCACCAGATAGGCACGCAGGCGATTGAGCGAGGCTTCAATGTCGTGCAGTTCGCGGTTGGTCTTGCCCAGATGAATGTCGCGGCTGAAGTCGCCTTCGGCCCAGGTCGACAGCGCCGGGGCGAGGTTGGTCAGGGTGCGGGCCAGGCGTCGTTGCAGGGTGTCGATCAGCAGCGCGATCAGCAGAATCAGGCCAATCATCACGCCTTGCATCAGGCGCACTTCACCCTGAATCTGCCCATGCTGGGCGCGCACCACCGGTTCAAGACCGGCGATGGCTTGCTGCACGGCGGCGATTTTCTGGTGGGTCGCGGTGCTCAGGTCGGTGCGTTTCTGGATCTGATCGCGGGTGCGCGCCAGCTCCGCCGGATAACGGCCGAGCAAACTGTTGAGTTCGCGTTTGAGGCCGACGCCGGCATCTTCGGCAGCGGCTTTTTCCGTGCTTTCGATGCCCATCATCGCGGCGAAGTCGTCGCTGCCGGACTCACTGCTGGCGACCACGCCGAGCAAGGGCAGGGCCTCGATTGTCTGGGCCTGGGTGCGGATGTTGCTGAGTTCGCGTTCGACATCGGCGGCCAGTTCACTGCGTCCGCTGCTGACCAGCTTGTCCCGGGCCAGCGACAGTTTGCCCAGATGTTGAGAGGCAACCAGCAGGGGCGTTAGATAGGTCGCGTTGCCGCCGGCGTAGGTGCTGAGCTGATCGAGGCTGGCGCTCAATTCGCGTTCGGCCTGCAACAGCAGAGCCTGCGGATCGCCGGCCAGTTTGCCGGCGGCCAGCAGGTCGGTCTTGCTGAATTCATCGAGGCCGGTGAGGCTCGGGCGCAAGGTGTCGGCCAGCGCCGGCGGCAGCTCGCCAAGTTCTTTCTGCAACTGTTCGATGGCCTGGCTGGCGCTGCTCAGGCGAAGGGCGTCGCCGCTGGCAAGGTAGTCCTCGACGTTGCGTGCCACGTCATTCTGAAATTGCTGCGACAGTCCCAGATAACGCTCCATCAACAGATATGGGCGCTCCAGGGCTTTCTGCGACCACCACAGCGTGGCGCCGAGGGCCACGCAGACGGCGACCAGCAACAGAGTATTGAGATTGGTGAGCAACTTCAGGCGCATGACGGCTACCAACGGCAGAACGGTAAGCGCCTGAATTTATTGCGGTTCTATTACAGGGTTATGACCGATTGGGTCGATTCCGATGAAAAAGTGGCACTTTGCTTTGAGTCGCGCGCGATCTGCACCCGATTGCGTCCTTCGCCCTTGGCGCGGTACAGCGCCTCGTCGGCCTGGCTGGCCATCATCAGGCTGTCGGAGTCGTCGTGCATTTCCACCACGCCAGCGCTGAAGGTGCACCACAGATCCTGCGGCTGGGCCGGATAGTGAATTTCGGCAAAGCGCTGACGGATTTCGTCGAGCACTTTGTGCGCCGCTTCTATATCGGTGTCGGGCATGACGATGGCGAATTCTTCGCCGCCGTAACGGCCGATGAAATCGGTCTTGCGCAGCCGCTGCTTGAGGAACAGCGCCAGGCTCTTGATCACCCGGTCGCCCATGGGATGGCCGTGGCTGTCGTTGACCCGTTTGAAGTGGTCGATGTCGAGCATCGCAAAGCTCAGCGGCTTGTTCTCGCGGCGGGCGCGGAACGAGCAGTCTTCGAGCAATTGCAGAATGTGCGTGTGGTTGTACAGGCCGGTGAGGCTGTCGCGGACCATCCGTGCTTTCAGGTTGCGCGCGCGGGCGGCGCGGTTGCGCACGGTGGTGATCAAGTGGCGCGGCTTGATCGGCTTGGTCAGGAAGTCGTCGCCGCCCTCGCTCATGGCGTCGAGCTGTTTGTCCAGATCGTCCTCGGCCGACAGATAAATGATCGGCACGCTGACATAGCGGTCGTTGTGGCGGATGACTTTCGCCAGCTCGGTACCGGTGCAGGCCGGCATGTACATATCGAGGATGATCAGGTCCGGCTGGAAATCCGCCAGCTCGGCCATCGCCTGGATCGGTTCGATCAGGGTGCGAGTGACGATCCCGGCACTGTTGAGCAGGCGTTCGGTGTGCAAGGCCTGGGCGCGGGAGTCGTCGATGATCAGCACTTTATAGGGTTCGTACTGGGCGACGCAGGTCAGGACTTCGATCTTCTCCAGCAGGCTTGAGGCTTCGAGGGTGCCGGTGAGAAATTCCTGGCCGCCGGCGCGAACCGCTGCGAGGCGGGTCGGGGTGTCGGTTTCGTGCAGGCTGAAAAACAGCAGCGGCAGCGGTTCTTCCAGACCTTGCTGAGCTTCGGCGGCGAGTTTCAGGCCGACGCCGGCGCCGCTGAAATCCACGTCCATAACAATCGCGGCGGGCAGGCGCTCGACCATCGACGAGCGAAACGCCGCCACACTGTCCAGCGCCTGAGCGATCAGACCGAAAAACTCCAGCTGTTTGGCCAGACGTTCGGCGCGGTCATGATCCTGCAGCATCACGTAGATCGGTTTGCGCAGGGGCGGCAGGAAAGTCTGGTCAAGCTGATCGCCATGGCGCAGACCGGTGCGCGACAAGCGCTGCATCAAGCGGTTGAGATCGGTGATCAGGCCGCTGCTCAGGCGTCCGCGATTGGCGTTCACCGCTTCCAGCGACTGGCTGATGTGGCGGGCCAGTTGCGTGTGTTCGGGCTGTTCGAAACGCTCGGCAAAACGCAGCAGGCGCAGATTGGCCTCGCTCAGTTCGGCGAGATCGGCAGTGGACCACTCACTGCGTTGCAGGCGCTGCCATATCTCAAGAATCTGACGTGCCTGATGAATTACCCGCTGGGCAAAGTGGTGCTTGAGGCGCTCACGGCTGGGGTCTTCTGGCTCGGTCATATCCTGACTACTAGTTAGGCTGCATGCTGAGATCGACTGGTGGCTCTATGCTAGCACCTCTTTTCCCTTACATGAGTGTCGTACGTCAATAATCTGCGGCGCGGCATCATTCAGTTTCTGACTGGTTGGTTTTGTCCGAGACTTGCTCGTCGATCAAGGGCCCGTAATCCGGGCCTTAAAGGATGTTTTCCAGAGCTCTTGAGGACGCTTCCCCTGCGCTGGATGGTCATCGTTTGTCAGGGCTTTCTGATTTTTCCAAGGTCAGCTTCACAAGGGTTTTGCGCTGGAAGGGTCAGGGAAACCCCTACGAGACATTTGTCTGAACATGACCCTGTGTCACCGGAACGCCGCGCATTTGTGCCTGCGACTATCCTTTCGTTCACTGACGAACCCCGCCTGTTTTTTTCCGCGACCCTGATCGCGGGTGCCGGGGCGAGGCACGTTGTTGTATGGTTGTGGTCGAACCGTTGAACCCAAGATTGAAAGGATATCGCCATGCTGGACTGGAAGAACCGCGCGGGCAGCGCGCCTGAACGTGCCGCCGAGCCCAAGTCGGCCGCCCGCAGCTATGTCGGCGGGCTGTTGTTCAGCCGGGCGCTGGCTACGCTGGTTGCCATTTATCTGTTGGTGACCATTGGCCTGGGCTGGTACTGGAGCCAGGAACCGGCGCTGTTTCCCGTGGCGCAGAACGCCCAGGTTGCCGCCGAGAAGGAAGGCAAGCAGATGGTGGTCGGTTACACCACCGTAGAAACCCTGAAAACCGTTGCCGGCACTTTGCTCGACAAGCCGGGTGGCTATATTTCCAACGACCGTTTCCCGCCGGGCCTGTGGATGGACAACATGCCGAGCTGGGAATACGGCGTGCTGGTGCAGGTCCGCGACCTGACCCGCGCCCTGCGCAAGGACTTCGCCCGCTCGCAATCGCAATCGGCTGAAGACGCCGATCTGGCCAAGGCCGAGCCGCGCTTCAACTTCGACAACAAGAGCTGGATCCTGCCGTCCAGCGAGTCGGAATATCAGGAAGGCATCAATTCCCTGAGCCGTTATCAGGCGCGCCTGTCCGACCCGACCCAGAAAAACGCGCTGTTCTATGCCCGCGCCGACAACCTGAACAACTGGCTGGGCGATGTCGGCACCCGTCTCGGTTCGCTGTCGCAACGCCTGTCGGCCAGTGTTGGCCGGGTCAAGCTCAACACCGCGCTGAAAACCGAAGTTCCGGCGGTGGGGGAAGTGCCGCAGGTCGACGAGGAAGTCGTCGAGACTCCGTGGATGCAGATCGACAACGTGTTCTACGAAGCCCGTGGTCAGGCCTGGGCACTGTCGCACTTGCTGCGCGCGATCGAGGTCGATTTCGCCGACGTGCTGGCGAAGAAGAATGCGACTGTCAGCGTGCGTCAGATCATTCGCGAGCTGGAGGCGTCTCAGGAGCCGGTCTGGAGCCCGATGATCCTCAACGGCAGCGGTTTCGGTGTGCTGGCCAACCACTCGCTGGTCATGGCCAACTATATTTCCCGGGCCAACGCCGCCGTGATCGATTTGCGTCAACTGCTCAATCAGGGCTGAGTCATGGATGAGCACGCCAGAGAGGCGGCCCACCGCGCCGCCTCGGATGCCGAACAGATCGCCTGGGTCGACGAGCAGGACAACCTGCTCGGCGCCCTGGTGCGTTCCGACCTGCGCGAGCGCGGGCTGATCGGTCGTGGCACCTACATCATGTTGTTCAACTCCGCCGGTGAACTCTGTGTGCATCGGCGCACGTTGAGCAAAGCCATCTATCCCGGTTACTGGGATGTGGCGGCAGGCGGCATGGTGCAGGCGGACGAGACCTACGCCGAGTCGGCGGCCCGTGAGCTGGAAGAAGAATTGGGCGTGAGTGGCGTCGAGCTGACGGCCCACGACCATTTCTACTTCGAAGACACCGGTAATCGTCTGTGGTGTTCGGCATTTTCGGCGGTGTGGGACGGGCCGTTGATCCTGCAGCCCGAAGAAGTGCTCGAAGCGCGCTTCATTCCGGTCGAACAGGTCATGCTGGAAATCCAGCAAAAGCCTTATTGCCCGGACTCTCTGGCCGCATTGAAACGCTATCTGAAGGCGCAACAGAGCGACGTCGCAAAGAACACATAAATTGGCGCCGATTGGCACTTAGCAATCGGCGTTTTTGCCGTTACACTGCGCGACCTTTTCAAGCTGTGCCGACCCGCTTTCAGGAGCTCATGGCACAGTAGCGCTGCCCCTGCCTGAGTGGGGCTTCGCGGTCGATAGCCTTGCCCAAGGCTGCGATCAGTCTTTGTCCTCCCGAGAGGATTGCCGGTGGCCAAAAAAGCCGCATCCTTCGCCGCCCTGGGCGGCCTGGTATTTTCCACCGACGCAGGTCGTCATTGCCCGGAATGCAGCAAGCCGGTGGACGCCTGTATCTGCAAGCAAACCGTGATCCCGGCCGGCGACGGCATTGCCCGCGTGCGCCGCGAGAGCAAGGGCCGTGGCGGCAAGACGGTGACCACCATCACCGGCGTGCCTCTGGCCGAAGACGCACTCAAAGAGTTGGCGACAACGTTGAAGAAACGTTGCGGCACCGGCGGTGCGTTGAAAGACGGGGTCATCGAGATTCAGGGCGACCATGTCGAGCTGCTTCTGGCCGAGTTGGTCAAGCACGGTTTCAAGGCGAAGAAGTCCGGCGGCTAGCAGCCTCTGTGAAACCCACCGGCGGCTTGATTCAGCTCCAGAGCGCCTGGGCCTGACGTCGTTTCCATGGTTTTCACAGAGCCTGTTCATGACCGGTTTCTAAACTCAACGCTGTCAGCGCGGTCTACCGCCCCGCTGACGAACCGTCATTTTCATTCTTTAGACTGCGCCGGCCTGAGATCAGGCGACGCACTATGACTTCTTTATAGGGGACTTCGATGTCCGTACGACGCACACGCAAAGACGATGGCAGCCAATGGACAGTTGCGGACAGCCGCAGTGTTTACGGGATTCGCCATTGGGGGGCCGGGTATTTCGCGATCAATGACGCCGGTCGCGTCGAAGTTCGTCCGAACGGCCCGAACAGCTCGCCTATCGATCTGTTCGAACAAGTCGACCAGTTGCGCAAGAGTGGCTTGTCCCTGCCGCTGCTGGTGCGTTTCCCCGACATCCTGCAAGACCGCGTCCGTCAGCTGACCGGTGCGTTCGATGCGAACATCGAGCGTCTGGAATACCAGAGCAAATACACCGCGCTGTACCCGATCAAGGTCAACCAGCAGGAAGCGGTGATCGAAAACATCATCGCCACCCAGAACGTCTCCATCGGTCTGGAAGCCGGCTCCAAGCCTGAGCTGCTGGCGGTGCTGGCACTGGCGCCGAAGGGCGGCACCATCGTCTGCAACGGTTACAAGGACCGCGAGTTCATCCGTCTGGCGCTGATGGGTCAGAAGCTCGGCCACAACGTGTTCATCGTGATCGAGAAAGAATCCGAAGTCGGTCTGGTGATCGAAGAAGCCGCCTCGCTCAAGGTCAAGCCGCAGGTCGGCCTGCGCGTGCGTCTGTCGTCGCTGGCGTCGTCGAAGTGGGCGGACACCGGTGGCGAGAAATCCAAGTTCGGCCTGTCGGCGGCGCAACTGCTGTCGGTGGTCGAGCGTTTCCGCGCGGCCGGGCTGGATCAGGGCATCCGTCTGCTGCACTTCCACATGGGTTCGCAGATTGCCAACCTGGCCGACTACCAGCACGGCTTTAAGGAAGCGATCCGTTACTACGGCGAGCTGCGCAACCTCGGTCTGCCGGTCGATCACATCGACGTCGGCGGTGGCCTGGGTGTCGACTACGACGGTACACATTCGCGTAACGCCAGCTCGATCAACTACGACATGGATGACTACGCCGGTGTCGTGGTCGGCATGCTCAAGGAATTCTGCGATGCGCAGAGCCTGCCGCATCCGCACATCTTCTCCGAAAGCGGTCGTTCGCTGACCGCGCACCACGCCATGCTGGTGGTGCAGGTGACCGACGTCGAGAAACACAACGACGACGTGCCGCAGATCGAGAACAAGGAGGCGCTGCCGGAAACCGTGCAGTGGCTGGTGGACCTTCTCGGCCCGACCGACATCGAAATGGTCACCGAAACCTACTGGCGCGCCACCCACTACATGAGCGACGTGGCTGCCCAATACGCTGACGGCAAGCTGACCCTGGCTGAAAAGGCCTTGGCCGAGCAGTGCTACTTCGCCGTGTGCCGGCGTCTGCACAACTCGCTGAAGGCGCGTCAGCGTTCGCACCGCCAGGTGCTGGACGAACTCAACGACAAGCTGGCCGACAAGTACATCTGCAACTTCTCGGTGTTCCAGAGCCTGCCGGATACCTGGGCGATCGATCAGGTCCTGCCGATCATCCCGCTGCACCGTCTCGACGAAGAGCCGCTGCGTCGTGCCGTTCTGCAAGACCTGACCTGCGACTCCGACGGCAAGATCAACCAGTACGTCGACGAGCAGAGCATCGAGACCAGCCTGCCGGTGCACGCGCTGAACGAAGGTGAAGACTATCTGTTGGGCGTGTTCCTGGTCGGCGCCTATCAGGAGATCCTCGGCGACATGCACAACCTGTTCGGTGACACCGACTCGGTGAACATCTACCAGAACGTCGACGGCAGCGTGTACCACGCCGGCATTGAAACCCACGACACCATCGAAGACATGCTGCGCTACGTGCACCTGTCGCCGGAAGAGCTGATGACCCACTACCGCGACAAGTGCGCCAGTGCCCGCATCAGCGCCAACGAGCGCACTCAGTTCCTCGATGCATTGCGCCTGGGTCTGACCCGCTCTTCTTACCTGTCTTCCTGAGGTCAGGTTCCGCTTTCATCTGGTTGTCTGAAATTTTTCCGCTCAGTGCGGACGTTTCAGACAACCGGGTGAGACGCTTCTTTTTCTCTTTGCGAAACGGCTTGCTTCCAGGCTGGCAAAGTGACGTCGTCTGCTTTTCGCGTAGGTCATTTCCGAATTTGTAGTTCGGCCCTCTACTCGGCCATGGGTCTCGGCGAGAATCCCCGCCCGCCCCCCTGTAGAGAATCCCCCCATGTTCGATCCAGCCGACGAGCCGTCGTTTCGTCTCGATGTAGCGGGCCTGTCCGACTCACTTGAAGTCCTCGCATTCACGGGTTGCGAAGCCATCAGCGAGCCTTTTTCATTCGAAATCGATGTGCTGGTCGATGACCCTCACCTTGACCTTGCAGGCCTGATGTATCGTTCCGCGCGCTTGTGCTTCGGACCTTGCGGCAATGGTATTCACGGCCAGTTGCACAGCCTTGTCCAGCATGAACAGCGGCGCGGTGCGCGGTTGTTTCAGGCGCGGCTCGGGCCGCGGCTTAGCTGCCTGGGCCTGCGTAACAGCCAGCGCATCTTCACTGATCTCTCGATACCGCAGATTCTTGATCAGGTGCTCAGGGAGCACGGAATCAGTGGCGCCCGACGCCGATTCGATCTGCAAGGCGCGTATCCGCCCCTGACATTCTGCACCCAGTACGGCGAGTCGGATCTGCAACTGTTGCAGCGGTTGTGCGGCCAGGCACGCATTCACTACCACTTCGAACACGGGAGCCGGGGACATTGCCTGGTGTTCGGCGACGATCCGGCCCGGCTGCCCCGCGCCGGGAGCCTGCAATTCGAGGGCGAGGAAGGGGAGCCGATTCCGACATTGAGCCGCTGGCAAGTGAGCGAGCACGCGCGCCTGCACACAGAAGGCTCGCGGCGGGCACGCTCGGCGCAGGGGCATTCCGCTTCGCCGACCCTGCGCAGTGGGCACTGGCTGACGATTTCCGGCCAGCCCCTGGAAGACTCGAATACGCACTGGCTGGTGAGCCGAATCGAACATCGGGCCGATCAGTCCCTCGAGCCGCCCTACAGCAACCGGATTTTCGCCACTGACCAGTTATCGCTGCCCCGGTCATCTATTGCAGACCGGGGGGCGCGCATGTGTAGCCCGCAACGTGCATGGGTGGTGTCGGTCGAGGAGGCGCAACCGGATCCCGTGCGGCCGGTGGCCGTTCAGTTCGACTGGCTCTATCAGGGGGAAGGGGCCCGCCCCAGCCACTGCTGGCTGCCGGTGGCGCCGGCGTTGGCCGAAATGCAGATGGCGTCATTGAAGGACGGGGTAGAGGTGGTGGTGAGTTTTCTGGAAGGTGACCCTGAGCAGCCCGTGATCAGCGGCGTCCTGCAGGTCCCGGCACTGACCGAAGTCATCGAGGATGATGCACCGTTAACGCTGCCCTCGCGTATGGCGAGCGTGGGCTTGCCTCAATGGTTGAAAGCGGCCGAGCCATTATTGCTGTTGTGCCTGATACCCGGAGGCGGCAGTTATCACCATTGCGCGGCGTCACTGTGCAGCTGTCGATTGGTCGCCGGGCTCAAATCGAGCAACGGAAGATGAGCCTCGCGACTCCCGGACGGCACGCTCAGTGGTTATTGCTGGACATCGCACAGGCGCCGCAGGCCGTGCAGACGTTACGCCATGGATTTGCCGGTGTGCACAGCCTGAAGCTGTTTGACGGTACGGAGTTTCAGCCTGTCAGTGAACAGGGCCCGTGGTTGATCGATTTGCGCGACAGCCCGGCGCTGTCGGCGCTCTGCCACACCGATCCGTTGACCTGGCAAGGTCTGCTGCTGGGCAGCGAGGCCTCGGAGCCGTCATTGCGCGAACACTTGCAGCGGATGCTGACCGTGTCTGTCGGCCTGAACCATCGGGCATTGCTCAATTTCTACAATCGGCAGACCGCCAGCTACTTTTTCGATGCCTGCGACGCCCGACAATTGAGCTGCTGGCTCGGACCGATCGGATGGCTGCGCTGGTTCGGCGGGACCTGGGCCGATCTGGCCGGCGGCAGCCAGGGCTGGCAGCAACTGCGCAATCCGGGACTGGCCGTGGAGCCGCTGCGGATCGAACAAAGCCTGACCCGCCGACAGCGCGAGCGTCTGCACCGTTGTCTGCTGGATCAGCAGGTCTGGCGCTGGAGTCAGGCGATGGGGAACGACTATCGGCTGATCTCATCCTTTCAGGAGCAAGGCCTGGAACTGGGGTTCAGCGAGCAGGCGTTGCTGGACGACTGGTTGTGGCTGCGTTTGCAGCATCCGCATGCCGAGCTGACACCGCTGCCACATGGATTGACCCCACGGGAACGGCTCGAGCTGTTGCGTCGGCGCTGGCTTGACGACCCGTCGTGAGGCGCCGCTTCAGTGAGCGGCACCGTTGAACCAGCCATCGGTGCGCCGCAGCCACCACGCCAGGCCCCCGAGCGTCAGGCTGCGCAGCACCATGAACAACAGGAATGAAATCCACAGGCCGTGATTGCCCAGACCTTGCAGCGCCCAGGCGACAGGCAGCAACAGGATCACGGTCGCCAGCATGCCGTTGCGCATTTCCCGGGCGCGGGTGGCACCGATGAACAGGCCGTCGAGCAAGTAGCTCCAGACCGCGATCAACGGCAGGACGGCGAGGTAGGGCAGGTAGATGAACGCGGTCTCGCGCACGCTCTGGATGTCGGTCTGCATTTCGATGAACAAGTGGCCGGCCAACAGAAACAGTGCCGCGAAGCCCAGGCTCGCCAGCAACGACCAGCCACCTGCAACCACCAGCGACCGGCGCAGGGCCAGACGATCGCGGGCGCCGATGGCGTGGCCGCACAGGGCTTCGACGGCGTGAGCCAGACCGTCCAGCGCGTGGGCGGTCAGCAGCAGGCCGTTGAGCAGCAGCGCGTTGGCCGCGACCGTGGCATCGCCCAGTCGCGCGCCCTGTACGGTGATCAGGAAAAACACCGATTGTAGCGCCAGGCTGCGGATGAAAATGTCGCGATTGACCGCCAGCAGCGGGCGCCAGCTCTGCCAGATTTTCAGGGCGACCCAGGCGATGTGTCCGGGATAGGCGCGCAGTGCCTTGCGAGTCATCCACAGGCCGAGCAGGGCGCCGCTCCATTCGGCGATCACCGAGGCTCGGGCCGAACCGACCACGCCCCAGTCCAGACCCATCACGAACCACAGGTTGAGCACGATGTTGATCAGGTTGGTGCTCAGCAGAATCGCCAGCGGTGCCCGGGCGTTCTGCGTGCCGAGGAACCAGCCGACCAGCGCATAACTGGCCAGCGCCGCCGGCAACCCGAACAGCCGGGTGTGGAAGAAGTCGCGGGTCAGTTGATCCAGTTCCGCCGACGGTTGCATGAAGTGCAGCGCGACTCCGCTCAGCGGTACGCCCAGGGTTCCGAGCAACAGCGCCAACCCCATCGCCAGCAACAGGCCCTGAAGCAGAATCTGCCGCAAGGCCGCGCCGTCGCTGCGCCCGGCGGCCTGCGCGGCGAAACCGGTGGTGCCCATGCGCAGAAAACCCATGGCCCAGGCCAGAAAGGTGTACAGGCTGGCGCCGACGGCCACTGCGCCCAATTGATGGGCATGAGGCAGATGCCCGATGACGGTGCTGTCGACCAGCGCCACCAGCGGCACGGAAATGTTGGAGAGGATCATGGGGGCGGCGAGGGCCCAGACCCGGTGATGGGTCGGGCGGTCGCGCCAGTCGGTGATCAGGTTGGACATGCGGGCTCCTTGGGGAGCGGCATTGTAGCGGCAGGTGTCAGTGAATGATCCAGCTCAACAGCCATAATCCCAGCAGCAACCAGATGATCCCGGCAATGATCGAGGCATTCATGAACGCGCGGATCGCCGACCACAACAGCATCAGGCCAACGATCAGCGCGATGATGCTGATGATCGATGTGTCCATGCCCAACGCCCTCGACAGCCCGTCGACGAAGTTGCCGCCGGCGTTGCCCAGCAGATTGAACAGGCCGCTGAGGCCATCGACGATGAAGCGGATGATCGAGCCGAGCGCCTGGCCCAGCCATTCGAAAAAGCTTTCTACCTGCATGTCTGTTTCCTGATGAAAGAGCTGAGCCTTGGGCCGCAGCGGAGGCGGTCGAGTTCCCTGCAAGCATAGAGGGTTTTAACGGGCGACTGGCGCTTGCCTTCGATACGCATCCCCCCGAAGCTATAAGCCTTCAGGAGAGCCCGATGAACCTTGTTGAACTGACCGAACGCCTGCACGCCATTCGCGACCGCAATGACTGGCGGCAATTTCACAGCCCGAAAAACCTGGCCATGGCCGCCAGCGTGGAAATGTCCGAACTGGTGGAAATCTTCCAGTGGCTGACCGAAGACCAGTCCCGCCAACTGCCGGCGGACAAACTCGCCCACGCCGGGCAGGAAGTCGGCGACATCGTTCTGTATCTGTTGCTGCTGTGCAGCGAATTGGGGCTGGACATGAATGAAGTGGTGCGCAGCAAACTCGCCGACAGCGAACGGCGGTTCAGCTGATGAGCGACCGTCATTTCGATCAGCTGGCGACCCGCTTCGCCGAAAAAATCTACGGTGGCGCCAAAGGCGCGATCCGCCTCGCGGTGCTGCAGGCCGACCTCGCCGAAGCCCTGCCGGATCGTCCGTTGCGGGTGCTGGACATTGGCGGCGGCCTGGGCCACATGTCGCTATGGCTGGCCGAGCGCGGGCACCAGGTGACCTTCACCGAGCCAGCCGAACCGATGCTTGAAGGCGCACGCCAGCGCTTTGCCGACGCCGGGCAAACCGCGACGTTCATTCAGGCGCCCTGGCAGGAACTGCTCGGCCAGCTCACCGAACCCTACGATCTGGTGCTGTGCCATGCGGTGCTGGAATGGCTGGCCGAACCCCACGCAATCCTGCCGGTGTTGCATCAGTTGACCAAGCCCGGCGGCTGGCTGTCGCTGGCGTTCTACAACCGCGATGCGCTGATTTACCGGAACCTGCTCAAAGGCCATTTCAAGAAAATGCGCAAGAACGACATGGCCGGTGAAAAGCAGAGCCTGACCCCGCAACAGCCACTCGATCCACGGGAACTGGCGACGCAACTCGCCGGGTTGTGGCAGGTCGAAACCCAGAGCGGGGTGCGGGTTTTTCACGATTACATGCCGGTGGAATTCCAGGCCCGCGCCGAATTGATTGATTTGCTCGAGATGGAGCTCGCCCACCGTCGTCACCCAAGCTTCGCCGGGCTTGGGCGCTACTTGCACTGGATCTGCCGGCCGATCTGATCGGAGCGAGATATGAAAGGTCATTCAGGGTTATTGCTGATCTGTCTGGGGCTGGCCGCCTGCCAGGGCAGCAACCCTTACGTGGCGCAGTCGCGGCCGTTGCCACCGGCGCCACCGCAAGCGGCGACCACCTTCGACCGCAGCGCTTATCCCGCGCCGCCTCGGGATTACGGGCGCTATCGCAGTTGGGCGTGGCTCAACGGTCAGCTGCCGCCGGGCACGGCCTGGGCGGATTCGGCGCAAGTGGCCGAAGCCGTGAGCAGTGCACTGGACCAGCGTGGTTTGCGTCCGCTGCATGACAATCGCCCGGCCGACCTGCTGGTCAGTGCCCGCCTGAGCCTGGAAACCCGCCTGCGTCAGGTGCAGGACGATTACGGTTACTACGGCGGCTATGGCGGTTATGACCGTTACGGCCGGGGTTACGGGATGTACAACACGGTGCCGATCGTGCGGACCTATCAGGAGCAGGTCGTGGTGGTGCGAGTCGATCTGTTCGACGCCGGCAGTGGTCAGCCGGTCTGGAGCGCCAGCGCCGAAACCGGTACTCAGGGCAAGCAAGGTGATCGCACCGACGCGATTCGGGAGGCTGTCGAAAAGGCCATGTCGGCGTATCCTCCCGGTTAGCTTCCCGCCAATGAGAAGCTCAGGTTCATGTCTTCCACCGGAGAAAAACCATGTTCCGCCGTCTCGCTTTACTGGCCGTGGCCGCACTGCTCAGTGCCTGTGCCGCCAACCAGGTCAATCATGACTTCGACGCCAGCCGCGACTTTGCCGCTTATCGCAGCTGGAGCTGGAAAGACCCCGCCCTGCAATACCGCCCCGACGATCCACGGATCAAGAGCGACCTGACCGAACAACGCATCCGGCAGGCCGTCGCCGATCAACTGGATCAGCGTGGCCTTCGCCCTGCCGCTTCGGGCGCCCGAGGTGATCTGAATGTACAGACCTACCTGATCGTCGAGGACCGTCAGCAACAGGTGACCACCAACTACGGTGGCGGTTGGGGTGGCCCATGGAACGGGTATTGGGGCGCCCCGATGTACAACGAAACCCGCAACATCACCTACAAGGTGGCGACCATCCAGATCGATCTGCTCGACGGCAAGGACGGCAAACTGGTGTGGCGCGGCAGCGACGAGCAAATGCTCAGCAGCACGCCGAACCCGGCAGATCGCAGTAACGCCATCCGCGAAACCGTGACGCGGATCCTGTCCAACTATCCACCGCGCTGAATTTGCTGAAAAACGACGGGAGCCCATGGCTCCCGTTTTTTATGGGCAAGTGAAACTGGCGCGTTGCCAGCAGTGTCGATGCAGCGCGTCTACACTCAAACCCACCAATGGAGGTTGCGCCCGGCCGTGCGCCGGCAAAGGAGTGCGCCATGTCGCATCATCCGCCGTTCATCGATCCTGCCCGGCAGCGGGGGGCCATAGGCCTGATGGCGGCGCTGACTCTGGGCATGGCGCTGGTGTTCATTCTGGTGGTGGTCGACAGCGGCCGCTTGTACCTTGAGCGTCGTCACCTGCAACAGATAGCCGATGTCGCTGCCCTGGAAGCCGCGACCCGTGGCGGCAATTGCAGCACCGGGGCCACGGCCAACGCCTATGCGCAGGCCAGCGTCGTGCGTAACAATTTCCCGATTCCCAGTGCAGGTCGCGCCTTGGCGGTCGCCTGCGGCACCCTGAACCTGGACGCCAGCAATCTGCGGGTGTTTGCCGCCAACGCCGCCAGCACGGATGCAATCCGCGTTGTCGTCAGTCACACCGTGCCTCAGAGTTTTGCCGGTGCCATCGGCGGGATGTTCGGCGGCGCGGGGCGCAATGCAACCATCAACCTCAGCGCCACGGCGGTTGCAGCATTGCCGCCACCATTGGCTTCACTGACCATCCGCAGCACCACATTGAGTGTCGATACAGGCCGGTCGGCCGTGCTCAATGCGCTGTTCGGCGGATTGCTGGGTGGCAACCTCACGCTCAGCGCCGCGAGCTGGAATGGTCTGGTCAACACCAACATCAACCTGCTCGGCTATCTGGACCGGTTGAAAGTCGATATAGGCCTCAGTGCCGGTGGTTACGAGCAGGTACTCGGCAACACCATCGCGGTCAGTCAGCTCGTCCAGACCGCGATCAACGTCCTTGACCCCAACGGCACCCTGAGTGCCACGGCGACTATCCTCGGGTTGCAGGCAATCAAGGCGGCGGCCGGCGCGACACAAGTAGTACTGGGCAATCTGCTGAACGTTCAGGCCGGTACTCAGGCCACGGCGCTGGCGGTGGACTTGCGGGCATTCGATCTGATTCAGGGCTTCGTGCAACTGGCCAACAAGCAGAACGGCCTGGTGGCCAGCCAGACGATCAACCTCGGTGTGGCACAAGTCACCGCCCGGGTGCAGGTGCTGGAGCCGTCGCAGTTGTCGGCCATCGGCAACCCTCGGTTGGCGGCCGCCAACCCCCTGGGACCGAACCGGATTTATGTGAAGACCGCGCAGGTGCGAACGCTGTTGTCGGTCAATCTGCCGTTGCTGGATACGATCCTGTCGCTGGTCAACGGCGTGGCCGATCTCGCCGGCCCGTTGACCAATACGTTGAATGCCTTGCTCAACCTGAACCTGGTGGGCGTGATCGATTCGCTGACGTGCGCACTCGGTGCGGCCTGCCAGACACCGTCGATCGAAGTGCTGCCCGGGCCGATTCGTCTCGATGTTGCGCTGGATGTGGCGGCGGCCAATAGCTACGTCACCGCGTTCAGCTGCCTGACGCCGACCAACAAGACCCTGACCACCAACACCACCACTTCGGTCGCTAACCTGAAAATCGGCCACATGGATCCGGCATCGGTGTTCGGCAATAACATCACGCCGCCGACCGTGGTGGTGCAGCCGTTGAAGGTGATCGATATCGGCGTGAAGACCTGCCGACGCTTCCTGGTGTTGCCGGTCAGTTGCGATCCACGCATCCCGTCTGTCGGTGGCGGGCTCGACATCTCGGCCGATACCACCATTGGCCAGAACGCCAATATCCCCCACGTTTATTCCGCGCCGCCGGCCGCCAGCCTGCCGGAGATCAACCAGCCGCCGTTCTATTACAGCTATGCTACCAGCAACATGGTCAGCAGCCTGAGCGACACCCTGACCAACATCAATCTCAACATGTACGGCCCGACGGGCAGTCTGGTCAGCGGGCTGGGGGCAATTCTGAGTTCAGTGAAGACCTTGCTGGTCACCACCATCAACACCGTGCTCAGCCCGCTGCTCGACACCCTGATCAATACCCTGTTGATGGCCCTGGGGATCAACCTCAACCAGGTCGATGTCGGCGCCAATCTGAGTTGTCAGTCGGGGCGGGCGACGCTGGTGATCTGATCGCCCAAGTCAATCGGCAATTCGATGCAGAATCGTGCGCCGTCGTCGCCGTTGCGCACGCTCAGGCGCCCGCCCATGTTCTCGACGATGCCGTAGCTCACTGACAAGCCCAGCCCGGTGCCGACGCCTACCGGTTTGGTGGTGAAGAACGGCTCGAAAATCCGCTCCAGCAAACGCGGGTCGATGCCGCCGCCATTGTCCTCGACCCACAGCCGCACCATCTGTTCGTCAAGTTCGGCACGCACACCGATCCATGGCTGGAACTCGCGATTGGATTCGCGCTTGCTCAGCAGAGCATCCCGGGCATTTACCATCAGGTTGATCAGCACTTGTTCCAGTTGATCGACGTACCCGCGCACCTGCACCTGAAAATTCGCTTCGCCGATCCGCAGCTCGACCCCCTTGCCGCGCAGGCCTTCGGACAGCAGCGAAAGGGTGCCTTCGATGGCGTCGAGCGGATTGAACGGGTGCTGTTCGATTTCCGAGCGCCGGCCGAACACCCGCATGTGATCGACCACCCGCGCCGCCCGCTGGACCTGTGCGTCGATACGGTTGAGTTTGTCGGTCAGGTAATCGATCTGTACATCGCCGTTGCCCAGGCGTTTGAGCACGTTGACGATGGCCATGCGCATCACGTTCAGCGGCTGATTGATCTCATGTGCAAGCCCCGTGGCCATCTCGCCGAGGGTGGCCATTTTCGCACTTTGGGTCAGTTGTTGCTGCGAACGCCGGACCTCGGTGTTGTCGCGGCCCACCGCTTGCACCTCAAGCAGAAGGCCCTGTTCATCGAATACTGCGCGATCCGACCAGATCCACCACGCATGCTCGCGGCCCGGCAGGCGCAGGTTGATTTCGGCGCTGCTCACTGGCGCATCGGGGGTCAGTTGCGCCAGGCGCTGGACGAACGCCTCGCGTTGTTCGTCGGACATCCAGCTGCCCAGATTCACCCCCGGCAGTTGCTCCGGGGCACATTCCAGGTACATCGCCAGTGGCCGGTTGCCGAAGGTCAGGGTCAGGTCCGGGCGATAGCGGCAGATCATCGCCGGCGAATCTTCGACGAGGATGCGGTAGCGTTCTTCGCTGGTCTTGATCCGCTCGGCAGCGAGGGTCGCGTCGGTGACATCCAGCCACAGTCCGACAGCTTCCACCGGCAGACCGAGGTCGTCGCGCAACAGTTTGGCTTCGTCGAGCAGCCAGTGGACGTTGCCTTGAGTATCGAGCATCCGGTAGCGGGTGCTCACCGAACCCTCGCGCAGCAACTGCCGGGTACGTTCGAAGTACGCCGCACGATCCTCGGGATGCACATGATTCACCAGCCCGCCATCGGCGCAATCGGCGAGGCCCCAGCCCAGCAGCGGTTGCAGGCTGGCGCTGAAAAATGTCGGCTGCAACGCACCTTCGACATAACGCTGCACATAGATCACAGCTGGCGCGCTGGCGATCAGGTTGTCCAGTCGCGCATGGGCGGCGGCGGCCTGTTGCTGCTGGTTCTTGATGTCGCTGATGTCGAGCATGAAGCCCACGAGACGCCGCTCGGCACCGATGCCCAGCGATTGGCCCTGCAAACGGAACCACTGCGGTTGCGCCTGATCGTCGGATTGCAGGCGCACGCAGAGTTCCAGCGGCTGACCTTCATCCTGCAACGCTTGCAGTCGGCTGCGCAGTTCTTCGCGGTCGGCCGGGTGTACACGGGCGAACCAGTCCTGGATCGGCAGGCGCCCGGCGCTCAATCCGAGGCAGGTGGCCAGTGCGTCGGCCAGCAGCACTTCGGCGCTGTCGCTGAACATCTCCCACCAACCGGTTCCGAGCAGACTTTGCAGGATTTCCAGACGTTCCAGCTGCAAGTGGTGACGATGTTCACGCAGCCGTTCCAGCAGCGGCGCGGCCACGGCGGCGGCCAGTTGCAGCCAGTCGTGATCGTTCAAGTCCGCGGTGTGTGGCTGCACGCTGAAGCAGCCGAAGAGCAGCCACGCCGCCACGCCATGAGCATCGCGATAGGGCACCGCAAACCCTTCGGCGGGGCCGAACACACTGCTCAGGCGAGGATGCTCGGCGGGCAGCACACGTTGCGGTGCAGCGCCGTTGAGGCTGTCGAGGCCGGTGCCCAGGCGCTGATCGGTGTCCCATAACTGCGGAGCATCGGGCGCGCTGTAATGGTGACGGATCTGCCAGCTCCCGGTCTCTTCATCCAGCAGCGCCACGGCCAGGCTAGGCACCTGAAAACGCTGGCTCAGGCACTGCAACTGTTCGCCCAGCACTTGTGGCAGACGCGCCAGGCCGCAGAGCCGCAAGTGGTCGCGGATGTGTGCGGCGAGCCACTGGCACTGCTCGCGGCTGCGCGCCTGACGCCTTTCCCCCAACAGGTCGCCGATGTCCAGCAGTTGCAGAACCCAGCCATCCCCCTGCGGTTGCACCCAGCCGCGCAAATGCAGTGGCGGGCCGGCGAGGCTGAAAAAATCCAGATCGAGCATTTGTCCCTGCCAGTCCGCGGGCACGCCTTCGATCGAAAGCGCGCTGTGCGGCAGCAGGTAATCGAGCAAATGCAGCGTGTGGGTGGCGGACAGTTGTTGCGCCAGCAGATGGCGCAGCGGCCCGGTCAGGTGGGTGACCTGACCTTCGCCATCCAGATGCAGCTGCAAGCCGACGCCGGGCACCATGGGGTTGTCCACGGATGGTGTGGGCGTTTGACGATTGAGCAGGCGGTCGAACAGCTTGTCTCCGGAACTCAAAATTGCAGGCTCGAGCTGGCGGTCAGGTTGGCAGGCAGATTGGGCACCGCGCCGATACCGGGCAAGACCAGAAACGGTAACGCCTGGTTGAGCTTGTTGGTCGGGTAGTTGATGGTGACGGTCAGCAGGCCTCCCGCGTAGGTAACCGTGGCGTCGGTGGTTGCGTTGAAGTTCAGCGCCGGTGGCAGCCAGGTCAGGCGCCGGGCCAGTTCAGCGCGAGCGACGTTCTGGATCGCGGTGGCGTAGTTGGCGGTCGACGGATCCAGGGCCACGCCACGCCGCACGGCTTCGGACGTCGACTGGGTGAAGGCCTGCATCAGCAACATCGGCAGGCTGTAGCTCACGATCCCGTAAAACACTGCAAAGAAAATGACAAAGACCAAGGCAAATTCGATGGCGGCAGCGCCTTTTTGCTTGCGGGGGAGGCCGGTTTTCATGAGCGCGTCTACCCTGACAGTCACTACGTAGTATCAGCATAGAATCATTCAGCCAAAACGGACGATTTTTACCGGATGCACAGCTTTGCCCTACTGATCTGGCTGTCACTCTGCGCTGTGCAGGATGCCCGCGAACGCCATATCGGCAACGTCCTGACCCTCGGCGTCGGCGCGCTGGCGCTGGTCTGGTTGCTGGTCACCGGCAGCACCTGGCTCGGTGCCGATGCGGCGCAGGGCGGCTGGGCAGTGTTGCTGGCGCTGGCGCTTACGCTGCCGGGTTATCTGTTGGGGCGAATGGGCGGCGGCGATGTGAAACTAATGACAGCCCTAGCCCTTGCGACAGACGGTCAGCACCTGCTCGGCGCGTTTATCGGCGCCGCACTTTGCAGTGCGATCTGGATGCTTCTGGTGCCAAAAGTCTGGCTGCTTGCAAGTCAAGAGGTTAGGGGCCGCCTTCGATATTTGAGCCCAGAACCGTCAAAAAAGCTGCCATTTGCGCCTTTCGTGCTGGTTGGAACAATCCTGACTTTCTGTTGGATCCATTAGTCGCCATTCGCCACTACTGCGATGTACATAGTCGGAAAGTGCGTCTACTTTCAAATAAGGGTTTGTACAGCCACTGGCTGGCAGTACAGGAATGGTCAGCTTTGGCCCGGGCATGGAGTGGCACGTGAACAAGCTTACGTCGGCGGTAAAGGTTCTTGTGGTCGATGATCAGGCGCTGATTGTTGAAGAACTTTGCGAGTTTCTCGAGAGCAGCGGTTATCGCTGCGTTCCTTGTGGGTCCAGTCAGGAGGCGATTGCGCGGTTCAGTGACGATCTGGCGATCGGCCTGGTGCTGTGCGACCTGCACATGCCGGACATGGACGGCATCGAGCTGGTGCAGGCGCTGCAGCGCTTGGCCGGTAAGAGTCGCGCGTTCGAAGCGATCATGCTCACCGGTCGCGCCGACAAGCAGGATGTGATCAAGGCGTTGCGCGCGGGGATTGCCGATTACTACCAGAAGCCGGTGGATCTGAATGAGTTGCTGGACGGCCTGCGGCGTCAGGAAGCAGTGCTGCAGGAGCGGCATAAAACGCTGCAACTGGGGCACCTGAATCAGAAGCTGCAGGATCTTTCTTCGTCGATCGATGATTTGTATCAGGATCTGGACAAGGCGCGGCGCGGGCCTGGGCCGGCAGCCCAGTCGTTGCCTGAGGGTGACAGTGTGGAGATGCCGGCGATTTTCGAGCAGTTGTCGCCACGACAGCTCGATGTGGCCCGGCTGGTAGGCAAGGGGCAGACCAATTATCAGATTGCCTGTGAGTTGGGGATTACCGAGAACACGGTGAAGTTGTATGTGTCGCAGGTTTTGCGGTTGACGCATATGCATAATCGGACGCAGCTTGCGTTGGCTTTGGCACCGGGGAGTTCTTTATCTGTTCGGCGGGGGGTTACGGCGCAT
This sequence comes from Pseudomonas sp. 1, assembly GCF_056626735.1. Classification (NCBI taxonomy): domain Bacteria; kingdom Pseudomonadati; phylum Pseudomonadota; class Gammaproteobacteria; order Pseudomonadales; family Pseudomonadaceae; genus Pseudomonas; species Pseudomonas sp. 1. The sequence goes on along the minus strand of NZ_JBWXMQ010000012.1, from coordinate 52,213 downwards.
TGACCTTGGCGGCCTTTGGGCCGGCCAGGCTTTGGGTTGGTTTGGGTGAATATCCGTTTTTGCGGGTGCCTCTGCTGGCGGTTTCGCCCTTACGGCGGGTCCCTTTTTCAAACGCCAAAAAGGAACCAAAAGGCTTGGCCCCTGCGTTCGGCACCTCGCCTGGGCTCGGTGTTCCTTCATTCCGGGATTGATCCGGGGGCATCGCCTACGGTTTGCTTCGCTGCACCTCCTCTCGATGTGTTTGGCTTCGCCAAACGGTCGCTTCGCTCCCACCCCCCCGGATCAATCCCTCCACTCAGCCTTCCGATGGGGCCGGCAAGTCAAAAGCGGTACTCGAGCTAACGCTCATCGTGGTGAGTGGTGAGTGGTGAGATGTGGAGGGTGTAGGGCGAAAGGCGAACTGTTTTTGCTTGATCGTTCCCACGCTCCGCGTGGGAATGCAGCCCGGGACGCTCTGCGTCCCAATCGATCTGCCAGCGAATGCAGCCGGCGCTGGCAGGTCGGTTTTGTCGGAACGGCTTAGCAGGGGGTCGGGTAACGCTGTACTTCGACGTTATCCAGCACGCGGTTCACCGCCAGTTCGGCGAGCATGATGACTTGTTGTATCCCCAGGATCCGGTGCCGTTGCGGTGAGTCGACATAGGCTGCCACGTCACTGGCCATGACGCTGGCCGAGGCCAGGGATTCGCAGGCGTGGGCCAGCAGGCTTTCATCGTCCATGTCCGGTGAAATCTGGAACATTTCGCTCGTTTTACGGCCGGGGCATTTTTTCGGGAGGGGGTTCAGGTAGTGATCGAGGGCGCGCTCGGCGGCGTCGTGGAGTTTCTTTGAATCGGTAGATTCGTAGGGCGAGGTGTTGTCGGTTTCGGGTGGATTCGGCGTTGGTTTTTTCATGGTGAAGCTCCATTCGGAATATGGAGTTCGCCGCGCTCTGCGACCAAGCAGTCGGGTGGCGAACCGTACGCGGGTTGGTCGACCAGGGAATGGAAACCCGGCAGGGCCGGAGCCCTCCCACGCACAGTTCGCCATTAAGCATGCTGAAAAGTGCGCCATTCTAAACCCGGACGACCAAGCCCGTTCGCTGAATTTGCAGCGACCCCCAAAGCCTATCCACCCCGTTTCCGAGGGACAACCGACGCGAGGTGTCGGAAACATCCTCCAGAATCACGCCATCTGTAGGAACAAACACGTTTAGAAGTGTGTGCTTGCGCCCCGATTAACCTCCCGACCCACTGTCAACAGTTCCTCCCTGCTTCTGATCAAAAAATTCCGGAATCTCGTGTGTGTAGCTCTTCAACCAGCGTTGCATGCTCAGTTCGCGTTCGGTGGGGGTGCTGGTCTGGGGTCTGGCGGAGGCGGCTTTGTTGCGGCTTTGCAGGAGCAGCCAGCCTTCGGTTTCCTGTTGTTGCGCCGAGGAGGGGCCGGGGTCGATGGCGTGGGTGGTCAGAGGCAAGGCGAGGAGGGTGAGGCAGAGCGCGGTGGCTTTCATGGCGGGGCTCCTTATTTGAGCATCGCGGTGGTGGCTGCGGTGACGGGGCTTGGGGTCTTGAGTTTCTGGGCGCGGGCCTGGGCTTCGCTGAATTGTTCGGGGCTGAGGTTCAGGCGGCTGACGAGTTCAGCGGCCCGGGTCCAGTCGTCCTGGTAGAGCAGCAGCGTGACCAGGTTCAGGGCGGCCAGCGAGTCGCTTTGCTTGAGTTCCATGGCGGTGAGGAATTCGAAGCGAGCGTCTTCGATGCGCAGTTGGTTGAGGTACACCACGCCCAGGTCGTTGCGGATTTTTTCATCAGTGGGGGCCAGGCGCGCGGCGCGTTGCAGGTGGGCCTGGGCCTGGCCGTAGTCGGCGCGGGCGGCGGCGAGTTGGCCGAGGCCGTGTTCGGCTTCGGCGGCCAGGCAACTGCCGAGCAGGCCGCGATACAACGGCTCGGCTTCGTTGCGCCCCAGCAGGCGATAGACCTTGGCCTTGCGCAGGCGGACCTCGGCGAGGTTGTCCGGCAGGCTTTGCAGGTTGGCCAGGCTGGCATGCAGTTTGCCGTCTTTGGCCATGTCGTCGGCCAGGGTCATCGACAGTTGTTGTTCCTGGCTCAATGGGCCGCAACCGGCGTTTTGTGTCAGGGCGTTCCAGGACGCCTGGCCATTGCTGGCGCAGCCGCCGAGCATCAACAGGGTCAAACAGGCAATCATTGCTTTCATGGCGATTCCTTTATGAGCCCAGCGCCCGTGCCAGGGCACTGAAGCCCGGGCCGGCGAGGACGATCAACAGCGCCGGGAAGAGAAACATCATCATCACGACGGACATTTTGGCGGACATTTTCGAGATGTATTCCTGCAGCCTTGTCAGGCGCCGGTCATCGAGCAGTTGCTTGAGCGCCAGCAGCGATTTCATCGCGCCGCCGCCCTGTTGCAGCAGTTGCTGAAGGATCACGCAGGTGTCGGTGAATTCGTCCACCGCCAGCAGGCGCGTGGCCTTGTTCAGTTCTTCGCCCAGTTCCAGGCCCGAATCGACCCGGGCCAGCACCAGGCGCAATTCCTGGGTCAGCACCGGCAGCAGCGTCTGACCTTCGTGGCTGAGCACGCGCAACGCCTGCTCGACGGCCATGCCGGCTTCGAACAGGATGCGCAGCAAAGGGATGAAGGTGGAGATTTCCATGGCCAGTTGTTTTTGTCGGCGGGCGGCGGCCATCGCCAGCAGGCGTTTGGGCAACAGGTAGCCGATGCCGAGGGCGAACATCGGGGCGATCCATGGCCTTTCGATATGAGGAAACAACACGCCTTGCAGCAATACCGCAATAGTCAGCAAGAGCAGCGGCGAGGCGATCTGGCAGGCGGCGAACAGCGAGCGCTGGCGGGCGCTGCGCCAGCCGAGGCGGTTGAGCAGGGTCTGGGTTTCGTTGTCGAGTTTGACCGCGCGCTGGCCGAGGGCACTGCCGCCGAGCACTTGCAGCAGGTTGTCGAAACGATTGTCGCGCAGCAGCGCACCTTCCAGCCGCCGCGTGACCTGACGGGCGCGACGACGGCGCTCAAGCAGGGCGCTGATCAGTAACAGTGCGGCGCCCAGCATTAACAGGGCGCTAATCATCAGGGGCATTGTCATAGGCTGCGCAACATCCGCCAGAGCAACAGGCTGCCTATCACCTGTAGGCCGAAGGCGCTGGCGAGCATCATCTGGCCGGAATGGTCGTTCCACATGGCGATCAGGTACTTGGGATTGGACAGCAGAAAGTACCCGGCCAGCCCCACCGGCAGCAGGCCGAGCACCCAGGCGGTGATGCGGGTTTCGCCGGTCATGGCGCGCAACTGGCGGGACGCCTGGTCGCGTTCGCGGATCATCCGGATCAGGTTTTCCAGCAGTTCGCTGGCGTTGCCGCCGTAGCGGTGATTGACCTTGAGGCCGACGGCGAACAGGCGCAGTTCGTCCTTTTCATACAGCTCGGCCACATCGCCCACAGCCTCCGGCAGGCTTACCCCCAATTGCACGTTGCGCTGCACCCGGCCCATGGCGTTTTTCAACGGGTCTTCGCTGGCGTCAATGGCGCCCAGTACCGCGTCGGCCAAAGTGCGTCCGGATTTCAGGCTGCGCACCGTGTGATCGAGCAGTTGCGGCAGTTGTTCGATCATTCGCCGCAGGCGTCGCTGATAGCGCCAGCTGACGTAGAGACGCAACGCCAGCAATGGCAATACCAGCAGCAACAGAAAGCCGATCCAGCCACCGATTGCCAGGCCGATTACGCTGCCGAAGGCCCACAGCAGCAACCACAATTCGAGGCGATCCGGGCGGCCAAGACCGGCGCGCAAAAAGGCTCGTTCCAGTCCGGCCCAGCGCGGTTTCTCGGCCAATAGCTGTGGTTGTCCCTGATTCAAGCGATCCAGCACCCGTTCCGTGCCACCCTGGCGCCAGCCGTTATAGAACAGGCGCAGCGACAGCCCGAGCAGCGCCAGACAGATGAGGATCAGCACCAGGGGTTTGAGCATGCCGTGATCCTCACTGTGGCAGCGCCGGTTCACGGCGCAATTTGTCACCGGCCGGGTTGACCGCTTCGCGCAGAAAACCGAAACCGGTGCGGCGGTCGAGACGGAACAGAGTGTTGGTGACGTAAACGTCGTCGCGTACCCCGACCACTTCCACCACTTCGCTGACGCAGCGGCGGCCGTCGGGCATGCGCGTCAGTTGAATGATCACGTCGAGTGCCGCGCAGATCATCTGGCGCAGGGTGCGTTCAGCAATGGTACGGCCGGTCAGGCCAACCAGGGTTTCCAGGCGCAGCAGCGCGTCCTGGGCATTGTTGGCGTGGACCGTGCTCATCGAACCGTCGTGGCCGGTGTTCATTGCAGTCAGCACGTCGACCACTTCGACCCCGCGAATCTCGCCGAGGATGATCCGGTCAGGACGCATCCGCAGGGCGTTGCGGATCAGGTCGCTGGCCTTCACTTCGCCGTGACCCTCGGCATTCGGCGGGCGGGTTTCCAGGCGCACCACGTGAGGATGGCCGAGTTGCAGTTCGGCGACATCTTCGATGGTCACCAGACGTTCATGGGGGTTGATCAGCTGGCTGAGGATGTTCAGCAGGGTGGTCTTGCCGGTGCCGGTGCCGCCGCTGATGAGGATGTTGCAGCGCTTGCCGACGGCCTCGGCGATGAAGTCGAAAATCGCCTGATCGATGGTCTGCATCGCCATCAGATCGGTGCTTTTGAGCATGTCCTTGCGGAATTTGCGGATCGACAGGCACGGGCCGTCGAGGGCGATCGGCGGGATGATCGCGTTGACCCGGCTGCCATCGGGCAGGCGCGCATCGACCATCGGCGACGACTCGTCGAGGCGCCGGCCGAGCGGGGCGAGGATGCGTTGCATCACCCGTTCGACGTGGTGCGCGTCGATGAAACGCAAGTCGCTCAAATGCAGCATGCCATCGCGTTCGATGAACACCCGGTGCGGGCCGTTGACCAGAATCTCGGTCACCGCGCTGTCGCGCAGCAGCACTTCCAGCGGGCCGAAGCCGGTCAGTTCATCGACGATTTCTTCAGCCAGACGCTCCATTTCATAGCGGGAAATCGCCAGGTGCAGGCGGGCGATGTACTCAGCGACCTTGTCGATGACGAACTGCGACAGCACTTGCCGCGAGCCTTCCAGCAGGTTTTTCCCCGATTCTTCGATGGCGTCGATGATGTAGCGATGCAGCACCAGCTTCAGGCCGTCGTGGTCGGTGTTGCCGGTGGCGTTGCGCTGTGGCCCGCCGAACAATTGCTCGCTGCTCATGAGCTGCCTCGCAAGCGATCGAACCAGGTGACTTTGGGTTTGGCCAGGCCTTCGGAGCGCTTGGCCAGCCGTTCGCCGAGGGTGCGCAGGCTCTGGCTGATGGCTTCGCGCGGTGCCAGTTCGAACAGGGTTACGCCCTGGTTTTTGGCGTTGAGGCGCAGTTCCGGGCTGTACGCGAGCACCGCAATGACTTCCAGGCCGAAGGTCCGGCCGAGGGTGTCGGAGTCCGGCGCGACATTGCGCAGATAGCGATCCACCAGCAGCCGGCCGTGGTCGAGCTTCATGCCTTTTTCGCGCCACAGATTGAGTATTGCGAGGTTGCGCCGGCAGTCGAGCACATTCTGGTCGGTGTACCACAGCAACTTGTCGCAATGGCTGACGAAGGTGCGCAGCGCTTCGCTGTCGGGCTGGCCGGTGAGGTTCACCACGATGTGCTGGAAGTGCTGGCGCAGGGCGCTGAGCAACATGTACAGCTCGGCAGCGCTGGTGCGTTCCAGCGGTTCGTCGCCGGGGGCGTAGGCGAGGATGCGCAACCCGGCCTCGGCGCTGGTGAAGGCGCTGTCGATCAGGGTCGCGTCGAGGCGGCGCAAGTGGCGCAAGGCGTCGCCGAAATGAAAAGAACTCTCCAGCCCCAGCAGGGCGAGGCTGTCGCCGCGCGGCAGGCCGAGGTCGAGCAGCAAGGTCTGCTGACCGCTCTTCTGCACCACCAGCGCCATGTGATTGGCCAGCAGCGCACCGTCAGCGTTGCTCTGGACTCCGTACAGTACGGTCAAACCGCCGAGTTGGGCGTTCGGCGTTACCGCCGGCAGGCGTTTGCTCAGCCGTCGCACCAGACCGGCGACTTCGCTGGAACGCGACCCATAGGCCACGAAATCCCTTGCGCCGGCACGCATCGCATTGAGCACCAACTGATTGTCCATGCCGTCGCCGAGAGCGACGATCGCCAGCATCGGTTTGGCTTCGAGCACGCCTTCGATCAACGCACTCTGGGCCACCAGATGTTCACGGTCGAGGCCGACGAACACCAGGCTGGCGAAGGTCACGTCGACCAGCGCCAGCAGTTCGTCGAGACTGCCGCCTCCGGCGCTGACCACCTGGCCCAAGGGCGCCAGCGCGCCTTGCAGCCACTCGAGATCAGTGGTGTTGCGGGTGATGGCGAGGAACGTCTGGCTCAGGCTCTGGCTCATTGCGATAACCCGCTGCGTTTATCGAAGTTGCCGTTTTCCAGGAAGTACAGGCGATACCAGTTCGGATCGTAGTTGCGCAGTTTCTCGCCGGGCAACGACGGCAATGGCGCGTTGACGGCCAGCGGTTGCACCAGGTGCGGGGTGACGATCATCAGCAGTTCGCGTTCCTCGCGGTTGATTGACGAGTTGCGGAAAAACGCGCCAAGCACCGGGATGTCGCCCAGCCCCGGAAACTTGTTCACCTCCGAGGCATTGCGGGTGCTGATCAAGCCGCTGATGACGAAGCTTTCGCCGTCGGCCAGGGAGATGCTGGTGTCGGTACGTCGAATGGTGAACGCCGGTACTTTGGTACCGCCGATGGTCACGCCGTTGTTGTAGTCCAGCTCGCTGACTTCCGGGGCGACCTTGATGGCGATCCGGTCGTTGCTGACCACGGTCGGGGTCAGGGTCAGGCGGATGCCGAACTCCTTGTACTCGATGGAATAGCTGTTGCTGTTGGCGCTAGGTACCGGGATCGGAACCTCGCCACCGGCCAGGAAACTTGCACTCTGACCGCTCAGCGCAACCAGACTCGGCCGCGCCAGAGTGTAGGCAAAACCGCTGCCTTCCAGTGCGTTGACGATGCCGAGGAACTTGCTGCTGCCACCGCCCCAGACGATGTTGAACATGTCGTTGGCCAACGGGATGCTTGGCGAGGCAATACGAGGATCAATGTTCAGCAGCGGCACCACACCCGGCGTGACCCCGGTGTTCGGCACGGTGCCCGGCGCACCGAACAGAAAGTTGTTGGAGCCCTTGCCGTAGATCGACGTACCGGCCTCCTTGAGTTTGGTGCGGCTGACTTCGACGAAACGGATGTCGGTCTGCACCTGCGAGGGCAGGTTCGGTTCGCTGTTGGACGGCAGCGCCGCCGCGCTCATCGCCGCGCTGGCCTTGCCCTGCACGAACACCATGCTCTGACGCGGTGTGCTGGCGCAGGCCGTCCAGATCATCAACGTGGTGGCGCCGGGGCCGACGCCGGTGAGCAGCACGCCCTGATCGCCGGTCACGCGCACGTCGGCGATCTTCGGATCGCCCACTGCCACCCGGGTGATCGCCACCGGTGATTGCACGGCCTGTTGCAGGCCTTCGCCGATTTCCAGCACGGCCGGCAGCGGCGCGAGCGCGGCGCAATTGCCGGTGGCGGCGGCCGCGCTGCCGATCGAAGCCACGCTCAGCAAGATAAACCGCAGCCAGTGGAACAGGGGCGTAAAGCGTTTGCGCATGAATGTGCGTCCTTGCTCGATTCAGGGGTTGGGTTCGGCGGATTCGGTGCCGCGAATCACTTCCACGGCCGGCTTTCTGGGGGCCGTCTGACTGGCGATCGCCAGGGGTTTGGGTGGTGGCGTCAATGACAGTTGGCTGAACTCGATCAATTCGCGCCGAGGGCTGTCGAGGCCGGCGGCAACGTTGTTGTCGCCGGCCCAATAGCGGGCCAGTTGCTGCTCGTCGGCACTGCGCACGGCCAGCCGCAAGACGCCGGCGCTGGAGGCCAGCATCAGGCGGTTGAGCAACGGTTCAGGCACCGCGAGCACCACGCTGCGGGCGGCGGCGCGCAGTTGTTCCTGTTTGAGTTTTTCTTCTTCGCTGTGAGCTGGACTCGCGGGCTGGCCGCTGTTGGTCAGGCCCATCTGATTACCCACGCCCAGCACCCGCACGGCAGGCACCACCAGTTGGGCGGTCGGCTGCGGGTTGTTTTCATCCTTGCGCAAGAACAGCAGCACATCGACGTAATCCCCCGGCGCCAGTTGGCCGCCGGCATTGATCACTTCATCCACGGCCACTGCGAGTGCACGTTCGCCGGGACGGATCATCCGCGCCAGCGGGCTGCCGGCCTCAAAGCTTTCCTGGGTCAGCCAGGTTCCGGCGGACAGGGCACGCCATGGCGTGCGGCCGACCACCTGATCGACGCTGGCCAGGCTGCCGGCGGGGGCGGTGCGCAGTTTTTCCACGGCGACATCGGCGGCGGTGATGGTTACGAACGGAGCGATGTCGCGCACTAGCACCACCACCGGTTGGCGAGTCGGATCTTCCACCGGTACCGGGGTGGCGGCGGGGGTATCAGGGGCGGCAACCACGGGTTCGGAGGCCGGGGTCTGACGACTCAATGTGAGCCCCCAGTAACCGGCGATGATGGCACCTAGCAGCAAGATGCTGGCCAAGCCCAGGGTGACGCGACTGTTCATGACGGCTCTCCCTTTCCCGCTGCGCTATGTCTCTTGCAACAACCCGTGACTTTCGACGAGATAAATTCGCAAACAGGCAGCTATGAACCAGTAACTATTTCGCTATTTGACGGTAGCGCAGCCAAAACAAAACGCCATTACGCGGGCCGAAATATCTACCGAAAGTAGGGGTCTAAAGCGCCAAAAATGGTTTTTTGCCGTTATTCGGGCCGTTACTACTTTGGTGTTAATTCGTTCTTACAGTTGTAGGTCCGGGCATTGCCGACAATGCTGATGCTGGCACGGGGGAATCATGTTGCGAACGCCGCAACACCCCATGCCTTCAAGGAGAATCAGTCATGTCCTTTGCAAAAAAAGCGGTGCAGACAATCAAATCCCAGGTCGCCTTCTACAAAGGCTTGGCCAGGGACACCGAAGGGGCATCCGGTATCGAATATGCGATCATCGCCGGGATGGTGGCGGTGGCGCTGGCGGCATTCGTGACTCCCATTTCCGGTGCTATTACCACGATGTTCAACACCATTCAGGCTGCACTCTGAGAGAAGGTTGAAGATCCGTGGACGGCAACTTGCGAATGCGCCCAAGGGGTTCTAACGTCAGCGCTCAGTCCATCGCAAGGTAATGCCTTATGTCTTCCTCCCCGACTCCCCGCCAACAATTGCTTCTGGTCGATGACGAGGAGGACGCGTTGTTGGAGCTGGCGGAGTTGCTGGAGGGAGAGGGCTTTGTCTGTCATACCGCGACGTCGGTGAAGCTGGCCCTGCATCATCTGACCCGGCATCCGGACATTGCGCTGGTGATTACCGATCTGCGCATGCCGGAGGAAAGTGGCATGTCGTTGATCAAGCGGCTACGGGAACATACTTCGCGTCAGCATTTGCCGGTGATTGTGACTTCCGGGCATGCGGACATGGAGGATGTGAGTGACATGTTGCGGTTACAGGTGCTGGATTTGTTTCGCAAGCCGATTTATCACGTTCGGTTGCTTGAGACTTTGGATAATCTGTTTCCCAAACCTCGGGTGAATGTTTCCTGATTTTTTTGGTGGAGCGCCGCTGCACCTCCTCTCGATGTGTTTGGCTTCGCCAAACGGTCGCTGCGCTCCCACCCCCGGATGAATCCCTCTACTCAGCCTGTCGACGTCGCCCGAAGATCCAGAGCGTTACTCGAGCTAACGCTCATTGTTTGATTTGAGGTGGTGGGAGTGCGTGTTTTTATTTGGCGTCAGTGGTTTGACTTTTGGGTAGTATCGAAATGATGGCTCGTGTAAATTCCGCGCGCCCGGTCAGTTGCTGACGGGTCGGTAGGGAGGCCTGTTTCGAGTGTAGAGCCCTGCTGGAACAATTTTGTGTTTTGGAAGGGACTCTGGTTTGAACATTTCCTGCGTGCGCCGCTCGTTGCTGGCGCTGTCTGTTGCTGCCGCCTCTTTGCAGGCGTCTTCTGTCTTTGCTGCCAATCTGAATTACGACCTGAGTGGCGGGCCGTTGAGCAGTAATCTGCAAACCTGGAATCTGGTCGATTTGAGTGGCAACGGGACATTTGCGCCAGTTACGCCGTCGACGGTGACTTATGGCGTTCAGTTCATGGGGCTGACAGCGGATCAGTTGCGCAACAACGGCACGATCAGGATTGATGGAGCCAGTTCGGGCGTGGGCCTTATGCTCGGTTCCTCAGGTGTGACGCCCAGCAAGATTGCCTATAGCCTGATCAACAAGGGCTCGATCACAGTCAACGGTCTGGCCGGTTCGGGCAGTTCCAGCGGTATTGCCGATATCGGCAGCACGCTGGGCGGTTCGTTGATCAACGAAGGCCTTATTGAGGTCAGCGGGGCGCGGGCTGCCGGCGTGTCGCTGGTGCATACCACGCTGAACGGGGTATCCAACGATGGCACGATCAGTGTCAGTGGGACCGACGCGTTGGGGTTGTTTCTGGATGGTACGACGCTCAAGGGAGTACTGAACAACAACGGCACGATTCGCGTAACCGGGGAAAATGCTGAGGCTTTGACGCTGGAGGGTGTGAAATACAGTGCCTCGGCAGGAGCGGGTACTTTCGCGCTGTTCAACCAGGGTACGATTTCCGGTGAATCCATCGGCGTGCATGTCAGCGATCAGCCGGCCGGTGGCCTGCCGTTTGTGATCTATCAGCAGCAAGGTCTGATCGAGGGTGGTCAGGCGGCGATTCAGGTGGATGACGGAGTCAGCTACTTTCATTTCTATGGCGGCGAGGTCAAAGGTGATCTGCTCGGGTTGTCCGGCGTGATCATCGACGGTGACGCAATCTTCGACGGTTCGACCATCAAGTCCGGTTACGTGACCATCGAGGACGGGACGCTGACGCTGGTGAAACCGCACACCACGATCATCGGTGACTTCGACATGGAAGAGTCCGATTCGGTGCTGGAAATGTACCTGGGCAATGACACCAATCCGGCGTTGCCGGTGTTGAAAGTCACGGGCACTGCCGATATCGCGCCGGGTGCGACGTTGCGGCTGCTGGCGCGCTCCAGTGATTTCCGGGTTACGCCGGGTGGTACGAAATACACCCTGATCAGCTCGGGCAGTCTCGTCGGTGGCAATAACCTCAACGTGACGTCTTCGTCTGCGTTGCTGGATGTGAAGAGCTTCGGGGTCGTGGGCAACGACATTACGTCGGTGGTGACCAACAAATCCGATGAGGTGTTGGCGCAGAACACCCTTGTGGCGGGCGGCAGTCGCAATGCGGCAACGGCGGTGGGCCGTGTGTCGAGTCTGTTGTCGCGGCTCGATGAGCAGGATCCGGTGTTCCAGGCGTTCGCTAACGCCAGCACCGATGCACAACTGGCCAGGTTGTCCGAAACACTCAGTCCGGATGTTAGCCGTGGCGTGATTCACGCGGCCATCAACAGTCAGACGTTGGTGTCGGATGTCATCAATGAGCGCTCCAGTCGCGTCCGTACCGGAGGCGTTGGCGCGGGCAAAGGTGTCTGGCTGCAAGCCTTGAGCAGCGATGCCAGCCAGGATGAGCGTCACGGTGTCAGTGGTTACGACGCCGACAGTCACGGTATCGCGGTAGGTGCCGATGGTCAGTTTAATGCCGATACCGCAATCGGGCTGGCGTACAGCTACCTCGACACCAATGTGAAGTCTGATCGCGGCAGCAAGACTCAGGTCACCGGCCATGCGCTGACCTTTTACGGCAACTGGACCCATGAAAACTGGTTCGTCGATTCGTCGCTGATGTATGGCTGGAACGACAACGAGTCCCGCCGTTACATCGCCGGCACTCGGGCCAAGGGGGATTACGACAGCAACGTGTTCGGCGTCAGCGCGCTGGCTGGTTACACCGCGCACCTGATACCGGATGTGGTGCTTGAGCCGCAGGTCGGGGCGCGTTACGCCAACGTAGGCATGGACAGCTATCGCGAGAAGGGCAGTTCGGCCTCGTTGAATGTCGGCAGCCAACGCTACGAGGTCGGCGAAGTAGGTGTGGGGGCACGTCTGGCCGCCGCGTTCGATGTGGGCACCGGGAGCCTGGAACCTGAAGCGAAGTTGATGGCCTGGCATGACGCCATTGGCGATAAGACCGGTACCACGTCGTCGTTTGTGCTGGGGGGCGATTCGTTCACCAGCCGTGGTACCACACCCGTTCGCGACAGCTATGAGCTGCGCCTGGGTGCCAACTACCGGTTCGGCGCGTGGAGTGTTGGCGGGTCGTACAACTACGTGACCGCCAGCGGTTTTGACGCTGACGGGTTCACGGCAAAAGTCCGCTACGCCTTCTGATTCATCGGCCGGTCGAGCTACAACTGATAGCTGAAACTGATGCTGTAGCGCGGCCGGCGATTGAAGGTGTCCAGCGCTTCATCCGACATCGCCTTGGCCGCCTCCAGGGCAATGTTGTAGTACTTCGCATCGCCGAATCGCAGGCCGACCGCCGCCGATGACAGGTTGTTGGCCTGCACCGGCAATTCGTTGAACCAGCTGCGCGAGCGGTCGAGCACGAAGTACGGTTGCAGGATGCGCACCCAGTTGCCGTCGCGGTTGAAACTGTAGTTGATCTCGTAAGCCACGCCCCAGCCCTTGTCGCCCGACGCCTGATCGTCGGGATAACCGCGGCCGAAATTCTGCCCGCCGAACACCGCACGTTCGCTGTCGGGCAGGGTGTCGCGGCTCCAGTACAACGCAGCCGACAGCACCCCTTGCCAATTGTCGAAGAACTTGTCGCTCTGCACCCCCGACAGACGCACCCGAAAGAAGTCGAGGTCGATGGCGTTGTTGTTGGTGTGTGCTCCCATGCTGTCGAAGCCCTGGTACACGCCACCACTGAGAATGCGCAGTTGTCGGGCATCGACCTTGCGCCAGTCGCTTTCGAAGGCGAGGGCGCGGATGTCGGTGCGTTCTTCGACGCTCAGGGGGTAGCCGATCACCTTGTAGCGGGTCTTGTCGTTGACGGCGTACAAGCGCGATCCGGCAGTCAGCAGTTCATCCGAAGCGGCAATCAGCGGCAGGGTGAAACCGAGCGAATAACGGTCGTTTTCACGGTGCGGCTTGAGTTCCAGTCCATTGCTCAACTGCACATTGGTGCCGGGATCGGCCCGGTAGCGCGAGGCCGAAAGGTTCAATTGCGCGCCTTCGTCATTGATGAACTGGTTGTAGTCCAGCCGGTAGTAATGCTCGTGATCATCTCCCGGCGGAAACAACCCGCTGAGGCTCAGCTGTTCGCCCATCGACGTTTGTGAATTGCTGCTGACGCCGAGCAATGCCTGGGTGCCGTTGCGGTTGTCTTCGGTGGTGCTCAGGGTGCTGGTGAACGGTTTGCGGCTGGCCTGGGCCACCAGCGTCGTTGCGCCGTCGGTGGTGCCGGGTGGTGGCACCTGGGCCTGGATCGTCACGCCGGGAATGCGGGTCATCAGCGTGGTGTAGCGCTCGAACGTCTTGCGCGTCAGCGGGCGTTCGGCCTGGAGCTTGGCGGCCAGTCGCTCAAGCAGGGCTTTGACCCGTCCGACGTCGCCCGCGATCTGCACGTCGCGGACGTAGCCTTCCACCAGCACCACGCGCGCCACACCGTCATCGAAAGTCTGCTGTGGCAGGAACGCGTAGGACAGCAGATAACCGTCCTGTTGATAACGACGGGTGATGTTGCGAGTGGCCTCGATCAGGTCGGCGAGACTGCTCTGGCGGCCGATCAGGGGTTTGTAGATTTCGGCCAGTTCGTTCAGCGGGTAAAGCGTGCCGCCTTCGATCTGCACGGTCCTGAGGTTGATCCTGGTACTCATCAGCAACGGCTGGGCGGCCGTGGCGCCGGGCTCCGGCACTTGCAGCGGCGCGGCGTTCGGCCGGTAGGCGTCGGCGGGCAGGTTCGGCACCGGCAGATTGCGTATGGTTTCGTTGCTGTTGAGAAAGCTGGGCAGGGTATCGGCGAGGGCTGTGGAACTGAGACTGACAAACAGCAGGGATGCCATAACGCGCATAGGACACTCCATGTTCAACCCCCAGCACCGGGCGGGTTTCTCCTAAGAAAAAAGCGGAAGACTCGTGGGAATCTTCCGCCCTCAACCAAGCGTAGGCGCTGTAGGTTCGGCCGTCGAATCGGCCAGGTGCAAATCAGCGTTTGTTGCCGCCCAGGGCACCGGTCAGGCCGCCGAGGACGCCACCCAGTCCGCCGCCGGTTCCGGTGGTGGTGCCGCCGTTGACCAGCCCGCCCACCGCAGTGACGGTGTTGCCCACTGTGGTGACGGTGTTGCCGACCGCCGCCACTACCGGGTTGCTGTTGGTGCCGGCAATCGTGTTGCCGAGGTTGCCGACGGCACCTCCGACCTGGCCGGTGAGGCCGGCGACCGGGGTACCCAGCCCGGTGGCGGCGCCGACATTCTGGGTCAGGCTGGTGACCGCCGTGGTGACCGGAGCAAGTCCGGCACCCACGTTGTTGCCCAGAGTGGCCAGGGGAGTGGTCGGGCTGGTGATCGGCGTGCCCGAACCGCCGAGCACGGTGTTGAGCGAGGCCACGGTATTACCCGCCGCCGCCAGTACACCACCTGGTGCGGCGAGGCTGCCGTTGCCGCTGCTCAACCCGGCGCCGACATTCACGACCGCGCCACCAACGGTTTGCAGCAAGCCATTGTTGCCCAGACCGCCACCGACGCCGGTTCCCGAACCGGTTCCGTTGTCCACCAGTCCGCCGGCCTTGCCTACAGCGGTGCCGACGTTGCTCAAGGCCCCGCCGACTGTGTTGGTCAGTGCATTGCCGTTGCCGGCGCCAGTGACTTTGTCGCCCACGCCATCGACCGTGGTGCCGACTTTCTGCAGCAGGCCGTTCACGGGAGCACCCAGCCCCGTGGCACTGCCGAGTTTGTCCGTGGTGCTTTCGACCATGGCGATCACCGGCACCAGTTTGCTGCCGACCTCTTTGGTCACCGAGCCGAGTGGGCCGGTGGTGGTAGCGGTGCTGAGGGTGTCGCCGAGCATGGTGACTTTTTCGCCGACGCCATTGAGCACCGGTGCCACACGGGTGACGACGCCGCCGACCACCGGAACGCTGCCCGTGGCCGTCGCCAGTTTGCCGCTCAGGTCGGACACGCCGTTGCCCACATCCTGCACCACGCCGCCGACTGCCGAAGCGGTGACGCCCAGGCCATTGTCGGTGGTCGCCAGTTTGCCGATGCCGTTGGCTACGCCGTCACCCAGCGTGGTCACTACGTTGCCGGCAGTCCGGGCCGCGCTTTGCACCACGCCGCCAACCACCGGCACGCCGCTCAGGGAATCACCGACCTGACCGACACCATCACCCACTCCGCTGACGGTATTGCCGACGTCCTGCACCAGCGTGGTGGTGACCAAAGGCGTCGGTGTACTCGGATTGGTGGGGTTGGTCGGGTCCGTCGGGTCGGTTGGATTGGTCGGATTGGTAGGATCGGTCGGCGTCGTCGTGCCGCCAGTTCCGCCGGTACCGCCAGTGCCCGCCGTGCCTCCAGAGCCTGCGGTACCGCCCGTGCCGCCGGTGCCCGCCGTCGAACTGTCGGGGGACGAACTGCCGGAGCTGCTGTGATGACCGCCGCCGCCACTGCTGCAACCGGCCAGACCGAGGGAGAGAATGAGGGCGAGTGCTGTTGCCGATTTGCACCAAGACGCTTGAACTTTCATCTGAGTTTTCATGAGCGTTATTCCTTGCACCTGTCACAACGTTCGTTGTCTTCGACGGCTTGCCGGTTCTGTTGCCGGCAATGCCTTCGTCCGTTGTGCTCATATCAGTCGCAAGGCTGGATCGACGCCATTCTCCAGTTGGTATTAACGCCTTTATGCAGGCGGCCGCGAATGCCGCCTAACGACTAATACCGAGGATATAGGCGCGCAAAAAAAAGCCTTGAAAATCAAGGCTGGAAATTCGGCGACGTCGCGTGTGCGGCGCGGGAAAACTTAAGTGATATATACACAATTAATCAGGTTTTCCCGCCCTCGATGTCAGGCAACCGGCTGCCAATTGCCCACCATGTGCTCCAGATCCGTGGCGCCGATCAGACGCAACTCACCGCTGGAACCGGCAGCGCTGGCGAACAGGCTCACCTCGCTCGGCAGGCGCACCGGTTTGCGAAAGTGCACGGTGACTTCAAGGTTGGCCTTGGGCAGATGATCCGCCAGCGCTGCCAGGGTGCGGGCCTTGTTCCACAAACCGTGAGCGATGGCTGTCGGGAACCCGAACAGTTTGGCGCTGGCGGCACTCAGGTGAATCGGGTTGTAGTCGCCGGATACTTTCGCATACTGCCGGCCGATGTCCGCCGGCGCCTTCCACTGCGCCACTTGTGCGAGGGGCAGTGTCGGCTCCCAGCTTTTCTCCACCGGTTCGCCTTCCAGCTTCACGCTGCGACAGAGCATCCGGCTTTCGGCTTCCCACAACGGGCCAAGTTGATCGTCCAGGGTGGTCAGCAGATCGAAGGTCGCGCCTTTGGGATGCGGTTGCAGGTTATGCACCCGGACGCTGACTTGCGCGCGACTGATTCCGCCCATTGGTCGCAATACGCGGATGCGGTTGCTCAGATGAATCAGCCCCAGCAAAGGGAACGGAAACTCTTTGGCCGTCAGCAGTTGCATCTGCAAGGCGAACGCCAGGATATGCGGATAGGTCGGCGGCAGCAGGCCGTCATCGGCGAACCCGCAGACTTTGCGATAGGCCGCCAGACGTTTGCCATCTACCTCGACGGCGCAACGCAAACCTTTGTCAGGCAGGGTGGTGCCGGTGATTTTGCGTCGGGTCGCCGCCCGGGCGTACAGCCCCGGCAGGCTCGGTTCGTGGTGCAGCGTTTGGCATTCGATGGTCATGTTCAGGCCCCCAGAACGCTTTGGCCGCAGACCCGCAACGCTTGCCCGGTGAACGCGCCGGTGCCCGGTTGTGCCAGCCACGCCACGGCTTCGGCGACGTCTTGCGGCAGGCCGCCCTGGCCCAGCGAACTCATGCGCCGCCCGGCTTCGCGCAGACCGAACGGAATGTGCGCGGTCATCTGGGTCTCGATGAATCCCGGCGCCACGGCGTTGATGCTGATGCCGCGTTCCAGCAGGGTCGGCGCCCAGGCCTGGGCCAGCCCGATCAACCCGGCCTTGCTCGCCGCGTAATTGGTCTGCCCGCGATTGCCGGCAATACCGCTGATCGACGCCAGCAGAATCACCCGCGCGTTGTCGTGCAGGGTGCCGCTGTCGAGCAGGGCCTTGGTCAGCACTTGCGGCGCGTTGAGATTGACGGCCAGCACTGCGTCCCAGAACTCGGGTGTCATGTTGGCCAGGGTCTTGTCGCGGGTGATGCCGGCGTTGTGCACCAGAATGTCGAGGCCGTCCGGCAGCTGTCCGGTCAGTTGCGCGGCGGCGTCTTCGGCGCAGATGTCGAGGGTGATGGCGCGCCCGCCGAGGCGGGCGGCCAGGGCTTCGAGATCGGTTTTTGCGGGCGGCACGTCGAGCAGGATCACCTCGGCACCGTCACGGGCCAGGGTTTCGGCGATGGAGGCGCCGATGCCGCGCGCTGCCCCGGTGACCAGCGCCTTGCGCCCGGCCAATGGGCGCGTCCAGTCGGTGACTTGAGTGGCGCAGGCCGTCAGCCGGATCACTTGTCCGGAGACGAACGCGCTTTTCGGCGAGAGGAAAAACCGCAGCGGCCCTTCGAGCTGATCCTCGGCACCTTCGCCGACGTAGATCAGTTGCAAGGTGCCGCCGCTGCGCAGTTCCTTGGCCAGCGAGCGCGAGAAGCCTTCAAGTGCTCGCTGCGCGCTGGCGGCAAACGGTTCACTCAGGGTTTCCGGGGCGCGGCCGAGGATCACCAGGTGCGCGCTGCTGTCGAGGTTCTTCATCAACGGCTGAAAGAATTCACGCAGCTGCTTGAGCTGGTCGGTGTGCTGCAGATCGCTGGCATCGAACACCACGGCCTTGAGTTTCGGGCCATGGCCGGGAATCCATTGGGTGGCGGCCGCAGGCTGGTCGCCGTAGCGGTAGATCGCGTCGGTCAGGCGGTTGGCAAATACACTGACCCGCTCGGCCAGCGGCCCGCCGCCGATCAGCAGTGCACCGTCCACCGGCCGCAGGCGCCCGGCCTGCCAGCGTTCCAGCCGCACCGGCGACGGCAGGCCCAGGGCCCCGACCAGACGGTGGCCGATGGACGAGTTGGCGAAGTCGATATAGCGGTCAGACATGGAACGCTCTCCAGAAGATGGGGTTCAAAGTGTGGACTGCGAAGGGCAATCAATCGTTCGATCCACGCAATAAGGCCTACGCTAGAACAGCAGAGTAGTTTGCCCTCGGCGCTTTTGTGGCCCGACGGGATTTTCAGTGCCCGATTTTCAGACTGGATATTTCACAAGGAGCATTTCATGAGTCAGCTGCGCCGCGTCGCGATCATTGGTGGCAACCGCATTCCGTTCGCCCGCTCCAACGGGCCCTATGCCACCGCGAGCAATCAGGTGATGCTCACCGCCGCCCTCGAAGGCCTGATCGAACGCTACAACCTGCACGGCCAGCGCATCGGCGAAGTGGTCGCAGGCGCGGTGCTGAAATTGTCACGGGATATGAATCTGACCCGCGAATGCGTGCTCGGCTCGCGCCTGTCACCGGCCACCCCGGCCTATGACATCCAGCAGGCCTGCGGCACCGGTCTGGAAGCCGCGCTGCTGGTGGCGAACAAGATCGCCCTCGGCCAGATCGACTGCGGCATTGCCGGCGGCGTCGACACCACGTCGGACGCGCCGATCAGCGTCAGCGAAGGCCTGCGCAAAATCCTTCTGCAAGCCAACCGCGCCAAGACCACCGGCGACAAGCTCAAGACCTTTCTGCAACTGCGTCCGAAACACCTGATCCCCGAATTCCCGCGCAACGGCGAACCGCGTACCGGCCTGTCGATGGGCGAGCACTGCGAGTTGATGGCGCAGACCTGGAACATCCCCCGCGAAGAACAGGATCAACTGGCCTTCGAAAGCCACCACAAACTGGCGGCGTCCTACAGCGAAGGCTGGCATAACGACCTGATGACCCCGTTCCTCGGCCTGACCCGCGATAACAACCTGCGTCCGGACCTGACCCTGGAAAAACTTGCGACCCTGAAACCGGCTTTCGAGAAAAGTGCCAAGGGCACCCTGACCGCCGGCAACTCGACGCCGCTGACCGATGGCGCCTCGGTGGTGTTGTTGGGCAGCGAAGACTGGGCGAAGGAGCGCGGCTTGCCGATCCTTGCGTATCTGCGCGACGGCGATGCGGCGGCGGTGGATTTCGTCAACGGTGCCGAAGGACTTTTGATGGCGCCGGTGTACGCGGTGCCACGGCTGTTGGCACGCAACGGCCTGACCTTGCAGGACTTCGACTACTACGAAATCCACGAAGCATTTGCCGCACAAGTGTTGTGCACGTTGAAGGCCTGGGAAGATCCGGAGTACTGCAAGACGCGGCTGGGGCTGGACGCTCCGCTGGGATCGATTGATCGCAGCCGCTTGAACGTCAAGGGCAGCTCCCTGGCGGCGGGGCATCCGTTTGCCGCGACAGGCGGGCGGATCGTGGCGAACCTGGCGAAGTTGCTGGATGCGGCGGGGCAGGGGCGGGGGTTGATTTCGATTTGTGCGGCCGGGGGGCAAGGTGTGACGGCGATCATCGAACGCTGACAGAACAACAATCCCCTCTCCTGAAGAGAGGGGATTGCAAAGGTTACTCAGGTACGGAACCTGCGCACCAACCCATCCAGCTCATTCGACAACCCCGCCAGACTCTGCGAATCCAGCCGCGCCGAATTCGCCAGCTCCGCCACCAACTGCGCATCACCATGAATCTGGCTGATGTGCCGATTGATGTCCTCGGCCACCTGATGCTGCTCTTCCGCCGCAGTCGCGATCTGAGTGTTCATGTCACGAATCACATCCACCGACTCACGAATCTGCCCAAAGCTCTCCCGCGCCTCACCAATCCGTGCCACCGATTGCTGCGACACATCAAGACTGGCGCGCATCTGCTGGGTCACCGCGCTGGTGCGCTTCGCCAGATTGCCCAGCAGCCCGTCGATCTCAGCCGTCGAATCCGCCGTGCGTTTGGCCAATGCGCGAACCTCATCGGCGACCACCGCAAATCCGCGCCCCTGCTCACCGGCCCGCGCTGCTTCGATAGCCGCGTTGAGCGCCAGCAGGTTGGTCTGTTCGGCGATGGAGCGGATGGTGCCGAGGATCGACTGGATGTCGTTGCTGTCGCGTTCCAGTTGCTGCATCGACTGCGCCGATTGCTCCAGTTCCTGGCTCAGTTGGTCGACGCTGTGCACCGCCGCATCGATCTGCTGCTGACCTTCGCGGGCCTGGCGCTGGCCGCTGTCGGCCGACTCGGCTGCCTGGCTGCACGAGCGGGCGACTTCGTTGGCGGTGGCGACCATTTCGTGGAATGCGGTCGAGACCATGTCCACCGCTTCGCGCTGGCGTCCGGCGGCTTCGGCCATATCGCCGGAGACCCGGGTCGAGCTCTGCGATGTGGCGAGGATTTTTCCGGCCGCGCCGCCGATGTGCTGGATCAGGCTGCGGATTGCGGTGAGGAACTGGTTGAACCAGTTGGCCAGTTGCGCGGTTTCGTCGCTGCCACGGATGTCGAGGCTCTTGGTCAGGTCGCCTTCGCCCTGGGCGATACCTTCCAGACCGCTGGCCACGCTGCGGATCGGCCGCACGATGAGGCTGGCGAAACTGGCGCCGACGACCGCGAAAAATGCTGCCAGCACCGCCGCGATGATCGCGATCAGCCAGGTCAGTTGAGTGGCGGAACTCATCACTTCGTTCTGTTTGATCAGGCCGATGAAGGTCCAGCCCAATTGCTCCGACGGCCAGACGTTGGCCATGTAGCGTTCGCCGTTGAGCTCGACTTCCACCAGGCCTTTGCCGGCCTTGGCCAGTTGCGCGTAACCGTCGCCGAGGCTGTCGAGCTTCTTGAAGTTATGCTCCGGTTGCTTCGGATCGACCAGCACCGTGCCGGTGTTTTCCATCAGCATCAGGTAACCGCTTTCACCGAGCTTGATCTGTTTGACGATCTCGGTCAGTTGCTTGAGCGACACGTCAATGTTGACCACGCCACCCTGGGCGCCCAACTGGTTGGCCACTGCGCGCACGGTGCTGACCAGTACCGCGTCATCGCCGGCCCAGTAATAGGCTTCGGTGCGCAGGGTCTTGCCCGGGTTGGCCATGGCGGTCTTGTACCACGGGCGGGTACGCGGGTCGTAGTTGGCCATTTTCGGGTCGCCCGGCCAGAACGCGTAGCCGCCGCTGCTCAGGCCATAGGAAACGTAGGAGTAGGCCGGGTGGGATTTCGCCAGCCCTTCGAACAGGGCAAACAGTTGCTTGTCGATCTCGCCATCCGAGGTATCGGAGGCATTGGCACTCATGCGACTGCGCACGCTGCCGTCGGCGTTTTTGACCAGTGGCTGCGCCGCCAGGTAATCGACGTTCTGGCTGATGCCGTCGAAAAACAGCTGCATGGCGTTGCTGACCTGACGGATCTCGCGCCCGCTGCTGTCGACAAAATCGTCCCGGGCATCGCTGCGCAGGTTCAGTACCACCAGGGTGGCGACCAGCACCACGGGCAAGCAGGCGATGATTGCAAACGCCCAGGTCAACTTCTGTTTGATGTTCATCCGCGCTCCAGATTTTCTTGTAGGCCCACGCAGTGCAGATGACTCGCGGTTATTGGCAGCCGAAAAACGTATTTCTCACCCGTTTCCTTGAGTGCGACATCGAAGATTTTTTTGAAACGATTGTCGGACAAATTCCTCTGCCTCAAAGGAATTCGGCCGCGCGCGAGGGAAATTGAGGCTGCAAAAGAAAATTAATGTGAGCGGTGTTCGGCGGGATGGCAGATTCTGTCGCAAATGCCCTCAAGGCCTGTCGCCAACAACTCCGACAGCCTCGGCTATGATTCGCAGCGGTCGATAAAGAGGCGGATCGGCCCGGTTTATCCGGCACAGTGTGTGCATCCACAGGTTCACAGGTCGGCAACCCCTCCCCGTGATGCGAGGATTGCCGTATAACGAGTGACATTCGCGTGTTTGGTAATAAAGGACCCACAATAAAAGCTGATGAAGACTCCAAAACGCATTGAACCCCTGATCGAGGACGGTCTGGTCGACGAAGTGCTGCGTCCACTCATGAGTGGCAAAGAAGCAGCTGTTTATGTGGTGCGCTGCGGCAATCAGTTACGTTGCGCAAAGGTCTACAAGGAGGCGAACAAACGCAGTTTCCGCCAGGCGGCCGAGTATCAGGAAGGCCGCAAGGTGCGCAACAGCCGACAGGCCAGGGCAATGGCCAAGGGTTCCAAATTCGGGCGCAAGGAAGCCGAAGACGCCTGGCAGAATGCCGAAGTCGCGGCGCTGTTCCGCCTGGCCAACGCCGGGGTGCGAGTGCCCAAACCGTACGACTTCCTCGAAGGCGTGCTGCTGATGGAGCTGGTGGCCGACGAATACGGCGACGCCGCACCGCGTCTGAATGATGTGGTGCTGGAGCCGGATCAGGCTCGCGAATATCACGCGTTCCTGATTTCGCAGATCGTGCTGATGTTGTGTACCGGTCTGGTGCACGGTGACCTCTCGGAGTTCAACGTGCTGCTGACCCCGACCGGGCCGGTCATCATCGACCTGCCGCAAGCGGTGGACGCCGCCGGCAACAACCACGCGTTCAGCATGCTCGAACGTGACGTCGGCAACATGGCGGCGTACTTCGGCCGCTTCGCTCCGGAGTTGAAGAAGACCCGATACGCCAAGGAAATGTGGGCGTTGTACGAAGCAGGTACGTTGCACCCGGCCAGCGTGCTGACCGGCGAGTTCGACGATCCCGAGGACCTGGCCGATGTCGGCGGGGTGCTGCGCGAGATCGAAGCGGCGCGTCTGGATGAGGAGCGCAAGCGAGCCATCCGCGCGGCGGACGACGAGCCCAAGGGCAAGTCCGACGAACCGCCTCCGCCACCGTGGATGCAGTGAGCATCTGAAATGGGAAACCCGGCTTCGGCCGGGTTTTACACATTCAAGGATTGATTGTGAGCACCACTTCGCGCAATGCCCGGCTGATCATCACCGCGCGGCTGATTTCCGATTTCGGCGCGTTCCTCAACATGGTTGCGCTGGCCACGTATGTCTACCTGCTGAGCAACAGCGCGGTGAGCGTGGGGATCTTTCTCGCCAGTCGGGTGGGCGGGGGAATTTTCGCCAGCCTGATCGGCACCGCGTTTTATCGTCGATGCAGCGGTCGCTGGCCGTTGATTGCCTTCGATCTGCTGCGCGCCGCTGTGCTCGGTTTATTGCTGATCGTGCCGGTCAGTCAACAGGCGTTGTTGCTGCCGCTGATTGCGTTTGGTCTGGGTTTTGGCAATTCGATGTTCGCCATCGGCCTCAACAGCCAGCTTGCGCGATTGATCGAGCCTGCGCAGTTGCTCAAGACCAATGCCTGGATCACGTCCGCCTCCTCCATGGCGATGGTCGTCGGCAGTCTGGTGTCCGGGTTGCTGGTTGCAGGGTTTGGCTTTGAAACGGTGTTTGCGCTGAACGCGCTGACCTATCTGTTGGCGGCGCTGTTGATTGCGCCATTGCGGTTCAACGCACCGGAGCCGGTGGCCGAATCCAGCGCCAGACAGGGTGAGTGGTCGGCGTTGTTGCAAGGCCTGCGCAGTGCCCCGGTGGTGGCCGCGATGCTGGCGGTGACCATGGCCGACACCCTTGGCAGCGCTGCGCACAACGTCGGTTTTCCGATCATTTCCAGACTGCTGACACCGGACGCGGCGAGCACCACGCTGGGCCTGATGCTCGCGGTGTGGGCCGCCGGCAAATTGCTCGGTGCGCGGATTGCCAGTCGCCTGAACGGCTCGGAAAACATCCATCTGGAGCGTCGCTATTTCGGCGGCGTGTTGTTGATGTCCTGCGGCTTCATCCTGATGTTCCAGCAGCACAGCGTCATCGGTCTGTTGCTGTTTTCGCTGCCGGCCGGATTGGGTGACGGGTTCTCGGAAGTCTGCCTGATGTCACGGCTGCAACGGGAGCCGGAGCCCTTGCGCCTGCCGATCTTCAGTTTCCTGACACTGTTGCAGATGACCGGGTTCGGCGTCGGCATGCTGATCGCCGCACCGTTCTATGAGTGGTGGGCGCCGGGGGCCGTGGTGTTGCTGTTCCACGGCATTCCCCTCGCCACGGTGCTGTCGATGAAAGCCCTGCTGCTCAGGCGCGAGCGGGTTGCGCGCAGCAGCCCGACGCGAGTTCCTTGAGGATCGGGCAGTCCGGGCGGTGGTCGCCGTGGCAGTGTTCGACCAGATCCTGCAGGGTGTCGCGCAGTTCGCCGAGTTCGCGGATCTTTTGATTCAGCTCGTCGATGTGCTGGCGGGCCAGAGCCTTCACATCGGCGCTGGCGCGCTGGCGGTCCTGCCAGAGCATCAGCAACTTGCCGACTTCCTCCAGCGAAAATCCCAGGTCCCGCGAGCGCTTGATGAACGCCAGCGTGTGCAGGTCATCGTCGCCGTAGATGCGATAGCCACTGTCGGTGCGATGGGCAGCCTTGAGCAGACCGATCGACTCGTAATACCGGATCATTTTCGCGTTCAGGCCACTGTGGCGGGCCGCTTGGCCGATGTTCATCGGTTGTCCTCCAGATCCTCGGGTTTCCAGGTTTTCAACAGTAGCGCATTGCTCACCACGCTGACGCTCGACAGGGCCATCGCCGCACCGGCCAGCACCGGATTGAGAAAGCCGAACGCCGCCAGCGGGATGCCGATCAGGTTATAGACGAAGGCCCAGAACAGGTTCTGGCGGATCTTCGCGTAAGTCTTGCGGCTGATTTCCAGCGCCGCCGGCACCAGTCGCGGATCGCCGCGCATCAGGGTGATGCCGGCGGCGTGCATGGCCACGTCGGTGCCGCCGCCCATGGCGATGCCGATATCGGCAGCGGCCAGCGCGGGGGCGTCGTTGATGCCGTCGCCGACCATGGCCACGACCCCGGTTTTTTTCAGCTCGGCGACGGTGGCGGCTTTTTCCGCCGGTAGCACTTCGGCGTGGACGTTTTCGATGCCCAGCGCTTCGGCGACGACGCGAGCGCTGCCACGGTTGTCGCCGGTCAGCAGGTGGCTGTGGATGTGCTGCGCCGCCAGTTGTTGCACCGCGTGCAGCGCGCCGGGCTTGAGGGTGTCGCCGAAGGCGAACAGACCGAGCACGCGGGGCTCGGGGCTTTGCTCGATCAGCCAGGACAGTGTGCGGCCTTCGGTTTCCCAGGCCTTCGCGGGCTCGCTCAGGTTTCCGGCGTTCAGACCGCTTTCTTCCAGCAAGCGACGGTTGCCCAGCGCCAGGCGTCGGCCGTCGAGGCTGCCGGCGATGCCGCGTCCGGTCAGGGACTGGCTGTCGCTCACGTCCGGTACGTTCAGGCTGCGTTCGGCGCAGGCATCCAGCACCGCTTTGGCCAGCGGATGTTCGCTGCCGCGTTGCAGCGCGCCGGCCGCTGTCAGCAGGGCGTTTTCGTTACCGTCGATTGCACTGAAATGCGCAATGCGCGGCGTGCCGGAGGTCAGAGTTCCAGTCTTGTCGAACACCACGGCGCTGACTTCATGGGCGCGCTCCAGAGCTTCGGCGTCCTTGATCAAAATCCCGTGCCGCGCGGCCACGCCAGTGCCGGCCATGATGGCGGTCGGTGTCGCCAGGCCGAGGGCGCAGGGACAGGCGATAACCAGTACCGCGACGGCGTTGATCAGCGCGGTTTCCAGTGGTGCGCCATACAACCACCAGCCGATCAGCGTGGCCAGGGCCAGCAACAGAACCGTCGGCACAAACACCTGGCTGACTTTATCCACCAGTTTCTGGATCGGTGCTTTCGCGGCCTGGGCGTCCTCCACCAGACGGATGATCCGCGCCAGTACGCTTTCCGCGCCGAGCGCCGTGGTGCTCACCAGCAGGCGGCCTTCGCCGTTGATCGCACCGCCGGTGACCTTGTCGCCCGGTTGCTTGGGCACCGGCAGGCTTTCGCCGCTGATCAGCGCTTCGTCGGCGTGGCTCTGGCCTTCCAGCACTTCGCCGTCCACCGGGAAACGTTCGCCGGGTTTGACCAATACCCGATCGCCAAGGCGTAGAGCGCTGATGGCAACGTCCTGTTCACGGCCATCGATGATTTGAATCGCCCGTTCTGGCCGCAACGCTTCCAGTGCGCGGATGGCGCTGGCGGTCTGGCGTTTGGCGCGGCTTTCCAGGTATTTGCCGAGCAGTACCAGCGCGATGACCACTGCCGAGGCCTCGAAATACAGATGCGGCATGCGCCCGGCAGCGTTTGCCCATTCATAGAGACTCAGGCCATAACCGGCGCTGGTGCCCAGCGCTACCAGCAAGTCCATGTTGCCGGCTCCGGCGCGCACGGCTTTCCAAGCGGCCACATAGAACCGCGCACCGAAGATGAACTGCACCGGGGTCGCGAGGGCGAACTGCGCCCAGGCCGGCAGCATCCAGTGAATGCCGAACGGTTGCAGCAGCATCGGCAGCACCAGCGGCAAGGCGAGGGCGATGGCGCAGATCAGCGCCCGGCGCTCATGATTCAGGCGTTGCTGGCGATTATCAGATTGAGGGTGTTCAAGTTCGAAGAGGCTGGCCGAATAACCGGCCTTGCTCACGGCGGCGATCAAGGTTTGCGGGTCGACCGCGCCGAACAATTCAAGGTGGGCTCGCTCATTGGCGAGGTTGACGCTGACGCTTTTCACCCCCGCAACCTTGTTCAGGGCGCGTTCGACACGACCCACGCAGGACGCGCAGGTCATGCCGTCGATGTTCAATTCCACGGTGTGCTGCGGCACGCTGTAACCGGCGCGTTCGACTGCCTCGACCAGCGCCGGCAGACTGTCGCCGGGGGCCTGCACCCTGGCCTGCTCGGTGGCGAGGTTGACGCTGACGGCACTGGCGCCGCTGACTTTGCTCAGCGCCCGCTCGACACGGCCGGCGCAACTGGCGCAGGTCATGCCGCTGATGGGCAGATCAAACGTGATGGAATCGGACATCGGTCGTACTCCCTGTAGTGGATGACTACAGGATCAACCTTGCCATGCTGGCAAGGTCAAGCACCAGTTTCCGCTACCGGCTGCTCGCTTGTTCGCCTGATCGTTCCCACGCTCCGCGTGGGAATGCAGCCGGGGACGCTCTGCGTCCCAAAGCGTGACGCAGAGCGTCACAAGAGGCATTCCCACGCAGAGCTTGGGAACGAGCGGCAGGCTTTAGTAACCGAGGCCGGTCGGCTTGAGGTACATGCCTTCCGCATTCATCGCGATGCGGAATTTCAGGATGTCGCCGGCATGCAGTTTGATCTCCTGCGAACCTGGCGCGAGCATGCCCGGGTTGCAACCCGGCATTTGCCCCGGCAGCAGTTTCAGGCGCAGCGAAACATTGCCCGGCGGCAAGTTGAACGAGGTGCTTTGTTCCTGGAACAGGCGCGCCGACAGTTGATCCTGGATGTACACGCCGATTTCGCACGAGGTCGCGACTTCCAGGCGCTCGCGGGAAATGATCAGCACCCCGTAATCTTCCCCGGCGGCATGCACCGAAGGGATCGCGGCAAAGAGGCTGAGTAAGCCAAACAGGCTGAAAGCTGACCAGCGCATGGCTGAATCTCCTGAATTCATGTCATTGATGCACGCAGCTTGGCCGAGCGCGGCGCCGATTGCCAGCCCGGCAGTTTTTTGCAGAACTTGACCTTGCCATTGTGGCAAGCCCGAGACTGCCGGCAACCTCACTCAAAGGAGTCATTCCATGCAAGTGTTCACTGTTGAAGGCATGTCCTGCGGTCACTGTGTCAAAGCCGTCACCCAGGCGGTGCAGAGCAAGGATCCGACCGCCAGCGTGCGGGTCGATCTGGCGGCGAAGGAAGTCGGCGTCGAAAGTGCGCTGAGCGCCGAGCAAGTGATCGAGGCGATCAGCGAAGAAGGTTATGCGATCAAACTCGCCTGATCTTTTTAATAGTTAGCGAGCTACCGGAATGTTCAAGGCGTCCTCGCGCGGCTAGACTGTCGGGCTGCATAGTCAGTCCGACTGCCCAACCCAACCGCCGCCCGAACTGGACGCCTGATGAACTTCCGTACCCTTCTGATTCTCGGTGCCCTGACCGCTTTCGGTCCGTTGGCGATCGACTTCTATCTACCCGCCTTTCCAACCATGGCGCTGGCGTTCGGCACGGATGAGAAACACGTCCAGCTGACGCTGTCGGCTTACTTTTTCGGCCTGTCCATCGGCCAACTGGCTTACGGGCCGTTGGCGGATCGCTTCGGTCGGCGGATTCCGCTGCTCATTGGTCTGGCGCTGTTCACGCTGGCGTCAGTGGCCTGCGCCTACGCGCCGAATCTGGAATGGCTGATCGGCGCGCGGCTCTTGCAGGCGCTGGGCGGCTGTGCGGGGATGGTGATTGCCCGGGCGGTGGTCAGCGACAAATGCGATGCGGTGGGCTCGGCGAAAGTCTTCTCGCAACTGATGCTGGTGATGGGGCTGGCACCGATTCTGGCGCCGATGCTCGGCGGCCTGCTGGTGAACACGTCGGGATGGCAGTCGATCTTCCTGGTGCTGACCGGTTTCAGTGCCTTGGCCGGACTGGCGGTAGCCCTCGGCCTGCCGGAAAGTCTGCCGGCGCATGTTCCGCGTCAGCCGTTGTCTGGCGCCCTGCGTCAGTACGGCCGGTTGCTGACCGATCCGGTCTACATGGGCCATGCCCTGACCGGCGGCATCGCCATCGCCGGGATGTTTGCCTACATCGCCGGTTCCCCGTTCATTTTCATCAAATTGTATGGCGTACCCGCCGAGCACTTCGGCTGGCTGTTCGGTACCAACGCGGCCGGGTTCATTCTGGTGGCGCAGGTCAATGCGCGGCTGCTGGCCAAACGTGGCCCGGCCTTCCTGCTGTCGCGAGCGGTCTGGGTTTACCTGTGTGCCGGGCTGACGCTGCTTGCGGTCGGCGCCTTGCACACCGAGGCGCTGTGGCCATTGCTGATTCCGTTGTTCATCTGCGTGGCCAGCCTTGGTTGCATCAGCCCCAATGCGGCAGCGTGTGCAATGAACGGGCAGGGTGGTCGCGCCGGCAGTGCTTCAGCCTTGCTCGGCAGCCTGCAATTCAGTGTCGCCGCCGGGGCTTCGGCGCTGGTGGGGATCCTGCACGATGGCACCGCGGTGCCGATGGCCACTGTCATCAGCCTGTGTGGTCTGCTGGTGGTGTGTGCAGCGATGCTTACCCGGCGCATACAGAATGCCCGGGCGCTGGCAAAGGCGCAGGCTGAAATCTGAAGTCGAAAGCCTCAGCCGACAGCGCGCTGCTGGTCGGGATCGGGAATCTGATGGGGCGCGCGCAGACGCGCTTCGAGGGTGCGAGTGAAGGCGCGAGCTTCGGCCTCACTGCGGAAGGTCACGGCGTGCTGGTCGAGACGAACTTGCCACTGGGACTTTGCCACTTCTTTTATCAGGATCTTCATTGCTGACCTCCCGTACGTAAAAGATTGCATCGCAGAGGACTCGAGTGTAGTCCTGAATACGATCGCAATTGTGACAAGGGTCAAGCATCTGACTGACGGCAAAAAAACACCGCAGCCCCCGAGCCAGCCACATCAGAGGCTGAAGAAGGCTGCGGTCTTCCGAGTTTTAGAAACCTTCTAAAACAATTTTCCCCTTGGCCTTGCCGCTTTCCAGCAACTCATGGGCGCGGCGCAGGTTGCTTGCGTTGATCGTGCCGAAGTGCTCGCCGACCGTGGTTTTCAAGGTCCCGCTGTCGATCAGCCCGGCCACCCGGTTGAGCAGTTTGTGCTGCTCGATCATGTCCGCGGTTTCGAACAGCGAGCGGGTGTACATGAACTCCCAGTGCAGCGACAGGCTCTTGCGCTTGAGCTTGGTCACGTCCAGCGCCTTCGGATCATCGATCAGCGCCAGCTTGCCTTGCGGTGCCAGGGCTTCGACCAGTTGGTCCAGGTGCTGGTCGGTCTGGGTCAGGCTGGCCACGTGGGTCACGTTGGCGACACCGGCGCGTTTCAGCTCTTCGCTCAACGGCTGGCTGTGATTGATCACCCGATCAGCGCCCAGTTCGGTCACCCAGTCGCGGGTCTCCGGGCGGGAGGCGGTGCCGATCACCTTGAGCCCGGTCAACTGGCTGGCGAGTTGGGTGAGGATCGAACCGACGCCGCCGGCCGCGCCGACGATCAGCAGGCTCTGGCCTTCATCGGTATTGCCTTCGCGAATCTGCAGGCGTTCAAACAACAACTCCCAAGCCGTGATCGCCGTCAGCGGCAGGGCAGCAGCTTCGGCGAAACCGAGGGTTTTCGGCATATGGCCGACGATCCGCTCATCCACCACGTGCAGTTCGCTGTTGCCACCGGCCCGGGCGATGGAACCGGCGTAGAACACCTTGTCGCCGGCCTTGAACAGGGTCACTTCACTGCCGACGGCCTTGACCACACCGGCCACGTCCCAGCCCAGTACCTTGGCGGCGCCGCCTTCGGGCGCGACGTTCTGGCGAACCTTGGTGTCGACCGGGTTGACCGAAATCGCTTTGACTTCTACCAGCAGGTCGCGGGGGCCGGCTACCGGTTCCGGCAATTCGATGTCTTGCAGGGATTTTTCGTCGCTGATCGGGAGCGAGGCGTAATAGGCGATGGCTTTCATGGAAATCTCCAACAGTGAATATAAGGAAGGCTTCAGGCAATGACGCGCAGGCGCTTGAGTTCGAAGTGTTCGAGGAACGCCTCGGCCTGGCTGCGGAAGTGCTGGATATGGGCGCTGGCATCGTGAGCCTGCAGGGCTTCGTCGCTGGCCCACTGCTCGATCATGTAGAAGGCCAGCGGATTGGTCAGGTCCTGGTGCAGTTCGTATTGACCGCAACCGGCTTCGGCGCGGGTCGGCTCGATCAGAGCGCGCAGGTGCTGTTCGAGGGCCTCCTGCTGGCCAGGTCGGGCGATCAGGGTGGCGATGGCGGTGAAAGGCTGGGACATGTTCGACTCCGGGACAGGATGAATTCGATGGATGGCATGATTGGCTATTTCTGCGGGAGATAAAACCGGCTAAAAGAGCAGTCTCTTTCAATATTTTTTTGATAATCGGGGCTGAGGATGCTGCGTTTCGATGACTTGCAGTTGTTTGTTCGGGCGGCGGATCTGGGCAGCCTGTCGGCGGCGGCGCGGGTGATGGACATGTCCGCCGCCGTGGCCAGTGCTGCGCTCAAACGGATCGAGCAGCAATTGGGCGCGCGGCTGTTGGCGCGCTCCACTCGTAGCCTGCGGCTGACGGCCGAAGGTGAAGGGTTTCTCGAATACGCCCGGGCGGCGCTGAGCAATCTCGATGAAGGCCGCCGCCTGCTGGCCAGCGGGCAGGATCAGGTCAGCGGGATTCTGCAGCTGTCGGCGCCCTCCGACTTCGGGCGCAACCTGCTGTTGCCGTGGCTCGATGATTTTCAGCGTGAACACCCGAAGCTGACGGTGCGCCTGTTGCTGGGCGACCGCATCGCTGACCTGTTTCGCCAGCCGGTGGACATCGCCTTGCGCTATGGCGAGCCGGAGGATTCGAGCCTGGTGGCGTTGCCGATTGCCCCGCACAACCGACGGGTGTTGTGCGCATCGCCCGCCTACCTGGCCCGGCACGGCGAGCCGCTGCATCTGGAACAGCTCGCTCAGCACAACTGCCTGCTTTATATGCTCGGTGGCCGGGTGCACGACCATTGGAGTTTCCACGACGGCAAGCGTGAAGTCGGCCTGACGGTCAGTGGCGACCGCTTCAGTGACGATGCCGATGTGGTACGCCTGTGGGCGGTGGCGGGAGCCGGCATCGCCTACAAGTCGTGGCTCGATGTGGCCGGTGATGTGCTGGCGGGGCGGCTGAAAGTGCTGCTGCCGGAGCTGCTCTGCGAACGCGCTCCGCTGAATCTGCTGTGCGCCCATCGCGCACAATTGAGTAAGCCAGTGAACCTTCTGAGGGAAATGCTCGCCAGCCGTTGCGCCGAATTGGGTAGCCGTTTTCCCGTTTTCCAGAAGTCTGACCATTAGTCGCAGGTAAATAGCGAAATTTCTCTCAGGAACAATCACCAACCACGGGCACTCCGGCGCAGGACGCCGCGAGCAACCCGCTTATACTAACGGCCGCCTGTTGCCCGCACCAAAAGGCCGATGCGAGAACGATCAGACCGCAACCGGCCGGGTAGGGTCGAGGGTCGCGACAGTGCTGCGGTTTCCTTGCTGCGGCGCGCTGCCTCGCTTCGGCTCAAGGTATTTTGCGCGCCTTGGCCGACGACTGATTACTGGTCAAGATGTCTATGAGCTGTAGACGATACGATTCAACAGGGAGTGAATAGATGGAACATGCACCTTGCATCAGCCAGATCGCCACGTTGCTGGCCGATCCCAAACGCAGCGCAATGATGTGGGCGCTCATGGATGGCTCGGCGCGGCAGACCGAGGAACTGGCGTTGCTGGCGGGGCTTTCGCCGTCATCGGCCAGTGCGCATCTGGGGCGCTTGTCCGCTGGCGGTCTGTTGAAGGTCGAGGCGCGCGGTCGCAAACGCTTCTTCCGCCTGGCGGCTCCCGAAATCGGCGCGGCCATCGAAGCGCTCGCCAGCGCCACGCTGGCCAGCGCTCCGCGAGAAATCCCCGAAGTGTTCAAGCGTGCCTCGCCGGTCGTCAGACCCCAGGCGGCTCCTTCATCACTGCTGCGCGCACGGTTTTGTGACGACCATCTGGGCGGAACGCTGGCCGCCGACCTGTACCAGCGCCTGCTTGATGCCGGATGGATCGAACAGCTTGAGCATCGAGTGGTAGTCACGCATAAAGGCTCGACACAATTGGCCGGGCGCGGCGTTTATATCCAGGCGCTGGCCCACCGCAATGCCCAGGTGGCGTGCGCCTGTCCGGACTGGAGCGAACGTCGCCCGCACATGGGTGGCTCGCTGGGAGCGGCGTTGCTGCAGTTGTTCATGCAGTCGGGCTGGCTGGTGCTGCCCAACGATTCCCGCGCCTTGCAACTGACGGCGGCGGGCCAGCGGGAAATTCATCGATTTGCCTGTGAAACCGAGCTGGAAATGGCGTTGTAGAGCGCTTTCCTCCACTGATTTGCTAGCAAACGTCGCCAGCGACTGCGAACACGTCGCATCTGGCACAGGCGCGTCACCGCTATCGCGCACACTCGATCCGGGGACTTTTCGGATTGAGGAGGTGGCATGGACACGGGAAACTTCAGCGCGGCAGATCGACTGGAGCGTCTGCCAGTCAGCGGTTATCACCGGATCATCTTCATCATCATCGCCCTGGCGTTTTTCTTCGACTCCATGGATCTGGCGATGATGACCTTCCTGCTCGGCTCGATCAAAGCCGAGTTCGGCCTGAGCAGTGCGCAGGCTGGTCTACTGGCCAGTTCGAGTTTTTTCGGCATGGTGCTGGGGGCGTCGCTGTCCGGACTGCTGGCTGATCGGTTCGGTCGCAAACCGGTGTTCCAATGGAGCATCGTCTTGTGGGGGCTGGCCAGTTACCTGTGTTCCACGGCGCAGACGGTCGAGAGCCTGACGCTGTTTCGCATTCTGCTGGGGATAGGCATGGGCATGGAGTTTCCGATTGCCCAGTCCATGTTGTCGGAGTTGATCCCCGCGCAGCGTCGGGGTCGTTACATTGCCTTGATGGACGGTTTCTGGCCGCTCGGTTTCGTGGCTGCCGGGGTACTGTCGTATTTCCTGCTGCCGTTGATTGGCTGGCGCGACATCTTCCTGGTGTTGGCGGTGCCGGCGGTGTTCGTGCTGGCGATCCGCTTTTTCATTCCCGAGTCGCCGCGCTGGCTGGAACAGGCCGGCAAGCATGACGCGGCGGACAAGGTGTTGCGCGGGATCGAAGCGCGGGTACAGGCCTCACTCGGCGGTGCTGCATTGCCGGAGCCGGTTCGTCTGCCACGAAGCATGACCCCTCCGGGCCATTTCCTTTCGGCGCTCAAGCAGATCTGGTCACCGTTGTATCGCCAGCGCACGACGATGATCTGGAGCCTGTGGTTCTTCGCGTTGCTCGGTTTCTACGGCCTGACCTCGTGGCTCAGTGCGTTGTTGCAACAATCGGGTTTTGCCGTGACCCAGTCGGTGTATTACACGGTGCTGATTTCCCTCGGCGGGATTCCTGGCTTCCTGATGGCCGCCTGGCTGGTGGAGCGTTGGGGTCGCAAGCCGGTGTGCATCGTCACGTTGCTCGGCGGCGGGGTGATGGCGTTTCTGTACGGACAAAGCGCGGTGTTTGGCGGCAACGTGGCGCTGCTGATCGGCACGGGTCTGTTGATGCAGTTTTTCCTGTTCGGCATGTGGGCGGTGCTCTACACCTACACGCCGGAACTCTATCCGACCTCGGCGCGGGCAACGGGCTCGGGGTTTGCTTCGGCCATCGGACGCGTCGGCTCGCTGCTCGGGCCGTTGGTCACCGGGCTGGTGTTCCCGATCACCGGGCAGGGCGGGGTGTTTGCGCTGGGTGCGTTGTGCTTTGCGATCGCGGCGGCAGTGGTGTGGCTGTTCGGGATGGAGACCCGCGGCAAGACGCTGGAAGAGCTGACCGAAGCGGTCGTGCGCTGAGAACTGAAAAGCCGTTCGAACACGGGCATGTTCGAACGGCTTTGTGCCTTTACGGTTTTACCAATCGCGCATCCAGACTGTTCTGCGCCAGGCGTTTGGCCTGATCCTGGGTCATGCCCAGATGGGTGTGCAGCGCATGGAAGTTCTCGGTCACGTAACCACCGAAGTACGCCGGGTCATCGGAATTCACCGTGACCTTCACGCCGCGCTCGAGCATGTCGAGGATGTTGTGCTGCGACATGTGATCGAACACGCAGAGCTTGGTGTTCGACAGCGGGCACACGGTCAGCGGGATCTGCTCGTCGATGATTCGCTGCATCAGGCGCTCGTCTTCGATGGCGCGTACGCCGTGGTCGATGCGCTGGATTTTCAGCAGGTCGATGGCTTCCCAGATGTACTCCGGCGGGCCTTCCTCACCGGCATGGGCGACGGTGAGGAAGCCTTCGTGACGGGCACGGTCGAACACGCGCTGGAACTTGCTCGGCGGGTGACCCATCTCGGAACTGTCCAGACCCACCGCAACGAATGCATCGCGGAACGGCAGCGCCTGGTCGAGGGTTTTCTGTGCTTCGTCTTCGCTCAGGTGGCGCAGGAAACTCAGGATCAAGCCGCTGGTGATGCCCAGTTGCTGCTCGCCATCCTTCAGCGCGGCGGCGATGCCGTTGAGCACCACTTCGAACGGGATGCCACGGTCGGTGTGGGTCTGCGGATCGAAGAACGGCTCGGTGTGAATCACGTTCTGTTCTTTGCAGCGCAGCAGGTAGGCCCAGGTCAGGTCGTAGAAATCCTGGGAGGTGCGCAACACGTCGGCGCCCTGGTAATACAGGTCGAGAAATTCCTGCAGGTTGTTGAAGGCGTAAGCCTTGCGCAGGGTTTCAACGTCGCTCCACGGCAGGGCGATCTTGTTGCGTTCGGCCAGAGCGAACAGCAGCTCGGGCTCCAGCGAGCCTTCGAGGTGCAGGTGCAGTTCGGCTTTGGGCAGGGCGTTGAGCCAGTCGTACATATTCTTTTCTCATCAGGTGCAATGACGGCATTCTACAGATGCGCGCCGAAACAATTGGCAAAACCTGACCAACCGATCCATCACACCGCTTCCTGCTCCCGTCGATAGGCGTAGGTATCGGCGAAGCGCGACAGCAGGAACTCGGCGCAGGTGGTGGTCGGATATTTCGCCGGATGCTGTGCGTCCTGGCAACCGGGCAGGCACTCGATGCGGGTATCCGGATGCGGCTCGGCGAAGAACGGCATCGAGTAGCGATCCACGCCGAGCGGGCTGATGACCCGGTGCGGGGTGGAGCGATAACGGTCGTTGCTCCAGCGCGCCATCATGTCGCCGAGGTTGACCACAAAGGTACCTTCGATGGGCGGTGCGTCGATCCACTGGCCTTTGACGTTTTTCACCTGCAAGCCACCGGCCGCGTCCTGATACAACAAAGTGATGCAGCCGTAATCGGTGTGCGCGCCGGCACCTTGCTGCTCGGCGGAACTGGCGGTGTGGCGCGGCGGGTAGTGGATCATTCGCAGCACGCTGACCGGTTCATTGAAGCGAGTGTCGAAGAAGTCGCGCTCGATGCCCAGCGCCAGAGTCATGGCCCGCAACAGGGTTTGCGCGAGGGCCTGCATGTCGAGATAGTGCTGCTCCATCAGCGCTTCCCAGCCGGGCATCGCTGGATGACGGTTGGGGCCGCGCAAGGGTTTTTCCGCCAGCACCTCGGGATGATCGGCCGGCAGGTGCAGGCCCATGTCGAAGGTTTCCTTGAGGTCGCTGGGTTTGTCCGGGTCGAGTTGTTCGGTGGCGATGGCGCCGTAGCCGCGGTGATGGACGGTCCGGGTGATGTCGATCTTGAGTTTTTCTTCTGCCGGTTGCGCAAAGAAGCGCTGCGCGTAATCAAGCAGGGATACGATGCGCTGCGCAGAAATCGGATGACCCTTGATATAGAAAAAGCCCCATTCGCGGCAGGCGTGGTCGATCTGTTCGGCGACGGCGGGCCAGGCGTTCTGGTCGTTGGAGTAAAGCGGCGAGATATCGATGATCGGGAGTTGGTTCATTTCGAATGCTCTTTATTGATCGTTCCGACGCAGAGCGTGGGAACGATCAGGGTCAGGTCGGCGTCAGGTTGGTTACTTCGGCATCTCGGCCTTCATGCCTTCGACGTAGTAATTCATCGACGCCAGTTCGGCGTTGGTCGCGCTCACGCCCGCCGGGATTTTCTCGACGCCGGCCTGATCCTTGATCGGCCCGGTGAACGGTTGAAGGGCGCCGCTCTTGATGTCGGCGATGATCTGCTCGGCTTCGGCCTTTACCGGTGCCGGCACCAGATCGCTGATCGGCAGTTCGACCGTGCCTTCCTTCAACCCGCCCCAGTAGTACTGGGATTTCCAGGTGTGGTCGATCACGCTCTGGGTCGCCTGAATGTAGTGCGGCGCCCAGTCGTTGACGATCGAGGTCAGCACCGCTTTCGGCCCGAAGTGCGCCATGTCCGAAGCGTAGCCCACGGCATACACACCGCGCCGTTCGGCGGCCTGGATCGGCGCCGGACTGTCGGTGTGCTGGAACACCACGTCCACGCCCTGATCGATCAGCGCGTTGGCGGCGTCAGCCTCTTTGCCCGGATCGAACCAGGAGTTGACCCACACCACTTTGATCTCCGTGCCGGGGTTGTATTTGTTCAGGGCCAGCTGGATGGCGTTGATGTCGCGGATCACTTCCGGGATCGGGAACGAGGCTACGTAGCCGATCTTTTTGGTCTTGGTCATTTTCGCGGCCAGGAAACCGCCGACATAACGGCCCTCGTAGGTACGAGCGAGGTAGGTGCCGAGGTTTTTGTCCTGCTTGTAGCCGGTGGCGTGTTCGAAGGTCACCTTGGGAAACTGTTTGGCCACTTTCACCGTCGGGTTCATGTAGCCGAAAGAGGTGGTGAAGATCAGGTCGTAATTGTCCTTGGCCATGTTGCGGATCACCCGCTCGGCATCGGCGCCTTCGGCGACGTTTTCCACATAGTTGGTGGTGATCTGCGAGCCG
The DNA here is from genome assembly GCF_056626735.1 of Pseudomonas sp. 1. NCBI lineage: Bacteria > Pseudomonadati > Pseudomonadota > Gammaproteobacteria > Pseudomonadales > Pseudomonadaceae > Pseudomonas > Pseudomonas sp. 1. The sequence continues at coordinate 14,514 of NZ_JBWXMQ010000012.1, read as the reverse complement.
AGTTTTTCCGCCAGCGCCTTGCGCCCCTGCTCATGCTGATACGTCCAGCCATGGTCGCCGATGGGGCCGATGTAGACGAAGCCGACTTTCAGTGGATCGGCGGCACTGGCGCTCAGGCTGAGGCCAAGGCCCATGGCGATGCACAGCAGTGTTTGCAGTGGACGTTTTTGCATGAACGCGAACTCCCTTTTGTTGTGTGTGGGGAGGGCAATGCAAAAGGCTGACCAAGCGGACAACAAATCGATTCGAAATCGCGGCGAGGCCTTTGCGGGCAAGCCCGCTCCCACAAAAAAACGCGATCCCTGTGGGAGCGAGCTTGCTCGCGATGAGGCCGGCCGGGCCGAAAAAAGTGCATGGCCGTACAAGGACGCCATCCACTGGTGCGCTAAGGTGTAACGAAACGTTAGCGCCGCCCCGCAGTCAGTAGCTCATTCGCACTCTTCGGCAAAAAAGGCCCGTCATGTTCACCATCCTCAAGCAAGAAAGCTTTCTGCTGTTGGCCGTCATCGCCGCCTGTGTTGCCTATCCGCTGGAGCACTGGTTGCTGCACAGCGGCCAGATCGTTGCCCTGACGGCCGGGCTGGTGCTGATCGCGTTCATCGTCGCCGCCTCGATGCGCGTCGCCCATCAGGCTGAACTGCTCGCGGAAAAAGTCGGCGACCCGTACGGCACGATGATCCTGACGCTCGCCGCCGTGCTGGTGGAAGTGGTGATCCTGGCGATCATGATGAGCAACGAAGCCTCGCCGACCCTGGTACGCGACACGATCTATTCGGCGGTGATGCTCGACATCAACGGCATCCTCGGTCTCGCCGCGCTGATGGGCGGGATCAAGCATGGCGAACAGTCCTACAACGATGATTCGGCCCGCAGTTACAGCGTGATGATCCTCACCGCCATGGGCGTGTCGATGGTGGTGCCGGAGTTCATTCCCAAGGCCAACTGGAAACTCTATTCGGCGTTCACCATCGGCGCGATGGTGTTGCTTTATGCGTTGTTCCTGCGCATGCAGGTCGGGCCGCACAGCTACTTTTTCAGCTACAGCTACCCGGACAAACGCCGCAAGAAAGAGCCGGTGGAGCAGGAGCCGAAACCGGTCAGCCTGGCGCTGTCGATCGGCATTCTGGTGTTCGGTGTGGTGGTGATTGGCGCACTGGCCGAAGTGATGTCCAAGACCCTCGATCTGGGCCTGGAAGGGACGGGCGCACCGCCGGTGATCACGGCGATTCTGGTGGCGGCGATTTCGGCAGCGCCGGAGATTCTGACTGCGTTGCGCGCAGCGTTGGCCAACCGTATGCAGTCGGTTGTCAACATCGCGATGGGGGCTTCGTTGTCGACGGTGATCCTGACGGTGCCGGTGATGGAAGCAATGGCGCTTTACACGGGGCAGCCGTTTCAGATGGCGATGACGCCGGTGCAGACAGTGATGATTTTCATCACGCTGATCGTCAGCGCGATCAACCTTAATGACGGTGAGACCAATGCCATCGAAGGCATGACCCACTTTGTGCTGTTTGCGACGTTCATCATGTTGTCGCTGCTGGGCCTCTGAGAGCGACCAGCACCGACAGATCGTTCCCACGCTCTGCGTGGGAATGCCGCAAAGGACGCTCCGCGTCCTACGCTGGGACGCAGAGCGTCCCGGTATGCATTCCCACGCGGAGCGTGGGAACGATCAGAGGGGGGGAGATCAGGTGCCGGCGATCAGCTGCCGGGCCGCCTGGCTGTGATCGGCAATCAGGCCTTTGAGATCCAGGCCTTCAACCTGCCCGTCAACCACACGCCACTTGCCGCCGACCATCACCCGATCCGCACGATCCGCGCCGCACAACAGCAGCGCCGAGATCGGGTCATGGCTGCCGGAGAAGCGCAGTTCATCCAGCTTGAACAACGCCAGATCCGCCTGCTTGCCCACCGCCAGTTCACCGATATCGGTGCGGCCCAGCAGGCTCGCCGAACCCTTGGTCGCCCAGCCCAGCACACGTTCCGGGGTGATCTTCTCGGCGCCATAACGCAGGCGCTGGATGTACAGCGCCTGACGTGCTTCGAGGATCATGTTCGACGCATCGTTGGATGCCGAACCATCCACACCGATACCGAACAACGCGCCGGCATCGGTCAGTTCGATGCTCGGGCAGATGCCGGATGCCAGGCGCATGTTCGAGCTCGGGCAGTGGCAGATACCGGTGCCGGCCGCGCCGAGACGGGCGATTTCGTCGGGGTTGAAATGGATGCCGTGGGCCAGCCAGGTGCGCGGGCCTAGCCAGCCGACGCTGTCCAGATAATCCACGGTGCGCAGGCCGAAGCGTTGCAGGCAGAAATCTTCTTCGTCGAGGGTTTCGGCGAGGTGAGTGTGCAGGCGTACATCAAGCTTGTTCGCCAGTTCGGCGCTGGCGGACATGATTTCCGGGGTCACCGAGAACGGCGAGCACGGCGCCAGAGCGATCTGGATTTGCGCACCGTCGCCACGTTCGTGGTACTCGTGAATCAGCCGCTGACTGTCGTCGAGAATCACCTGGCCTTCCTGCACGGTCTGCTGCGGCGGCAGGCCGCCGTCCTTCTCGCCGAGGCTCATCGAGCCACGGGTGAGCATGGCGCGCATGCCCAGTTCGCGCACGGTTTCGACTTGCACGTCGATGGCGTTTTCCAGGCCATCCGGGAACAGGTAATGGTGGTCGGCAGCGGTGGTGCAACCCGACAACAGCAACTCGGCCAGCGCGACTTTGGTGGCGAGGGCGAGTTTTTCAGGCGTCAGGCGCGCCCAAACCGGGTAGAGGGTTTTCAGCCACGGGAACAACGGCTGATTGACCACCGGCGCCCAGGCGCGGGTGAGGGTCTGATAGAAGTGGTGGTGGGTGTTGATCAGGCCCGGCAGGATCACGTGTTCACGGGCGTCGAACACTTCATTGCAGGGGGCGGAGGGTTGCTGGCCAGCGCCGAGCACTTCGGTGATCACACCGTCTTGCAGCACCAGGCCGCCACGGGCATCGAGACCGTTGGCCGTGAAAATGGCGAGGGGATTTTTTAACCAGATACGGGTCGCAGGCATTGTGGCCGGCTCCTCTGAAAGTTGGGTTCAGGGTTGCCAGCTCAGTGTTGCCCTGTCTGCTGATCCAGGGTCGCCGCGAAGGACGAGGTGCGGAGTTTCGAACAAAATGTTGCGACGGGCAAGCCCGATCCGACCAGACACCGGGATAACCCTGCGGGAGCAAACCCCCACAGGGTCCAGCGGTTACCAGGGAATGGTTTCACCCTTGTAGTTCACGAAGTGATGGCCGCCCTTGCCGGCAAACGCGCCCACTTGATCCACCAGGCCACGGGTGCTGGTCTCCACGTCGATGTCGGCGCCTTCGCCGCCCATGTCGGTCTTCACCCAGCCCGGATGCAGCGACAACACCGTGAGTTTCTGCTCGCCCAACTGAGTGACGAAGCTGTTGGTCATCGAGTTCAGCGCCGCCTTGCTGGCCTTGTACAGCGCCAGTTCCGGCGCGTCGGGCATGGTCACGCTGCCCAGCACCGAACTCATGAACGCCAGCACGCCGCTGCCGTCGCGAATCTGCCCGACGAAGCGCTGGGCCAGATTGATCGGCGCCACGGCGTTGGTGAAGAACAGCTGACCGACTTCCGCCAGCGTCGCGCCGCCCGGCGTCTGGACTTCAGGCCCCTTGACCCCGGCGTTGACGAACAACAGGTCGAAGGTCTCGCCCTTGAGCTTCTGGCTCAGGGCGATTACCGCTTGCTGGTCATCCATGTCGAGTTTTTCGATCTGTACGTTACCCAGTGCTTTGAGCGCCTCGGCGTTGGAAGGATTGCGAACCGTGGCGGTGACTTGCCAGCCGTCGGCCAGCAGGGTTTTCACCAGTCCCAGGCCCAGGCCCCGGGAGGCGCCGATGATCAGTGCGTGCTTGGCAGAATTCAATGCGGACATGATGGGCTTTCCTCGAAAGTTGAAAGATCACGGGTTCAATGGACAGCGTTGACCGAGCCGATGCTGCAATTCGTGGCGCAGCTCGCCGAGTTCGGCGATGCGGGTTTCGACCAGCTTGAGTTTGTCTTGCAGTAGTTGCGTGACGGTGGTGTCGGGATTTGGCGATTGCCACAACGCGCCAACGCTGCTGCCGATCTCGCCGAGGGTAAAGCCCAGACGCTGCGCCGTTTTGATGTAGAGCACCAATTGCACCATCTCCGGCGGATAGTCGCGATAACCGTTGGCGCTGCGTTGCGCCGCGATCAATCCGCGCTCCTCGTAAAAACGCAGCGTGTCACGGCTGACATCGCAGGCCTGGGCCAATTCACCGATGCGCATCTTGCAGGTCTCGAAAGTGTTTGACCCTGGAGCATACTCCAGGCTTTACCGTGGTTGCTCCCTGAATTTTCGGAGCAAGGATGATGTGGACTTCAACGCAGTATCGGCAGTTGGTGCGCGGCAGCGCCTGGTATGACTTGATCGTGACGGCGGCGTTTGTCACACCGTGGAGTTTTGCTGTGTTGCATGGGTTGCTGACGGCACTGAGTCAGGCGCTGGAGCTGCCCGGCGAGCTGCCGCCGTTCGAACCGGCGCATCTGCTGATAGCCAATCTGTTTGGTTCGGTAGTGTGCTTGTGGGCGGTGCTGCGGATTCGTGATCCGCAGCCGGTTTATGGGCGCTATGACGCGGTGGCCCGGTTTCTGTTCGCCGCGTGGATGACGTATGCCCTGGCCCACGGCGCCAGTTCTTTGGTGGTGGGTTTCCTGGTGCTCGAACTGGCGTGGGGCATCGCTCAGGCGTTGCCGGTTCGGCCGCTGTCGCGAGCCGTCACGGTTTAATGCCCGGCCTGCCACGGCTGCCCCAGTGACACCGGCGCATACAGCCGCGTACGCACTGCATCCCGCGACAACAACACCAGCACCAGAATGGTCGCGACATACGGCAGCATCGCCAGCAAACTCGAAGGAATCGCCAGCCCCAACCCCTGCGCCACCAGGTGCAGGATGCTGGCGAGTCCGAACAGATACGCGCCGAGCAACAGTCGCCACACCCGCCAACTGGCGAACACCACCAGCGCCAGCGCAATCCAGCCGCGTCCGGCGGTCATGTTCTCGGCCCACATCGGCGTGTACGCCAGCGACAGATAAGCCCCGGCCAGCCCGGCCATCGCCCCGCCGAACAATACGGCCAGGGTACGCACGGTCAGCACCGGCAAACCCATGGCGCTGGCTGCGTCGGGATTCTCGCCGACCGCTTGAATGATCAGCCCGACACGGCTCTTCACGATCACCCAGGCTACCAGCGCAAACAGCGCGAACGACAGGTACACCAGCAGATCCTGGGCAAACAGCATGCGGCCGATCAGCGGGATTTCGCTCAAGTAAGGAATGGCCAGCGGCTCGAAACCGGCCAGCGGTTTGCCGACCCACGCTGCGCCGACAAAGGTCGACAGGCCCACGCCAAAAATTGTCAGTGCCAGCCCGGTCGCCACCTGATTGGCGTTGAACACCAGCGCCACCAGGGCAAACAGCGACGACAGCAACATCCCGGCAAGCATCGCCAACACAACGCCCAACCAGAGGTTGCCGCTGTTGAACGCGACGATGAAACCGATCACCGCGCCAAACAGCATCATGCCTTCCTGACCAAGGTTGAGTACGCCGCTCTTCTCGCAGATCAATTCGCCCAATGCCACCAGCAGCAGTGGCGTACCGCAGCGCACCATGGCGTAGAAAATATTGCTCAGCAGATCGATATCCATCACAGCGCTCCGGCAGTTACGGCGGTGGTAGAAGTGCGCCGTACCCAGCGCAGGTTCAGGCGTGGCCGATAGAGGATCAGCACGTCACAGGCCAGCAGGAAAAACAGCATCATTCCCTGGAACAGCTGGGTGATCGCCTGTGGCAGATTCAACGTCATCTGTGCGCTCTCGCCACCGATGTACAGCAGCGCCATCAACAGGCTGGAAAACAGAATCCCGATCGGATTCAGCCTGCCGAGAAACGCCACAGTGATCGCTGCATAGCCGTAACCTGGCGAGACCTGCGGCACCAGTTGGCCGATCGGTCCGGTGACTTCGCAGACACCGGCAAGCCCCGCCAACCCGCCACTGATCAGCAGTGCGAGCCAGATCAGACGTTTCTCGCGAAACCCGACAAATCCTGCAGCACGCTTGTCCAGCCCCAACACCTTGATCTGGAAACCGACGAAACTTTTCTGCAGCAACACCCACACCGTGACCAGCGCGAGCAAGGCGAAATACACGCCGATATGTGCGCGACCGTCCTCCATCAACAGCGGCAGGCGGCTGGCGTCGCTGAACATTGCCGACTCGGGAAAATTGAACCCGGCCGGGTCTTTCAGCGGCCCGTGCACGCAGAACAGCAACAGGTTCAGCGCGATGTAATTGAGCATGATGCTGGTAAGGATTTCGTTGGCGTTGAAGCGAGTGCGCAACCAGGCGGTGAGCCCGGCCCACGCGGCGCCGGCGAGGGTGCCGGTGAGCAGGATCAGCACCAGCGCCCAGTGGCTTTGCATATCAATGATGTTCACCGCCAGCGCACTGCCGGCCAGAGCGCCGAGCAGCAACTGGCCTTCGGCGCCGATGTTCCAGATCCGCGCCTGATAGGCCACTGCGAGGCCGAGTGCGCACAACAGGATCGGCAGGGTTTTGACCAAGAGTTCGGAAACGCCATACAGGTCACTGACCGGAGCGATCAGCAACGTGTGCAGAGTCTTCAGTGGATCATGGCCAAGGGCGACGAACAGCAACGACCCGCAGACCAGCGTCAGCGCCGCCGCCAGCACTGGCGAGCACCACAGCATCAGGCGCGATTGCCGGCCTCGGGGTTCAAGGGAAAGCAACATGGGAAAACTCCGTTAAACCGTGGCCGGTTGTGATTTAGGGGTGTCGAATTGGCCGGCCATCCAGCCGCCGACGTCGCTGAGGCGGGTCAGCGCGGTGTCCTGCAACGCCGACAGACGCCCGCCGCACAGCGCGCCGAGGCGATCGCTGATCTGGAACAGTTCGTCGAGGTCTTCGGAAATCACCAGAATCGCCGCCCCGGCATCGCGCAGGGCAATCAGAGCGCGGTGGATGGTGGCCGCCGCGCCGACATCCACGCCCCAGGTCGGATGCGCGGCGATCAGCAGTTTCGGTTGCTGGAGGATTTCCCGGCCAAGGATGAATTTCTGCAGATTGCCGCCGGACAGGCTGCGGGCAGCGGTTTGGGTGCCCGGGGTTTTCACGCCGAAGCGCTGGATGATCGTTTCGGCGAGGGCTTCGACCTTGCCGCGCTCGATCAAGCCGTGGCTGACCAGGCCTTGTTGGAAGGCGGTAAGCAGGGCGTTGTCCGCCAGGCTCATGTCCGGCACCGCGCCATGCCCGAGGCGTTCGGCGGGGACGAACGCCAGACCGAGTTTGCGTCGCGCATCCGGGCGCAGATCGGCGACAGCGTGTTCTCGGAAGCGGATGGTTGACGCTGCGTTGTTGGGCAATGTCTGTTCGCCGCTGAGCAAGGCCAGTAACTCGTCCTGACCATTGCCTGCCACGCCAGCGATGCCGACGATTTCACCGCTGCGCACCTGCAGGTCGATGTCGCTCAGTGAACAGCCAAACGGATCCGGGTTGTGCCAGTTCAATCCGCTGACCTGCAAAAACGCCGCGCCGCCGGTGGCTTTCGTGAACTCGCCGATCAATGTCGCGGCGTCGCCCACCATCAATTGCGCCAGTTGCCGATCGCTGCAATCGGCCGGCACGCAATGCCCGGCAACCCGCCCGCTACGCAGCACCGTGGCGCTGTGGCACAAGGCGCGCACCTCACCGAGTTTGTGGCTGATGAACAGAATGCTGCAGCCCTCGGCCGCCAGCCGGCGCAGGGTGATGAACAACTCGTCGGCTTCCTGCGGCGTGAGCACCGAGGTCGGTTCATCGAGAATCAACAGGCGAATGTCTTGCATCAGGCAACGAACGATCTCGACCCGTTGCCGCTCGCCGATTGACAGGCTGTGGACAAGTCGCTGGGGCTCCAGCGCCATGCCGTATCGGCGCGACACTTCACGGATTTTCGCTTCAAGCTGTTTCGGCGAACCGGCCGCCGGACCCATCGCCAGTGCGATGTTTTGCGCAACGCTCAGAGTCTCGAACAGCGAGAAATGCTGAAACACCATGCCGATCCCCAACTGCCGCGCCTGAGCGGGGTTGCGCATGGTCACCGGTTGACCCTGCCACAGCATCTCACCCGAATCGGCGTGGGTGACGCCGTAGATGATTTTCATCAACGTACTTTTACCGGCACCGTTTTCACCGAGCAGCGCGTGGATTTCACCGGGGGCGATGCTCAGGTCGATGGCGTCATTGGCGAGGCAACCGGGATAACGCTTGCTGATGTGGCGCAGTTGCAGGCGCGGTGGGGACGTGGGATTTGGCATGACAGGCTCGGGTTGCTTGGAGTTGTGCCTGTGGATAAAGCAATTTCCTGGCCATTGAGTCAGGAACGCGGGCGGCCGCTGTTTGCCAGCCTTTGGCGCAGAGCCTGTGAAGTAAGTTCGACGTCTTGTGCGGCACCACATGAGGGCAAAGCCGTTGATCAGGCTCCAGTTTTGCCCGCGCCTGGCTGATCAAAAAACGAGCAACCCCGTCCAAGCCATACAGAACCGGCGACTGCGCCAGCCATGAACGGCTTATCCACAGGTTGCTCCACAGTATTTGTGCGCAAGACAGAATCCCGGGCATAAGCACTGCCGGGCTTTCTTCTAAAGGCGATAAACAACGCTAAGCGATTGTTTTTACGTGAAATTGTTCGCCGGGTCAGCCGTTTGGACGAAAAGTGAGCAAATCCCGCAAAGCCACGTGACAGAAGGGTTACAGCAGCCTGTGCTCAGGTTATCCACAGCCGGGTGCACAGCGGATGTGGGCAAGTCACGGGCATAAGCAAACGGCTTGTGCCCCAAAAAAGGACGAGGGCTCAACGCTGCAGCAGGATTCGTCCACGGCTCAGATCGGCCAACTGTTTCTGCAGCAGCTCAATGTGCGCTTCGCCCACGGCCAGTTGCAACTCGACACCATTGGCGGTGAAGTTTTCTTCCACCACCAATCCGCCCAGATCCGCAACCCGCAGCTTCACCAGCGCCAGTTCGCCAAAGGCGCAGGCGCAACGCACGGGCACACGACTGATCAATTCGATCTTCGGCGCTGCTTGCAGGCATTTGTTGGCGCCGCCGCCATAGGCCCGGGCCAGACCGCCGGTGCCCAGTTGAATGCCGCCGTACCAGCGGATCACCAGCACCGCGACCTGATCGCAGTCCTGCGCTTCGATGGCCGCGAGAATCGGTCGACCTGCTGTGCCACCGGGTTCGCCGTCGTCGTTGCTGCGGTACTGATCGCCAAGTTTCCACGCCCAGCAATTGTGCGAGGCATTCAAGTCGCTGTGTTGCTCGATGAAGGCTTGCGCCTCAGTGGGGCTTGCGATCGGCGCGGCGAAGGTGATGAAACGGCTTTTGCGAATCTCTTCGCGAAATTCGCAGAAGCCGCTGAGGGTGAATGGCATAAAACGACTTATATGGAAGAAGTGAGGCCGCAGCCTTTGAGGATGATGCGGATCAGATTGTTGCCGGCGTCTTCCATGTCTTGCTTGGTCAACTTGCTGCGACCGGTCACCCGGCAGATCTGGGTGGCGAAGTCGGCGTAATGCTGGGTGCTGCCCCACAACAGGAAGATCAGGTGCACCGGGTCGACCGGGTCCATTTTGCCCGCGTCGATCCAGGCCTGAAATACACTGGCGCGGCCCTGGAACCAGGCGCGGTAATCCTGGTTGAAGTATTCGGTCAGGCATTCGCCGCCGCTGATCACTTCCATCGCAAAGATTCGCGACGCTTGCGGCTGGCGCCGGGAAAATTCCATTTTCGCGCGGATGTAGCGGGTCAGCGCTTCGGCCGGATCGTCTTCGGCCGTCAGGGTGTTGAAGGTGCTGTCCCACAATTGAAGGATGTTGCTCAGCACGGCCACGTACAGACCCAGCTTGTTGGTGAAGTAGTAATGCAGGTTCGCCTTGGGCAGCCCGGCCTTGGTGGCGATGGTGTTCATGCTCGTGCCTTTGTAACCGTGACGGGCAAACTCGTCTTCGGCGGCTTTGATGATGGTCTCTTCGTTCTTCTGACGAATGCGGCTGGCGGGTTTGCCGCCGTGAGCGGGGACTTCAAAGGTCATAGGCACTTCCGGGTTTGTCTGTGGGGTGCAACCAGTTGCGTTGATAGCGCAACCGTCGGCGCGGGACAAGCCCCGGTCGAATAAAACCCCGGTCATCAGCGGGTGGCGGCCAGGCTTTCGAGAAAGCTTTCCAGTACCAGATGCGGGCGACGGCCCTTGCGGGTGACCGAGGCCAGGCTCAAGTCGTAGAACCGCGTACTGGCCTTGAGCGCGCGCAAGCGACCTTGTTGCACCCAGAGGCTGGCGTAGTGATCCGGCAGGTAGCCGATGTAGCGCCCGGTCAGAATCAGGAACGCCATGCCTTCACGGTCGGAAGCGCTGGCGGTGCAATTGAGGGCCTGATAGTGCGCCTGGATCTCCGCCGGCAAACGGAAGGTCGGGGCAATGGCGTCCTGACTGTTGAGGCGCTTGTCATCCAGCTGTTTATCGTCGACATAAAACAGCGGATGACCCACTGCGCAGTAGAGAAGCGAACGTTCGCTGTACAGCGGCTGATATTCCAGTCCCGACAACGCACTGGCCTGCGGCACCACGCCGACATGCAGGCGTCCGTCGAGCACGCCTTGCTCGACTTCGTTGGGGGCGATCATGCGAATCTGGATCTGCACGTCCGGCCCGCGCTCTTTCAACTGCGCGAGCGCGTGGGTGATGCGCATGTGGGGCAGGGTGACGAGGTTGTCGGTCAGGCCGATGATCAATTCGCCTCGCAAATGCTGGTGCAGGCCGTTGACCTCGGTGCGGAAACTTTCCAGCGCACTTAAAAGCTGCAGCGCCGATTGATAGACCTCGCGACCCTCCTCGGTCAGCGAGAAACCCGCGCGCCCGCGTTGGCACAGACGCAGTCCGAGACGCTGCTCCAGATCGCTCATCTGCTGGCTGATCGCCGAGCGACCGATGCCGAGCACGGTTTCCGCCGCCGAGAAGCCGCCGCACTCCACCACGCTGCGAAAAATCCGCAGCAGACGAATGTCGAAGTCACTGACCTGGGCCAGTGGATCGGGGCGGCGGCTGCTCATGCTGTTGTTCTCATTGTTTAGCAGAGTTCTAACTGAAGGTTAGAAGAGTTGAATTTCACCGACTTTATCCGCGTGGCAATTTAGCTGCAACAACGCTTTTTATCTCTCTGAAGCTTATTGCCCTGCGAGGTTTTGCCCGATGAACATGCCTGAAAACGCGTCGTCGCCACTGGCCAGCCAACTGAAGCTGGACGCGCACTGGATGCCGTACACCGCCAACCGCAACTTCCAGCGCGACCCGCGTTTGATCGTCGGCGCCGAAGGCAGCTGGCTGATCGACGACAAGGGTCGCAAGGTGTATGACTCTCTGTCCGGTCTGTGGACCTGCGGTGCAGGGCATACCCGCAAGGAAATTCAGGAAGCGGTGGCCAAGCAGTTGGGCACTCTCGATTACTCGCCGGGCTTCCAGTACGGCCACCCGCTGTCGTTCCAGTTGGCGGAAAAAATCACCAACCTGACGCCGGGCAACCTGAATCACGTGTTCTTCACCGACTCCGGTTCCGAGTGCGCCGATACCGCGGTGAAAATGGTCCGTGCCTACTGGCGCCTGAAAGGCCAGTCGACCAAAACCAAGATGATCGGCCGTGCCCGTGGCTATCACGGCGTGAACATCGCCGGCACCAGCCTCGGCGGCGTCAACGGCAACCGCAAACTGTTCGGTCAGGCAATGATGGATGTCGATCACCTGCCGCACACCTTGCTGGCGAGCAATGCGTTCTCCCGTGGCATGCCGGAGCAGGGCGGTATCGCGTTGGCCGATGAACTGCTGAAGCTGATCGAACTGCACGATGCGTCGAACATCGCAGCGGTGTTCGTCGAGCCTATGGCCGGTTCCGCTGGCGTACTGGTTCCGCCACAGGGCTACCTCAAGCGTCTGCGTGAAATTTGCGATCAGCACAACATCCTGCTGGTGTTCGACGAAGTGATCACAGGTTTCGGCCGTACCGGCACCATGTTCGGTGCAACGACTTTCGGTGTGACTCCGGACCTGATGTGCATCGCCAAGCAAGTCACCAACGGCGCGATCCCGATGGGCGCGGTGATTGCCAGCTCCGAGATCTACCAGACTTTCATGAACCAGCCGACCCCGGAATACGCTGTGGAATTCCCGCACGGCTACACCTACTCGGCGCACCCGGTGGCTTGCGCCGCGGGCCTGGCGGCACTCGACCTGCTGCAAAAGGAAAACCTGGTGCAGAGCGTGGCCGAAATCGCACCGCATTTCGAAAACGCCCTGCATGGTCTGAAAGGCGCGAAGAACGTCATCGACATTCGTAACTTTGGTCTGGCCGGTGCGATCCAGATCGCGGGTCGTGACGGCGACGCCATCGTGCGTCCGTTCGAAGCCGGTATGGCGTTGTGGAAAGCCGGGTTCTATGTGCGCTTCGGCGGCGACACGCTGCAGTTCGGCCCAACTTTCAACAGCAAGCCGCAAGACCTTGATCGTCTGTTCGACGCGGTCGGCGAAGTGCTGAACAAGCTCGACTGATTTTCCTTCTATATAGCTACGCCAATGGCAGGCGCCTCTTGCGGGCGTCTGCGCACAAGAATTCAGGAGTTCCCCGATGAGCGTTATCCCGCATTTGATCAATGGCGAACTGGTGACCGAGAACGGTCGCGCGGTCGATGTGTTCAACCCGTCCACCGGTCAGGCAATCCACAAGCTGCCGCTGGCCAGCCGCGAAACCATCCAGCACGCCATCGATGCCGCCAAGGCTGCATTCCCGGCCTGGCGCAACACGCCACCGGCCAAGCGTGCTCAGGTGATGTTCCGCTTCAAGCAACTGCTGGAGCAGAACGAAGCACGCATTGCGCAACTGATCAGCGAAGAACACGGCAAGACTCTGGAAGACGCGGCCGGTGAACTGAAGCGTGGTATCGAGAACGTCGAGTTCGCCTGCGCAGCGCCGGAAATCCTCAAGGGCGAGTACAGCCGCAACGTCGGCCCGAACATCGATGCCTGGTCCGATTTCCAGCCGCTGGGCGTAGTGGCCGGCATCACCCCGTTCAACTTCCCGGCCATGGTGCCGCTGTGGATGTATCCGCTGGCGATCGTCTGCGGCAACTGCTTCATCCTCAAGCCATCCGAGCGTGATCCAAGCTCGACCCTGCTGATCGCGCAACTGCTGCTGGAAGCCGGTTTGCCGAAGGGTGTGCTGAGTGTCGTGCATGGTGACAAGACTGCGGTGGACGCGCTGATCGAAGCGCCGGAAGTCAAAGCGCTGAGCTTTGTGGGTTCGACGCCGATTGCCGAATACATCTATGCCGAAGGCACCAAACGCGGCAAGCGCGTTCAGGCGCTGGGCGGGGCGAAGAACCACGCGGTGTTGATGCCGGATGCGGATCTGGACAACGCGGTCAGCGCCCTGATGGGCGCGGCTTACGGTTCTTGCGGCGAGCGCTGCATGGCGATTTCTGTAGCCGTGTGTGTGGGCGATCAGGTGGCGGACGCACTGGTGGCCAAACTGGTTCCACAGATCAAGGCGCTGAAAATCGGTGCCGGCACTTCTTGCGGTCTGGACATGGGGCCGCTGGTTACCGGTCAGGCACGCGACAAGGTCAGCGGTTACGTCGAAGATGGCGTGGCGGCGGGCGCGACCCTGGTAGTCGACGGTCGCGGGCTGAGCGTTGCCGGTCATGAAGAAGGTTTCTTCCTGGGTGGCTGCCTGTTCGACAATGTCACTCCTGAGATGCGCATCTATAAAGAAGAGATCTTCGGGCCGGTTCTGTGTGTCGTCCGGGTGAACAGCCTTGAAGAGGCGATGCAACTGATCAACGATCATGAATACGGCAACGGTACTTGCATCTTCACTCGTGATGGTGAAGCAGCGCGTCTATTCTGCGACGAGATCGAAGTCGGCATGGTCGGCGTCAACGTTCCATTGCCGGTGCCGGTGGCTTACCACAGCTTTGGCGGCTGGAAGCGTTCGCTGTTCGGCGACCTGCATGCTTATGGTCCGGATGGCGTGCGCTTCTATACCCGTCGCAAGGCGATCACCCAGCGCTGGCCGCAGCGTGCGAGCCATGAAGCTTCGCAATTCGCTTTCCCTAGCTTGTAAGTAGAAGAGCAGTGCAAAGAAGGCCGACCTATTAAGGTCGGCCTTCGCGTTTCGGGGCTTTTTTGACCGATATGACAGATTTGTGAAAATAAGTGTTGACGGCAGATTCTGAATCTCTATAATTCGCCCCACTTCCGGCGCAGTCGAAACGGAAAACTCCTTGAGATTCAATGAGTTAAGTGAGTTTCGAAGGCGGGCCGCTTCAGTTCATAGAAGCCTGGAAGGCGTTGGAAATGCCGGTTTGTTGGGCGCTTTCAGCGATTC
>NZ_JBWXMQ010000011.1:0-261923 GCF_056626735.1 Pseudomonas sp. 1 | reverse complement strand
TCATGGCGCGAACTCCGATCGAATGGCGGGGCGATGGAGGTATTGAATGGCGCTGAACCGAGGCTGGCTACTGTCAGAAATTACAGGTGCGGGCGGGTTTAAGACGAACGGTCCCCCTATTTGCCACCGATAAAAAAACGGCCCACTGGCCGTTTTCCTGTATCCGAGTAACTAAACCGCCGGAATATCCAGCGACACCGACATGAACTGACTGATCCGCGAACGCAGCCATTTCTCCGCCGGATCGTTGTCATGCACCCCGCTCCACGCCATCGACAGTTGCGCCGCATCAATCGGAAACGGTGGATCTTCAGCCCGCAACGCACACCCCTCAACCAACGCACACGCCGCGTAATCCGGCACGGTCGCGATCATCTCGGTGCCGGCCAGCAGCGCGCGCAAACCGCTGAATTGCGGCACGCCGAGCACCACACGACGGCTGCGACCGACCTTGGCCAGGTCCACGTCGATGTTGCCGCTCAGGTCGCCGGAGAAAGACACCATCGCATGAGGCCGCTCGCAGTATTCATCCAGAGTCAGCGGGCCCGGGCGGTTGTCGCCGCGCAGCACCTTGCACGGAATGTCACGCAGTTTCTTGCGCTTGGCGTTGGCCGGCAGATCGGTGGTGTAACTCACGCCGACGGAGATTTCCCCGGAGGCCAGCAACGTCGGCATCAGCAGATAGTTGGCACGGCGCACCACGACCACGATCCCCGGCGCCTCTTCCTGCAACTGGCGCAGCAATGGCGGGAACAGACCGAATTCGGCGTCATCCGACAGGCCGATGCGGAACACGTCGCAGCTGGTGGCCGGATCGAACTCCTTGGCCCGACTGACCGCGCCGGAAATCACGTCCATCGCCGGTTGGAGCTCCCGAAGAATCGCCAGCGCCCGCGCCGTCGGCTCCATGCCGCGACCGTTGCGCAGCAACAGTGGATCGTCGAACAGATCGCGCAAACGGCCCAGCGCCGCGCTTACCGCCGGCTGGCCCATGAACAGTTTTTCAGCAACGCGGGTCAGGTTTTTTTCGAACATCAGTGCTTCGAAAATCACCAGCAGGTTCATGTCGACGCGGCGCAGATCATTACGGTTCATAGGGCACGTTTTCCTTGTTTGAGCCTGACGTGAAAGGTGGGCACTTTACTCGATCAGCGGTACTTTGGCCGCGCGTTTGTAGGGGCCGTATTCAACCGGTACCCACTGGAAGTGCTTGTCGACCGCCGTGATGTGGCCGATACCCGGAAACGGCAAATGCGCGGCCGTCACCCAGGTTTTGCTGGCGGCCGCTGCGCTGAACACTGCATGACGGCTTTTGATCGCTTGCTGATTGTTGACGTCAAAACTGATCGACACTTCGGGATGATCGAACTGCACCGCCAGGTTATGCACCAGATCGCCCATGAACACGATGCTCTGGTTCTGCGAAGTGAAGCGGTAGGTGGTGCTGCCCGGCGTGTGCCCGGCTTCCAGTGTGGCTTCGACCACACCCGGCAAAGGCGACTGGCCCTCTGCGAACGTCTTGAAGCGCCCGGCCGCCACGTAAGGCGCAGTGGAGTCCTGGGCGATCTTGAAAAACTCCCGGGCACCGGCCGGCGCCTTGGCCATTGCCTGCGGATCAAGCCAGTAATCGGCTTCAGCCTTGGCGGCGTAGACCGTAGCGTTGGCGAAGATCGGCTGTTGCTGGCCGTCGACCAATCCACAAACGTGATCCAGGTGCAGATGGGTCAGCAGAATCGCATCGACCTGTTCAGGCCTGTATCCGGCGGCCTGCATGTTTGCCGAGAGCTGGCCGGCGGTGGCGCCGATGCACTGGCCCGCGCCGGTATCGACCAGAATCAGTTGCTTGCCGGTATTGACCAGAAACGCATTGAACGCGGTCTGCACACCCGGCGTTTCAATCGAGCGACGGGCCAGCAATGCACGGATCTGACTCTGGCTCAGGCCCTGCAACAGTTTCGGCGACAGATCGTTGTAGCCGTCGAATAACGCGGTGACTTCGTAATCGCCCAGTGCCAGACGGAAATAACCAGGTGCCTGAGTACCGATCTGTGGCGCTTGCGCCATGACACTGCTCATCACACCGGCAAGCGCCAGGCCAGTCACGGCGCTGAACAATCCTTTCATGCGTATCCCCTTGGTCGAGCCCGAAACTGCGGCCCCCAATGGTCCGCCTGTCCTTGCCATCCTGCCCGGCCTGCGCCGCGAGGACTTGCAGCGGTGTGCTGAGTTCAGGTTCAGCCAGCGTAATTAACAACGTTTAACTCGTCAGCCCTCGCCCCTCGCCGAACAATGAAACCCTCTGCGCAACGTTGTTTTTTGAACCAAGGGAAAGCCTGACAGTGCATTCCCCCCGACACGGACCCTGGCCATGGCTCATTCACAACAAACCGTCGCCCTCGCTCCTGCCATCGAACCACGCAGAACCGGTACGGGCGGCCTCAGCCCGCAGCGGGAGCGGCTGGTGAAACAACTGATACTCGAACGCCTGGGCGACAGCCTCGAAGTCACCGAACTGGCCAGCGCCTGCTCACTCTCTCGCAGCCATTTTTCCCGGGCGTTCAAGTGCAGCACCGGGTACTCGCCGCAAGACTGGATCCGTACCCAGCGCATTGCCAGGGCCAAGTTGTTGATCCAGCACACCAACCACAGCCTTACACAGATCAGCCTGGAATGCGGATTCTGCGATCAGGCGCACTTCTGCCACATCTTCACCCGCAGCGAAGGGATCAATCCGTTTGCGTGGCGGTGTCAGGTCATGAAAAACCGCTGAGGCGGTTTCAGTCCCGAGCCATGCGCTGAGCCAGGCGTGCCACCCGCTCGCCCAAGTGTGCGGCGGTCAACTGGTCTTCCGGCGGAGGGGCTTGTTCAGGCGGTTGCTCGACCGAGGATTGGGACATCGCCCCGAGGGAGCTGCCGAGGCGATTCAACTGGCCGTCGAACACCCCTTCGCACGCACGCGCGGGCAGCAGATCGAGCCCGACCCAGATCATTGAATGCTGGGCGGCGAACACCGCCATTTGCAGCAGGGTATTGAGTTTGTCGCCGCACAGGCTGCCGGAATTGGTGAAGCCTGCCGCGAGTTTGTCGCGCCATGGCCGGGCGAGATAGAACGAGGCCGTGGCCTCCATGAATTGCTTGAACGCGGCCGAGGCGCTGCCCATGTAAGTCGGCGCGCCGAAGATGATGGCGTCGGCGCGGTGCAGGTCATCCCAGCGGGTTTCGACGTCTTCCACCGCCAGCAACAGGCAGGTGCTGCCCACGTGGCGCTCCACCCCCTGGGCCACTGCCTGCGCAATGACGCGGGTGTGCCCGTAGCCACTGTGATAGACCACCACTACTTTGCTCATCGCAGCGTCCTCCGGACGTATGCATTCCATTGCCCCGGAGTTTTGGCTCTGACGCGGGCGCGGACGAGTTAATCGTTGTTAATTTTTCCCGGCTGTCGGCTGAGCGGGCACAGGTTCTGCCCTTTAAATACAGTGGTGAAGGCGCTGGATGCCGAGCGGTGCCCGAACGCCTGCCTCTCGCGCAAGTTGCACTGGCGGCAAATCCTGAGGAATATGCCCGGATACTGCGGATCAGACGGCTTGCGTGACCTTCGAGTCGCTCTGCGCCCTGCCCGTCACGGATTCTTCACCCCGACGGATCAGGATCAAAAAAAACGTCGAAGGAGTGAGCGGTTGAGTCTTTCCCCGAATCAGGCCATCGGTTTCGGCCCCTATCGGATCCACCCCGGCCAGCGGCTGGTGCTTGAAGGCGACCAGCCTTTGCGCCTGGGCCGGCGTGCCATGGACATTCTGCTGATCCTGCTGGCCAACGCCGGCGAGGTGGTGAGCAAGCAGCAACTGATCGCCGGGGTATGGCCGGACAGTGTGGTGGAAGACATCAATCTGCGAGTGCACATGGCCGCGCTGCGCAAGGCCCTCGGCGACGGTCAGAACGGCCAGCGCTATATCATCACCGTTGCGCAACGCGGTTACAGTTTCGTCGCGCCGGTCGTGCTGCAATCGATTGAACAACGCCCCGCCGCCACCCACCTCGGCCAGCATAACCTGCCACTGCGTCGCACGCGGATGATCGGTCGCCAGTCGGTGGTCGACAGCCTGATCACCCAACTGCCGCGCCAGCGCTGCATCACCCTGGTCGGCCCCGGTGGCATCGGCAAAACTACCGTGGCCCTGCGCGTCGCCGAGCAACTGATCGGCCGTTATCGCAACGGTATTCGTCTGCTGGATCTGGCACCGCTCGATGACCCTGCTTCGATCTGCTCGCACCTCGCCGCCCTGTTGGATCTTTCGCTGCACGACAGTGAACCGATGGCATGCCTGATCAACAGTCTGCGAGAGCGGCAGATGCTGCTGGTGATCGACAACTGCGAGCATTTGATCGATGCCGTGGCATTGCTCAGTGAAAGCATTCTGCGCGGCGCGCCGCAGGTGCATATTCTGGCCACCAGCCGCGAAAGCCTGCGAGCCGAGGGCGAGTATGTGCAGCGCCTGGAGTCTCTTGATTGTCCACCGCCGATTGCGGTGCTCGAACGTGATCAGGCGATGGGGTTTTCTGCGCTGCAACTGTTCGTCGAACGGGCGATGGCGGCCCACGAACACTTTGAGCCGGGCAACGCTGATCTGCCCTCGATCATCGAAATCTGCCGCCGACTGGATGGCATCCCGCTGGCACTGGAACTGGCTGCCGCGCAGGTGGCGGGCCTTGGGCTGGACGGTTTGCTGAGTCAACTTCAGGGGCGGTTGCCGGCAGGCAATCAGACGCGTCTCGGCAGGCACGAAACGCTGCGCGCTACGCTGGACTGGAGCTTCAATCTGCTCAACGCCTGCGAACAGACCGGCCTGCGCCGATTGAGTGTGTTCCGTGGCGCCTTCACGCTGGAATCTGCGGCGGCGGTCATCGTCGGTCAGCACATCGAGCCGAACGAAGTGTTCGCCTCGATCACGCAACTGGTGGCCAAGTCGCTGCTCACCGTAGAGGTCGGTGATGAAGAGGTGTTCTATCGCCTGCTCGACACCACCCGCCGCTATGCACTGGAAAAACTTGATCAGGCTGCCGAGCTCGGCGAAACCCGCGAACGCCATGCCGAACGCAGCCTGGCGCTGATGCACCAGGCCCAGGCCGACTGGGAGAACACCGCGACTGAAGTCTGGATCGAGCGCTACGCCCGTAGCCTCGAAGACCTGCGCGCGGCGCTGGACTGGACGCTGAATGACGAAGGCTCGCGCCCTCTCGGCGTTCGACTGACGGCGACCTCGGCGCCGTTGTGGCAAGAGTTGTCTCTGCTAAAGGAATACGGCGTTCACGTGCGGCGGGCACTCGCATTGCTGGCGTCATCCGACGAGCCCTGCCCGCGACTGGAAATCGCCTTGAAACTGGCCCTCGGCAGCGCCTGCTATCACACCTGGGGCGGCACACCGGAAACCATCGAAGCCTTCGTCAGCGCCCGTCTGCTGGCGCAACGGCACGACGACATGGCCGGGCAATTGCGCGCCATATCGGGGCACATGGCGGTCAATCTCAGTTGCGGGCATTACCAGATGGCGCTGGAGCAGAGCGAGCAATTCGAAAGCCTCGGCGTGCACGGCGATGCGCAGTTGTCCTTGAGTACCCACCGCTTGCGGGTGCTCGCGCTGCATTACGCCGGCGATCAGCATCAGGCGCGGATCCACGCCGAACAGGTGATCCAGCGCATGGCCCACAGCGGCCACCTCAACCGCTTCACGCACGGTTTCGGCGTGCAATACGATCAGAGCGTCGCCTCGCTGACCGTCCTCGCCCGGGTGCTGTGGCTGCAAGGTTTTCCCGAGCAGGCCTGGCGCACGGCGCGGCAGGCGCTGGACATCGCGGTGCAGATCAACCACGGCACCTCGATCTGCTACACCCTGGCACTCGCCTCGTGCCTGATCGCCCATTACAACGGCGACGTACAGAACGCTCGCGCGCTGCTGCAACTGCTGCTCGAACAGGCGCAGAAGCATTCGGTGCTGCTGTTCTACACCTGGGCGCGGCACTACGCGCAGGTGATCGACGCCGACAAGGCCCCCGCCACCCCGCCCGCCGATAGCGGTCTGGTCAGGGAGATCATGGTCACGCTGGATCCGGTTTTCGTTGATGATGCCTTGCTCGAACGAGCACAAAGCGGAGCGGCCGGCTGGAGCACTGCGGAGATTTTGCGGGCCCGCGCCGAGCGATTGCTGGCGGCTGAATCGCCCTGCCATCACACGGTCGAAAGCGCCTTGCAGCAATCCCTTGAAATTGCCCGGGCACAAGGCGCACTGGCCTGGGAACTGCGCAGCGCAACGTCGCTGGCTCGGTTGTGGCAGCGCCAGTCGCGTTTTCGTGAAGCACTCCAATTGCTGACACCGATCTACCAGCGCTTCACCGAAGGCTATGCCACCCCCGATTTGCGCAAAGTGCGTTTACTGCTCGACGAATTGGGCGGTCAGCCGGCTGCGTGAGGCTGGCCGTGTGCGGCCAAGGTAACGCGCGTGCCGACGCTCGACATCGTTCAGTTCGCCGCTCTGCTCGAGTTGCTCGCGGGCGTATCGGCGCGTGGTGTTGAGCATTCGATAGCGCAGTGTTCCGCTGGATCGATCCATTGTCAGCAGCGACTTGGACGCCAACCGTTCAACCACAGCCACCAGCGTCGAGGGTGGTAATTGGGCACAACTGATCACGCCGATGGCGGCGTCCAGGGTGAATGCCATCTTGAACACCGATAACCTTTGCAGCACTCGTTTTTCCTGCTCGCTCAAGCGCTGATAGCTCCAGTCCAGCGCAGCCTTCATCGACTGATGGCGTGGCACGGCGGTGCGGCGACCGTGACTCAGGACTTGCAGACCTTGATCCAGTTGCGTCTGAAGGCCGACCAGCGCCAGCGCATCGATCTGCGCCGCTGCCAGTTCGATCGCCAGCGGCAGGCCGTCGAGTCGTCGACAGATATCGCGCACCGTTTCCAGATCCTGCTCACGCAGACCGAACCCGTGTTGACGCGCACGGGCACGACTGACAAACAGCTGCACCGCCGAATAGCCCATGACCTCATCGACGCTGTTAAGCGCCGTGGCTTTGGGAAGGGTCAGGGACGGCAGTGGTTGCAATACTTCCAGACCGAGACGCAACGGTTCGCGGCTGGTGGCAAGAATCGACAGACGGGGGGAAACGTCGAGCAACGTTTCCAGCAGGCTCCGGCAGGCTTCGTGCAGGTGCTCGCAGTTGTCCAGCACCAGCAAGGCGTGGCGCGCGGCCAGTGTGGGGAAGTCGATGTCGAGGGTTTTCAGCAGGTAATCGAGGAGCGGAGTATCTTCGTCGACCAGCGAGAGATCGACCTGCCAAACGCCGTCACGAAAATGTTGCAGCAGCAATTCCGCTGCGCGCAGCGCCACGGTGCTTTTGCCGACGCCGGCAGGTCCCGTCACCGTCAGGAGCCGGGACAACGGCAGTTGCCGGACCAGACCGCCGACCAGTGAGTCGCGCCCGGTGACCGGTGTCAGCCGTGCGGGCAAGTTGTGCTGGGGCGCTTGCAGGCTTTCGAAAACCACCTGAGCAACGCTGTCGCCCTGCACCGGTGCCACGAAGCTGTACCCGCATTGCGGCACATTGACGATGTAGCGTTGACCGTTCTCGCCGTCGCCGAGGGCCCGGCGCAACGCGGCGATGTGCACCCGCAGGTTGATCTCCTCGACCACCGAGGTCGGCCACACCAGAGCAATCAACTGCTCTTTGCTGACCACCCGCCCGGCGCGCTCGACCAGCACCTGCAGAATGTCCAGCGCACGACCGCCCATGCGCAATTGCCGATCCCCTTCGAGGATCAGCCGTTGACGCAAATGGAACGCGTACGGCCCGAAACGCAGGACCGACGCCGAGTTCAATTCGTTGAAGCTGTTCATGTCCGTTATCTTCGCAGGCCTCGATGACGGAACAACCACCACGCGGGGTCCAACACGGACATCCGGATGCCCGTAACGGACAGAACCGCTCTAGCTGAACTGTTCGCGATATTGCGTGGGGGTCAGCCCGAGCTTTTCGCCGAACAGGAAACGCATGTGCCGCACGCTGCCGAAACCGCTTTTATAGGCAACGGTCTTCAACGGCAGATCGCTGGTTTCCAGCAGGTTGCGCGCGCAATCGATGCGCGCACTTTGCAGGAATTCCATGGGTGTCATGTTGACCTCGCGGGCAAACACCCGAGCGAAGTGTCGTGCACTCATGTTCGCAAGACTTGCCATACGCTCGACAGTGAAAGCTTCCTCCAGATGCTCCAGCACATGGTTCTGCACCCGGGTAATCGGTGTTTGCTGGGGCGCCACTGCTGCCATCAACGGGCTGAACTGCGCTTGTCCGCCCTGACGTTTCATCACCACCAGCAACACCTTGGCCACGTCCTGGGCAATCTTTTTGCCATGATCGCGAGCGACCACCGCCAACGCCATATCGATGCCGGCCGTGACGCCCCCGGACGTGATCAGATTGCGATCCTCGACAAAAATCTGGTCAGTTGCGACGTTTGCCATTGGAAAGCCCTTGATCAGGCGTTCGGTGTAATTCCAGTGGGTGGTTACACGGTAGCCGTCGAGCAAACCGGCGTGTCCAAGCACGAAGGCACCGGTACAGATCGAGCCATATTGCCCGGCACGCGTGACCGCGCCCTGCAGCCAGGCGAGCAACGGCGGGTGTTTTTCGTTGTAGGCGCCGGGGCCGCCCGGCACCAGCAACAAGTCATAACGCTCATCGGCTTCGTCGATGTGCCGATCGGCGTGCACGAGGACGCCATTGGACGCACGCAACGGCCCGTGCTCGGTGCCCAGGGTCGTCAGATGATAGTGGGCTTGCGGTTTCAGGTAACGGTTGGCAACTGAAAAGACCTCCAGCGGCCCGGCCATGTCGAGCAGCAGAAACTCCGGGAACAGCACCATTGCCACGGTCTTCATGGGGGTATCACCAAAATCCATGCAAAATCATAAGTCTGCGCATTATGGCCGGATACGCTGGAGCCGTCGGAAAGAATACGTGATCCAGTGCACACAACTGTCAACTCTAAAGGGACAGTATTTCAATTTTCATCTACTTATTGCATCCCAGGGTTACCAGTAACCTTCTCCTCACTCGGACGAATCAACGTCCTGAAAGGAGATTTCATCATGCTGACCCTTCGTAAAGCTTCCGACCGCGGTCTGGCCAATCATGGCTGGTTGAAGTCGTTCCACACCTTTTCCTTCGCCAGCTACCGTGACCCGCGTGAACAGGGTTTCTCCGACCTGCTGGTGATCAACGATGACCGCGTCGCCGCCGGCAAGGGCTTCGGCCAACACCCCCACCGGGACATGGAGATTTTCTCCTATGTGCTCGAAGGCGCCCTGGAACACAAGGACACCCTCGGCACCGGCTCGGTGATTCGCCCCGGCGATGTGCAACTGATGAGCGCCGGCAGCGGCGTGGCCCACAGCGAGTTCAACCATTCGGCGACCAAACCTGTGCACTTCCTGCAGATCTGGATCGTACCGGACGTCAGCGGCGCGAAACCGCGTTACCAGCAAGAGCACTTCAGCGAGCAGAAAAAACGCGGTCGTCTGCAACTGATCATCTCGCCCGAAGGCAACCACGGCTCGCTGAAAGTGCGCCAGGATGCACGGGTGTATGCCGGGCTGTTCGATGGCGAGGAAAGTGCCACCCTCAAGCTGCCTGCCAACCGCTTCGCCTATGTTCACGTCGCTCGCGGCAGCGTTGAACTCAACGGCCTGCAGTTGAAGGAAGGCGACGGCGTACGGGTTCGTGAAGAGCAGGCACTGACCCTGAGCAATGGCCAGGACGCCGAAGTCCTGGTGTTTGATCTGCGCCCGCAGGAACTGCCGGAAATGCCATGATTCGGTGATTTCATCGCTCGAAAAAAACGGCCTTCATTGAAGGCCGTTTTTCATTCTGCAGGCAAGATCGCCAACTGATGTAGCCGTCTTGCACAACCTCAATGAACTACTCATTCTCCAGTACGAACGCTTCGACAATGTGTTCGATCACCGCCCTGACCCGCGCGGTATGGCGCAAATCCGCATGGGTCACCAGCCACACTTCATAAGGCAGCGGCCGCGTGCGCTCCGGCCACAGTCTGACCAGACCATCGCGCTCGCCCATGTAAACCGGTATTTCTCCTACACCCAGACCGGCGGCAATCGAGCGTCGTACCAGCAAGCTGGAACTCAGACCGGCGACGATCCGCCCGCGAGTCACGGGCTCGTTCACCAAAGTCAGGTCCTTGTTGCCTTGCAGATACGGCTGGTACACCACCAGATCATGGCCCTCGAATGCACTGCCCGGCGCCGGCACGCCATGGTGGTCGACATAGGCCTGCGAAGCGAACAACCCCACCGGCCAACGCGCGATGCGCCGGGCGATCAGGTCCGGGTTGTCCGGGCGGGTGTTGCGCACGGCGATGTCCGCTTCCCGTTTGGCCAGGCTGAGGATCTGCGTGGAAGCGTCCAGCTGCACGCGCACGTCCGGATGCTGTTCGTGCAACTGCGCAATGGCCGGGATCAGGAAATCGATGGCCAGCGAATCGGTGGTGCTGACCCGAACGCTGCCGGTCAGGCGATCGTCCAGGCCCTGGATACGCCGCTCCAGCTCGAGCGCCGAATGCTCCATTTTTTCCACTGACTTGAGCGCGGCTTCACCGACTGCCGTCAACGCATAGCCCTCGGAGGTGCGCAGAAACAAGGTCGCGTCCAGCGACTTTTCCAGCGCCGTGATGCGTCGCCCGACCGTCGCCTGATCCACGCCCAGCACGCGCGCAGCGCCGCGTAATGTCGACTCGCGGCAGACCGCAAGAAAGACCCTTGCATCATCCCAGTTCATAACATTCCCCATTGATGCATAAACGCATCATAACAACGCAAACTCGCTGCATTAACGCAGCAAAGATAGCCGATATGCTGGGCGCCATAAACCTTTCCTCAGGACCGCCATCATGCGCACTTCAACTGCTTCGCCCGAACGCCCGGACACGAGTGTCTGGCTGGCGATCTTCGCCGGACTCTGCGCCAGCCTGGTCAGCATCGGACTGGCGCGTTTCGCCTACACACCGCTGATCCCTTCGCTGATTCAGGCGCAATGGTTTTCCGCCCATGATGTGGTTTACCTCGGCGCGGCCAACCTGGTCGGTTACCTGATCGGCGCCCTCCTCGGTCGCCCGCTGGCACGCCGGGTCACCCAGAGAACAGCTCTGCGCCTGATGATGCTGGCGGTGACCGTGGCGTTTTTTGCCTGTGCATACCCCGTATCGGTGAGCTGGTATTTCGGCTGGCGCCTGCTGTCCGGCATCGCGGGCGGCGCGATCATGGTGCTGGTGGCCGCGACTGTATTGCCCCATGTACCTGCCGCGCGCAAGGGCCTGGCCAGTGGTGCGATTTTCCTCGGCATCGGTCTGGGCATCGCCGGCTCCGGCACGATCGTCCCCCTGCTGTTGAGTCTGGGCCTGCAAGCGACATGGCTGGGACTGGGCGCGCTGTCGCTGGCACTGACGGCATTGAGCTGGTTCGGCTGGCCTTCGGAGCTGCCCCAAGCAATTACCACAACGGCTCAGGTGGATCCGGCAGAACCCACACCGCCTGCGGTGTATCTGTTGTTTGCCCAGTACGCGTTCATGGCCGCCGGGCTGGTGCCAGCCATGGTTTTCCTGGTGGATTACGTCGCCCGTGGGCTGGGCGCCGGGGCGCACGTCGGCGCGCTGGTCTGGGTCATGTACGGTCTGGGCGCCATCGTCGGCCCGGTGAGCTATGGTTTTCTCGCCGACCATCTCGGTGCGCGGACCGGCATTCGTCTGGTGCTTGTGATACAGGCGATCACTCTTGGCTTGCTGGCCGTTTCGCATTCGTTCGTGGCGCTGGCACTGCTGGCGGTTGTGCTCGGTTCGTTTCCGCCGGGCATTGTCCCGCTGGCGTTGGCCCGGGTGCATGAGCTGGTACCGGATCATCATCGCCAACAGGTGGCGTGGAGCCGCGCCACGGTGTCGTTCGCCACGTTTCAGGCGCTGGCCGGTTTCGCCTATTCGGCGCTGTTCAACGCCACAGGTGGACAGCATGTGCTGCTCTTCGTGATTGCCGGCGGTGCCATCGTGATCGCACTGATACTTGAGCACGTCATGAAACTGCTGCCCTCCTCGATCGAACAACGCCGCTGCGCCCATTGACGGGAATCATTAGGCCCTGACTGCGCTCCCATCTACTGATCACTTGTTTCAAGAGGAACTGAAAATGACATTGCCCACTGAAATGACCCGCATCGAAATCACCGAACCGGGCGGGCCCGAGGTTCTGCAATCCCGACGCGTGCCGCTGCCGATTGCTTCAGAAGGCGAAATACTGATCCGCGTGCACGCCGCCGGCATCAATCGCCCGGACGCTTTGCAACGCGCCGGCAAGTACCCGATGAAACCCGGCATGAACCCGATTCCGGGCCTTGAAGTGGCCGGAGAGGTTATGGCGATTGGCAGCGGTGTCAGCAGATTTGCGGTGGGTGACCGGGTCTGCGCGCTGACCAACGGCGGAGGATATGCCGAGTACTGCACAGTCCCGGCCGGCCAGGCCCTGCCAATCCCCGATGGGCTGGACTGGATTCAGGCAGCGGCAATTCCGGAAACCTTTTTCACGGTGTGGGCCAATCTGTTCGGCCTCGGCGGCGCCAGCCGTGGTCAGCGCGCCCTGATCCATGGCGGCACCAGCGGCATCGGCACCACCGCGCTGATGCTGTGCCGCGAGTTTGGCATCGAAGCCTTCGCCACCGCCGGCAGCGCGGACAAATGCGCAGTGATCCGCAGTCTGGGCGGCGAAGCCATCAACTACCGGGAACAGGATTTCGCGACTGTTATCGCCGAGAAAACCGCCGGCCAGGGCGTTAATGTGATCCTCGACATCATGGGCGGCTCGTACCTCAACGGGAACATCAGCGCCTTGGGGATGGATGGGCGGTTGGTGATGCTCGGTTTCCTCGGTGGCGCGCGAGCCAATGACATCGATCTGCTGGCGATCCTCGGCAAGCGTGCGGTAGTCACCGGTTCCCTCCTGCGTGCCCGGACCTCTGCGGAAAAGGCAGCCATCGCCGATCAATTGCGCGAACACGTCTGGCCGGTGTTGGCCGCCGGACGCTGCCTGCCGATCATCGACCAGATCTTCCCGCTCGCCGAAGCGGCCAAAGCCCATGCGCGCATGGAAGCGGGCGACCACATCGGCAAGATCGTGCTGAAGGTCAACTGAGTCGTTGCAGCATTTTGTAATCGTTGCAGGCGTGCGGCGGTCGAAAATGTCACGCGCCGGTCAAGGCATCTGGTAAAAAGCGTTCTTTGTCCACGCCGTGGTGAAACGTTTAATGTTCCTTGCCTTCATGACCCGACTTCGACGCCGCCGTCTGGCGTTCGCCTGCATGGCTGCCCTGATCATCGGCGTGCCGGCGAGTTGTGCCGTGCTGGAACACACCGAACGCAAACTCTTGTTTCGCATTGAACCGGGCACCGCCGGCTGGTATCACGGATTGCCCGGCAGCGTGCAGGAACTCGACCTGCAACCGAAAAGCTTCAAGGCCGGGCAAAACATTCACGCCTGGTGGTGGCCGGCGGAACGTGCCGATGCGCCGGCCATCCTTTATCTGCACGGCGTACGCTGGAATCTGACCGGGCAACTGTTCCGTATCGAGCAACTGCGCGCGGCGGGTTATTCGGTATTGGCCATCGACTATCGCGGCTTCGGCCAAAGCCGTGGTGATCTGCCGTCGGAAAGCACGGTTTACGAAGATGCTCGTGTGGCCTGGGAACGCTTCCAACTGTTGCAACCTGATCCGAACAAACGCCTGATCTACGGCCACTCGCTGGGGGGCGCGGTCGCCGTCGACCTGGCTGCCGAACTCGGCCGCGATGCCGCCAGAAATCACACCCCATTGCCGGTGCGCGGACTGGTCATCGAATCCACCTTCACTTCATTGGCGGATGTAGCGGCAGCCGTAGCCAACACCTCCCTTCCAGTCCGTTGGTTGCTGTCGCAGAAGTTCGACTCCATCGACAAGATCGCCGAGATCCACATGCCGTTGCTGGTGGTACACGGTCTTGCCGATGCGTTTGTGCCGTCACGTTTCAGCGAGCAACTGTTCGCCGCCGCCCGGCAGCCGAAACACCTGCTGCTGGTGCCCGGCGCAACGCACAACAACAGCATGGCGCTGGGCGGTCAGAACTATCGCAAAGCGATCGATGCGCTGATGCAAACCCGACCTGTCGCCCGGGTGGCGGGCGCAGCGGTGCAGAAGAACCCGCGCGACTCCTGACGCCCTCTGCGCAGACCATCGGTCGCCCCGACAGGAAATTCTTGCAGCATCGGCTGGCAAACCGGCGTTCCAACGCTTTGCTGGATGGAGTCAATCCATGATGCTGTTTCGGCACACCCGGCCGCGCAGCGTTCCACTGCCTATTCGGGAGCACTACCATGAAAATCAACCCGTACCTGATCTTCAACGGCGATTGCCGCGCAGCTTTCACGTTTTACGAGCAATGCCTGCAAGGCAAGCTCGAAGCAATGATGACCTTCGGCGAAACCCCAGCCGCCGAACATGTGCCCAAAGAGCATCACAACCTGATCATCCACACCTGCCTGAAAGTCGGTGACCAGATGCTCATGGCTTCGGACACCACACCCGACCGCCCGACCCAAGGCATGAGCGGATGCTCGATTTCGCTGAATGTCGACAGCATCGCCGAGGCCGAACGAGTGTTTAACGCGCTGGCCAGAGACGGTCGCATCGACATGCCGCTGGAAGCCACCTTCTGGGCCGCCCGCTTCGGCATGCTGGTGGATCGTTTTGGCGTGTCGTGGATGGTCAATTGCGAAAGTGACAAATGATGCTGTCATTGCACCGGAGATGAAAAAGCCCGACCTCTTCAGGTCGGGCTTTTTCGTTCAACGTTGGGCCAACTCGTGCCGAACGCACTGTTCGTAATAGGTCTGCTTGACGGCCGCCGGCTTGAGCCGCGACGCGCTGTCGTAGGTCTGCTCGGTGATGCCCATGGCGGTCATGCGCATCCAGGGTTGCTGAAACTTGCGCGCCTGCAAGCGCTTGCGCGCGCCATACAGGGAAATCCCGGACAGCTTCGACTGTTGTGCGCCGGCGGCGATGTCCGAACCCCAGGTACACGCAAAACGATGGCTCTTGCTCAGTTCCCTGGCCTGGGCCTCCATCGCGAACAGAGCGAGGGAAAGCGTTGCTACGGTGATGACAATCGTCCGCATATAGCCCACCTAACCTTTTGAAAAAAGGCGAGTTTGCCGGGACCGGAAACATTCGGGGGCCAGCAATTTGCCGCCTATTGCTCTCGTGCGCGAACTTCAACCCTCAACCGGGATGCGCCCTCTTCCTCGCACTGGATGACGATCGGTACAAAACGCTCGATCACCGAAATGTTGCTGTGCAAATGCTCGGTCATCCTGGGCGTGGTAAGCGATCCACCTCCAGCCAGCACCATCGGCAACAGCAACTGGTCCGCCAGATGTTCTGCCACCGCTGCACCGCTGTGCAACCAATCGGCCGCCTGATCGATCACGGCGTCCGCCACCTTCTCCGAACGCAGAGACGCTTGACCGAAAGCGCTGAAAACTTCGGTGACGTGTTCAAACGCATATTCCAGCAGCAACACGTTGCCCGGTCCGCAGGCCGGATCAAGAATGACCGCGTTCAACTCCGCTGACGCCATGTTCAATCGCTGGGCCACCCTTTCGAGCTCGCGGACACCAACACTCGGCGCCAGTCCCGCCGTCAGCGCACACGCCTGTTGCGAGAGCGGCAAGCCGCGCTCGCACAGGTGCAGTGCTGACAACTTCGATGGTTGCACCCTGACGTCGATTTCACCGCCACCCGCCGGTACGAACCCGTGGCGCAGCAACGTCAGTTCAACCTCCGCGCCCATCCGTCGCAGCAGCGGTAACCAGCTGCGGCTGAGAAAGTCGGTCGGTGGCGCCAGCGGATTATGCGTGCCGCCGCTGATCCGCACGCGGCTGGCTTGCGGCGCAAGCAATAAAGCGGGCAGCAAGGTCTGCAACACCAATGTGCAACTGCCGGCGGTTCCAATGGCAAAGCGAAAATCGCCACCGCGAATCGGCCCCGGCTCGAAGCTCAATGTCTGCGAGCCCAGCTCAGCCCCCTGGATCTTTGCACCACAGACTTGAGCCGCCGCCGTCACGGCGGTCAGGTGCTGGCGCAACAGTCCGGGACGACTGCGTCTGGCCCGAATCCGCTCGATGCGAAACGCCTGGCCCGTCACCATCGACAGACTCAGCGCACTGCGCAACACCTGGCCACCACCGATGGCGCCGTCCAGTTCAATAACGTCCTGTTTCATTTTTTTCCTTATGCGTACAAACCAACGGTTTCCCGCAGGTATCGATCGAGCTGCCGCGAATCTTCCCGGGTTCTTGGCAATGCCGGCACCGCACGCTCGAGTTCCGCCTCGATGAACGCATGCAACGCCGGACGACGAGGACCGTAAGCGCTCTCGTCGGCATTGCGTTTGAGCGCGAGCAGTTCGTCGACTTCATCGAGCAATGCACGATCATCGACGGTACTCAGCAGATCGCTGAACGTCATCGGCGGCCGACCACGCCCCTGATCGATCCAGCGCACCGCCAGCAGCGGCCGCAGTACGTAGAAATACTTCTTGAACCGCACGCTTTCACCCTGCAGATAACCACGGAAGTTCTTCTTCGCCATCGACAGATAATGATTGCGCGCGGCTGGCGGGCTGTAGAACGCCTCGGCCAGCGCCCGCAGTTGCGCAACCGCTGCGGTCTCGCTGCGATAAACCAGCGGGGAGTCGAGCCACTCCAGCAAGGTCGGGTTGGATTTGCGCAACAGCCCGAGGGTCTTGCGCAGCTCCCAGCCACTGACATCCAGCTCGTCATCCAAAGGCCGCTCGATGACATCACTTGGCGCATCGACCTGGACGAACCACTCCGGTTTCTCTACATAAACGAAGCGCACATCGTAATCACTGTCCGGCGAGGCAAAACCCCAGGCCCGGCTGCCTGATTCGCAGGCATACAGCACCGTGACATTGCGCTCACGCTCTATGCGCGCCAGTTCTTCCAGCACCCGGGCGCGCATGGCGTTGCACAGCGGATGTCGTTCTTCGAATTTCATGTCTTTCAATCCTTGTTCCGGCGCGCCTTTCGGCACGCGTTATCCCTTGACGCACACCACCTGACGCAGGGTGTGCAGCACTTCAACCAGCTCACGCTGGGCGTGCATGACTTTGTCGATGTCCTTGTAGGCCATCGGAATTTCATCAATCACCGCAGCATCCTTACGGCATTCAACATGCGCGGTGGCGCGGATCTGATCTTCGACGGTGAAGGTGTTTTTGGCCTTGGTACGGCTCATGGTCCGACCGGCACCGTGGCTGCAGGAGCAAAACGATTCTTCGTTGCCCAGACCACGCACGATGAAACTCTTGGCGCCCATCGAACCGGGAATGATCCCCAACTCGCCCTTCTTCGCTGACACCGCGCCTTTGCGGGTGACCAGAATGTCCTCGCCGAAATGCCGCTCTTTCTGCACGTAGTTGTGGTGGCAGTTCACCGCTTCCAGCGCGACTTCGAACGGCTTGCGGATGATCTGCCGCGTGGCCTGAATCACCGCTCGCATCATCAGCTCCCGGTTCTGCTTGGCGAAATCCTGGGCCCAGCCCACCGCTTCCACGTAATCATCGAAGTGCCGGCTGCCTTCTTCGAAATACGCCAGATCACGATCCGGCAGGTTGGCGATGTGCTGGCGCATATCCGCCTGGGCCATCTGGATGAACAGGTTGCCGATGGCGTTGCCGACACCGCGCGAGCCGCTGTGCAACATGAACCAGACCCGGTTGGCTTCATCCAGGCACACTTCAATGAAGTGGTTACCGCTGCCCAGTGTTCCGAGATGCCCGCGGTTGTTGGTGTTGGCCAGTTTCGGGTACTTGTCGGTGATCGCCTTGAACCGTGGACTCAGCGCCGCCCAGGCCTGATCCGCCTGTTGCGGAATCTCGTCCCAGGCGCCTTTGTCACGGCGCGATCGGGTCGAACTGCGGCCATGAGGCACCGCTTGCTCGATGGCACTGCGCAGGCCATGCAGGTTGTCCGGCAGATCGGCCGCGGTCAGCGAGGTGCGCGCGGCAATCATGCCGCAACCGATGTCCACCCCGACCGCTGCCGGGATGATCGCGCCGACCGTGGGAATCACGCTGCCGATGGTCGAGCCCTTGCCCAGATGGACGTCCGGCATGACAGCCAGATGCTTGAAGATGAAGGGCATCTTCGCCGTGTTCATCAACTGCTCGCGCGCCTCGTTTTCCACCGGGACGCCCTCGGTCCAGAGCTTGATCGGTTTGCCGTTGGCGACTTCCAGCAGTTGGTAAGTGTGTTCTTTCATCATCTCGATTCTTCAGGTAGTTCCACCGGTATTCGCCGGGAGATTCAAAAAAGGTGGCACGACAAAGGTTGGTGACTGTTGCGCGTTACCGCGCACCGGGATTAGCCGGCCTCAGATGTACAGCCATCGGCATTCGTGCCGTCACGCGCACTGACAAGGGTTTGGTGAGACGTCTTGGATGTAGTCCCACCGGCATTCAGTGCCCGTGACAAATCAATTCATTGGGTGGCTGATTGCCTCATCCCATGCATTCAATCGCTTCGACCCAGTGCTGCGGTCCGTACCGGCCGGCAGTGAACTGCTCGATCACATCAAACACCGCATCACTGAAACCGCCGACATTCAGGATGTCGTCACGATCCGCCACCGGTGTCGCCCAACCTGGTTGCAGGTCAATGCAAATCAGGCGTGCCTGCGGGTTGATCCGCTTTATTCGCTCCCATTGCAGCATCGTCTCGCTGGCGCCCTGACGTCGCGCATCGATCCAGGATTCGTTGTCCGACACCATGAGCAACGTATCGACCCTGGCCTTGCTGTCCGCCAGTTTCTTCAACGGCGCCGAGCAGCAGGTTCCGCCGCCGAAAATGCCTGCAAGCTTTTCGGCATTGCTGATCACACTGTCGCGCGGGTTGAGGGTGATATCCACCACCTTCCATTCGAATGGCATCACCCGTGCCGTCGGTTGTTTACGCAACACCGCCGCCGTAATCAATGCCGCCACATCGATGCAGCGCACCGCCGTGGTCGCACCCTGACGGTAACCCGTCAGCGGGCTGCCCATGGAGCCGGAAACATCCGGGCAAACCACCACCGCACCTTGCAGCTTCGGCACATTGGTCAATGAGAGCTCCAGCGCATCCTGCAAAGCCTCGCGAATCAGCGCCGGCACGTCATCGCCGACCATCCGGTACGCTGCCAGCAACTGGTACGGATACACCCGTGCCCTGACCACTGCTTCGGGATCCGCCAACCGTGCGGCCACGGTTTCGGTGCAACCCGGCACTTCAAAAGCACCATGGCGCGCAAGCGTATTGAGGTTGATCCGCAGCCCCTGCCAGCCCATGTTTCGCGCCTGCTCTGCCCATTGTTCCTTGCTCAACGTTTCGTTACCGAGCAATTGAAAAGGCACTTCAGGCACTTGATCACTCGCTCCGCTGCGAAATGCCAGCAGATCGCGAGTCAATCCGGGCAACGCCTGTGCATCCACCGGTTTGCCGATCACCCAGGCAAAAAACGCTTCGCGCCAGGCCTCGGACGGTTTTGGGTGAACCATCTTCACCACATCCGCCAGCGAAGGCTGATTGCCGATCGATGCCTGCAAGAGCTGGCGTTCGGTCGCGCTGTTCAGCCAGTTCTGCACCAGACGCTTGGGCTGAGAACCCAGGGAGCGGCGACCGGTGGCGCCACTGCGCAGGATTTGTACGAAATTGCGCAGCATTTTGCCGCTGTCCACGACCTTCTCGAACACCTCCGGCACCAGAGCCGAACGCTGAGCCGTCAGCGCTGCCAGCAACAATGCCGGCATGTCTTTCATGTGTCCTTTCTGGCGAGCATAAAGAGCGGCATTTGCCACGAAGCGGCTGTCCAGCTCCGCAACCAGCTTCAACACCTGATCCAACTGACTTTGAGCAGATGCGTAAAAGGTCGAATTCAGGCAACCGGTGACAGCCAGCTGAGCCAGTTGATGCTTGGGTGTGTAGGCATAAGCCGCGGCACCGGAAGCATTCAAGGCGTCGCACGCCGGCAGGCTTTTAGATTGCGTATTGAAGAGGTTGAAATTGGCCATTCGTGGCGTCTCGCTATGTTGTCCTGTTCGTTGAGACAGGTATTGCAGTCGCTGTGCCAGCTTTTGAAAAAGTTCGAAAATTATTCTTATCTATTTGATTTTTAAAGACTTTATTTTAGTCGCAATTACCCATGAACTCTCATCACGACAAATGACACGCTTAAACATTATCATTGGGTATCGTCGTTTATCTTTAAGGATCATCAATGTCGGGCAAGCGCACCGTCGCCATCGGCTTCATCGGCGCCACCCTTGATCGCGTAGGCAAAGGCGCCAACCGCTGGAACCATTGGCGGCCTAGCGTGGGCCTGTGCCAGCAACCGGATGTATTGATCCATCGACTGGAACTGATACACGGCACAGACGCCCGGGACACGAGCCTGGCCGAACGCATTCGCGAGGACATCCATCAGGTGTCGCCCGGCACAGAAGTGCGCCTGCACCCGATGCCGTTGCGTAATCCCTGGGATTTCGAAGAGGTCTACGGCGCGCTCCATGACTTCACCTCCGAATACACTTTCGATACCGAGCGAGAGGACTATCTGGTGCACATCACCACAGGAACCCACGTCGCGCAGATCTGCTGGTTCTTGCTGACCGAGGCGCGCTACTTGCCGGCACGCCTGATCCAGACCTCCCCCGCCCGCCGCAAGAACGAAGAAGAACCGGCCACCGGCACACACGCCCTGATTGACCTGGATCTGTCGCGCTACGACCGGATTGCCTCTCGCTTCACTCACAGACGCCTGGAAGGCCTGGAGTTTCTCAAGTCCGGCATCGCCACCCGAAACACCGCGTTCAACCGTTCCATCGAACAGATCGAACGCGTGGCCGTACGCTCCAAGGCGCCGATGCTGCTGATCGGTCCGACCGGCGCCGGCAAGTCTTTTCTCGCCCGACGCATTTACGAGCTCAAACGCAGTCGCCATCAAATGCAGGGACGCTTCGTTGAAGTCAACTGCGCCACCCTGCGTGGGGACGGTGCAATGTCCGCGCTGTTCGGCCACGTCAAAGGCGCCTTTACCGGCGCACAAAACGCACGCGACGGCCTATTGCGAGCGGCTGACGGCGGCATGTTGTTTCTCGACGAGATCGGCGAACTGGGGGCAGATGAACAAGCGATGCTGCTCAAGGCCATCGAAGAGAAGCGCTTCTTCCCGCTGGGCTCGGACAAGGAAGTCGACAGCGACTTCCTGATCATCGCAGGCACCCACCGCGACCTGCGCAGTCGTGTCGCCGAAGGCCTGTTCCGGGAAGATCTCTACGCTCGGATCAACCTCTGGACGTTCGACCTGCCAGGCTTGGCGGGCCGCCGCGAAGACATCGAACCCAACATCGATTTCGAGCTTGAACGCCACGCGCGCGAACACGGCCAAATGGTGCGCTTTAACCTTGAAGCCCGACGGCGCTACCTGGGGTTTGCCAGCTCACGGGAAGCTGCGTGGCTGGGTAACTTCCGCGAGCTTTCGGCCTCGATCACGCGCATGGCGACACTGGCCGACAGCGGGCGAATCGATGAAGCGCAGGTCGAGGAGGAAATTGATCGACTGCGGTACGCGTGGGGGCTGGCGCAACCGACAGGCGTGACTGATGAACTGCCGGGCAATGCCGAGACACTGGACCTGTTCGATCGATTGCAATTGAAGGCGGTGCTGGAAGTTTGCCGCCAGGCAGACAGCCTGTCGGATGCCGGCAGACGACTGTTCGGCGTGTCGCGACAGGCCAAAGCGCAGCCCAATGATGCCGACCGATTGAGGAAGTACCTCGGGCGGTTCGGCATTGACTGGAACCAGTTGCGCGAGCAGTGAAACATGACCGTAGCCAATTGGATCGATGAGATAAACTGCGCCGCACCGCGATACCGGCACCGAACAAAGGACAAACACGGATGGACTTACTGGAGTTTTTTTCAAACCTGCTATCGGCTCTGAATAGCTTCCAGACGTCCGGCCAAAAGCCTCGCAGAGTCTTCACCCGCGGATTTGTAGTGACCTGCGTCTTCGTGGCGGTCATCGAGCTGTTCTTACTGAACCATATCTATAGCGGGCATCCGTGAACGAATAGCTACGAGTTCCGCCCGTCAGTTGACCGGCACTTTACCCCGGGTCAGAACTTCCAACGTCTATCAACCTGACGCGGAAGCCCGACGATGAACCGAACCATTGCAGCCCTCATGCTTGGAAGTCTTTTATCCGCCAATGCCTCCCTCGCAATGGCGGGAAGCAGCGTCCCGCCAACCGGCATTCCCGGGGTCAACCAGGGAGGCACCGAGTCCAAGGAAGAAAAGGCCGACAAAAAGGGTGAAGAGGCCTCGGGCTCGAACTCCGGTGCAGAGGCCCATGAAACCGAGAAGGATGCGCAAACGTCCAGCGGCTCAAAGGATGGGATGAAAGAAAAGAAGCCCTGAGCGAGTTAGCCGCCTCATAAGTTTTTGCAGGCATAAAAAGGCTCGAGGGGCGGCTGGTTGTTACAAGGGATGGAAAGAAGAGGAAATGCAGGGCTTCTATGATGTACGAGGATTGCCGCTGCAACCTGTATCAGAAAGTCGGAAAGGATGGGCAGAAAATCGCAGGCCATGCCAGTGAGAGCACGACCAAAAACTAACAGAAGGACCGTGCGAAAATCGTCTGGTCGGACGCAGCTTCGGACCTGAATATCAGCGAAATTACCGGGTAATTTTGCGAGGGTTTTGCGCAGGCACAAAAAAGCCGATCCAGATGATCGGCTTAAGTGTCTGATGTTACTCAGGAATTATGGTCGGGACGGAGTGATTCGAACACTCGACCCCTAGCACCCCATGCTAGTGCGCTACCGGACTGCGCTACGCCCCGACTAGGTTTGAAACTCGTTCTTCATCTCGAAGAACGCTCAAGAATATATCGCAAGCTTTTGAAAACTGGAAGTATTTAAAAGCAGGAAATTATTTCTTGAGAACCACCAGCACATCTTCGAGCTCGGCGATCATCTGGCGAATCATTTGCTTGTATTGGGTGGTGTCGTCTTTGGCTTCATCGCCGGACAGACGCAGGCGCGCGCCGCCGATGGTGAACCCCTGATCGTAAAGGAGCGCGCGGATCTGCCGGATCATCAGCACGTCCTGGCGCTGATAATACCGGCGGTTTCCGCGGCGTTTGACGGGGTTGAGCTGAGGAAACTCCTGCTCCCAGTAGCGCAGCACGTGTGGTTTTACCGCACACAGCTCGCTGACTTCACCTATGGTGAAGTAGCGTTTGCCCGGGATGACGGGTAGTTCGTCGTTATGACTTGGTTCCAGCATAAGCCTCAACTCGGGCCTTCAACTTCTGCCCTGGACGAAAGGTGACCACACGGCGAGCCGTGATCGGGATTTCTTCCCCCGTTTTCGGGTTGCGGCCAGGCCGCTGGCGTTTGTCCCGAAGGTCGAAATTGCCGAAACCCGACAGTTTGACCTGCTCGTTGTCTTCAAGAGCGTGCCTGATTTCCTCGAAAAACAGTTCAACCAATTCCTTGGCTTCCCGCTTGTTCAGGCCCAGCTCTTCATACAGACGTTCCGCCATCTCTGCTTTCGTCAAAGCCCCCATACGTCACTTCCTTAACGTGGCGTTCAACCTTTGTTCGAGCGAGGTG
The DNA here is from genome assembly GCF_056626735.1 of Pseudomonas sp. 1. Lineage (NCBI taxonomy): Bacteria > Pseudomonadati > Pseudomonadota > Gammaproteobacteria > Pseudomonadales > Pseudomonadaceae > Pseudomonas > Pseudomonas sp. 1. The sequence goes on along the minus strand of NZ_JBWXMQ010000011.1, from coordinate 238,093 downwards.
AGGATATTTTGCGTCGTCGAATTCACCTCATCGTCATTAAGAGTGCGCGATGGATGCTGCCAGGTCAAGCCGACTGCGAGGCTTTTTCTATCAGGATCAATGCCTTTACCCTGATACACGTCAAATAGCCTGAGGTCTGTCAGCCATTCGCCTGCATTTTCACGGATTACGTCCAGTACAGCCGAGGCTGCAACGTCTTTGTGCGCAATCAGTGCCAGGTCACGACGCACTTCAGGAAAGCGCGACAACTCGTGGAATTTCGGCATTTTCCCCAGAGCGACTTCGGCCAGAACCAGCTCGAAGACGAAGACCGGACGGTCGAGACCCAGGGATTTCGAAAGCTCAGGGTGAATCGCGCCGATAAAACCGACTTCACGCCCTTCCCGCTCGATGCGCGCGGTCTGACCCGGATGCAGCGCAGGGTGTTTGCCCGGTACGAAAGTGAACTGATCCAGCGCACCGGCAAAACCCAGCACCGCTTCTACGTCAGCCTTGACGTCGAAGAAATCCACGGTCTCGCGACCTTGCGCCCAGCCTTCCGGCAGACGGCTGCCGCACACCACACCGGCGATCATCGGCTCTTGCTTCAGACCTTCCAGCTGACCGACAAAGCGCAGACCGCTCTCGAACAGGCGGACACGATCCTGCTGACGGTTGAGGTTGTGTTGCAACGCCTTGACCAGCCCCGGCCACAGCGACGAACGCATGGCAGCCATGTCATTGGAGATCGGGTTCGCCAACAGCAGCGGCTCGACGCCCGGGTTGAACAGCTCGAATTGCTTCGGATCGATGAAGCTATAAGTGATTGCTTCCTGATAGCCACGAGCTACCAGCAGACGACGCAGCTCTGGCAGATCACTACGCGCTTCAGCCTTGGCTTGTGGCGCCAGACGAGCTTGCGGGTAACGAACCGGCAGGCGGTTATAACCGTACAGACGCGCCAGCTCTTCGATCAGATCGACTTCCAGGCTGATATCGAAGCGATGGCTTGGCACTTCCACGCGCCATTGCCCAGCTCCGTCGGCGCAAACCTTCAAACCCAAAGCATTGAGCAGACGCTCGACTTCGGCGGAATCCATTTCCATGCCCAGCATCTGGGTGATGCGCTGAGCACGCAGAGTAATGGCCGCGATCGACGGCAGATGCTGCTCGCTGACGGTTTCGATGATCGGGCCAGCTTCGCCACCAGTGATTTCCAGCAGCAAACCAGTGGCGCGCTCCATGGCTTCACGGGCCAGTTGCCAGTCCACCCCGCGCTCGTAGCGGTGCGAAGCGTCAGTGTGCAGACCGTAGGACCGAGCCTTGCCCGCCACAGCGATCTGATCGAAGAACGCACTTTCAAGGAATACGTCACGAGTGGTCGCGGACACACCACTGTGCTCGCCACCCATCACGCCGGCAATGGCCAGAGCGCGAGTGTGGTCGGCGATCACCAGCGTATCGCTACGCAAGCTGACTTCCTGACCGTCAAGCAGCACGAGCTTCTCGCCCTCTTCCGCCATGCGTACCCGGATGCCGCCATTGATTTCGGCGAGATCGAACGCGTGCAGCGGCTGACCCAGCTCGAGCATCACGTAGTTGGTGATGTCGACGGCTGCGTCGATGCTGCGGACTTCCGCGCGACGCAGGCGTTCAACCATCCACAGCGGCGTAGGCTTGGAAAGGTCAACGTTACGGATGACCCGGCCCAGATAACGCGGGCAGGCAGCAGGTGCCAGGACCTCTACCGAACGCACTTCGTCGTGCACCGCCGGAACGGTCATCACCACCGGGCGAGTGACCGGAGCGTCGTACAGCGCTCCGACTTCACGGGCCAGACCGGCCAGGGACAGGCAGTCGCCACGGTTCGGAGTCAGGTCGACTTCGATGCTGGCGTCTTCCAGGTCCAGATAAACACGGAAATCTTCGCCCACCGGCGCATCGGCCGGCAGTTCCATCAGACCATCATTGCCTTCACCGACCTGCAGCTCGGATTGCGAGCACAGCATGCCGTTGGACTCGACGCCGCGCAGCTTGGCCTTCTTGATCTTGAAGTCGCCCGGCAGCTCGGCACCGATCATCGCGAACGGAATCTTCAGGCCCGGACGCACGTTTGGCGCACCGCACACGACCTGGAAAGTTTCCGCACCATTGCTGACCTGGCAAACGCGCAGTTTGTCGGCATCGGGATGCTGCTCGGTGCTGAGCACCTCGCCCACCACCACGCCACTGAAAACACCGGCGGCCGGCGTAACGCTATCGACCTCAAGACCGGCCATCGACAGACGTGCAACCAGCGCGTCGCGATCTACCTGCGGGCTGACCCAGCCACGCAGCCATTGTTCACTGAATTTCATCCTGCTCTCCTAAGAATTCGTTACGACTAGCGAAATTGCGCGAGGAACCGCAAGTCGTTGTCGAAGAACAGACGCAAGTCGTTCACGCCGTAACGCAGCATGGCCAGTCGCTCGACGCCCATGCCGAAGGCAAAGCCCGAGAATTCTTCCGGGTCGATCCCGGACATGCGCAGCACGTTCGGGTGAACCATGCCGCAGCCCATTACTTCCAGCCAGCCGGTCTGCTTGCAGACGCGGCAGCCTTTACCGCTGCACATCACGCATTCCATGTCGACTTCGGCGGATGGCTCGGTGAACGGGAAGTACGAGGGACGGAAACGTACGGCCAGTTCCTTTTCGAAGAACACCCGCAGGAACTCTTCGATGGTGCCTTTCAGGTCGGCGAAGTTGATGTCGCGATCAACCAGCAGGCCTTCGACCTGATGGAACATCGGCGAGTGGGTGATATCGGAGTCACTGCGATATACACGGCCTGGGCAGACGATGCGGATCGGCGGCTTTTTCGATTCCATGGTGCGGACCTGTACCGGCGAGGTATGGGTGCGCAGCAACATGTTCGCATTGAAATAGAAGGTGTCGTGCATCGACCGGGCCGGGTGATGACCTGGGATGTTGAGCGCCTCGAAGTTGTGATAGTCGTCTTCGACCTCAGGGCCTTCAGCAATGCCGTAGCCGATATGGGTGAAGAACTGTTCGATACGTTCCAGAGTCCGGGTTACCGGATGCAGACCACCGGAGGTCTGACCGCGGCCCGGCAGGGTCACGTCAATGGATTCGGCAGACAGCTTGGCAGCCAGTTCGGCTTCCTCAAACAGAGCCATGCGCGCATTGAGAACGCCTGTGACACGTTCCTTGGCAACGTTGATCAGCGCGCCGACCTGCGGACGCTCTTCTGCCGGCAAATTCCCCAGGGTCTTCATCACCTGAGTCAATTCACCCTTTTTGCCAAGGTATTGAACCCGGATTTGCTCCAGGGCATTGATATCTTCAGCGCTTTGCACAGCCTCTAGTGCTTGAGAGACCAGCGCATCCAGGTTTTCCATGTACAGACTCCAGATACAAAATAGGGGAAGAGCTTGAAGGCTCTTCCCCTATTTATGACGTTTAACACCTGATCCCACAGAGGTGAGACCGGGTGACTGTCGGGGGTACTTAAGCCAAGGTGGCTTTAGCTTTCTCGACAATCGCAGCAAACGCCGCTTTTTCGTTCACTGCCAGATCAGCCAGAACCTTACGGTCGATCTCGATGGACGCTTTTTTCAGGCCAGCGATGAAACGGCTGTAGGACAGACCGTTAACACGAGCACCAGCGTTGATACGAGCGATCCACAGAGCGCGGAACTGACGTTTTTTCTGACGACGGTCACGGTAGGCGTATTGGCCTGCCTTGATTACCGCTTGCTTGGCAACACGGAATACGCGGGAGCGCGCGCCGTAGTAGCCTTTAGCAAGTTTCAGAATTTTTTTGTGACGTTTACGGGCAATGACGCCACGCTTTACACGAGCCATGAGTTACTTCCTCTATTCTTGATCCAAAAATTAACGAAGGCGCAGCATGCGCTCGACTTTTGCCACGTCAGACGGATGCAGCAAGCTGCTACCGCGCAGTTGACGCTTACGCTTGGTCGACATTTTGGTCAGGATGTGGCTCTTGAAAGCGTGCTTGTGCTTGATACCGTTAGCAGTTTTCAGAAACCGCTTAGCAGCACCACTTTTGGTTTTCATCTTTGGCATGTTCGGATACTCCGCATTCAGTTGATAAACATAATCAGAAGGCCTGCCGTGCCCTGTTGATTACTTCTTCTTTTTCGGGGCGATGACCATGATCAGCTGGCGTCCTTCCATCTTAGGATGCTGTTCGACCGAACCGTACTCGAGCAGGTCTTGTTCAACCCGCTTGAGAAGCTCCATCCCCAGCTCCTGGTGGGCCATCTCACGGCCGCGGAATCGCAAGGATACCTTGGCCCTGTCCCCGTCACTCAGGAAACGTACCAGGTTGCGCAGTTTTACCTGGTAATCCCCTTCCTCCGTCCCTGGACGAAACTTGATTTCTTTTACCTGAATCTGCTTCTGGTTTTTCTTCGCCGCAGCAATCTGCTTCTTCTTTTCGAAGATCGATTTGCCGTAGTCCATCACACGGCAAACCGGTGGGACTGCGTCGGCAGAGATTTCTACCAGATCAAGCTTTGCTTCTTCAGCAATACGAAGCGCTTCATCAATCGAGACGATGCCAATCTGCTCGCCATCAGCGCCAATTAACCGAACCTCGCGTGCCGAGATATTCTCGTTGATCGGGGCTTTCGGTGCAGTTCGTTTATCTTGTCTCATTTCACGCTTAATAATAATTACTCCGAATCTGGGCGACCACGCCGGGAAACCGCTTGCGCGAGAAACTCAGCGAACTGGGCGACGGGCATCGAGCCCAGGTCAGCACCTTCACGAGTACGCACAGCGACAGTCTGCATCTCGACTTCCTTATCCCCAATAACCAAGAGATATGGAACCTTGAGCAAAGTATGCTCGCGGATTTTAAAGCCGATCTTTTCATTTCTCAAGTCGGACTTGGCACGAAACCCGCTTTCGTTGAGAGTTTTTTCGACCTGAGCGACGAAATCTGCCTGTTTATCAGTGATATTCATGATCACCGCCTGGGTTGGCGCGAGCCACGCAGGGAATGCACCTTCATAGTGCTCGATCAGAATCCCGACGAAACGCTCGAACGAACCGAGGATCGCACGGTGCAACATCACTGGATGCTTGCGGCTGTTGTCTTCGGAGACGTATTCGGCTCCCAGGCGCACAGGCAGGTTGAAATCGAGCTGCAAGGTACCACACTGCCACACACGACCGAGGCAATCTTTCAGCGAGAATTCGATTTTCGGACCATAAAACGCCCCCTCACCCGGTTGCAGATCGTATGGCAGGCCGGCGCTATCAAGCGCTGCAGCCAGGGCCGCCTCGGCGCGATCCCACAGCTCGTCGGAACCGACGCGTTTTTCCGGGCGAGTAGACAGCTTCATCTCGACATCGGTAAAGCCGAAGTCGCGATAAACATCCATGGTCAGTTTGATAAACGCAGCGGATTCAGCCTGCATCTGCTCTTCGGTGCAGAAGATGTGGGCATCATCCTGGGTGAATGCACGGACACGCATGATGCCATGCAGGGCACCCGATGGCTCGTTACGGTGGCAGGCACCGAACTCGGCCAGTCGCATCGGCAGCTCGCGGTAGCTCTTCAGGCCTTGGTTGAACACCTGCACATGGCATGGGCAGTTCATCGGCTTGATCGCGTAGTCGCGGCTTTCCGACTCAGTGGTGAACATGTTGTCGGCGTAGTTGGCCCAGTGCCCGGACTTTTCCCACAGGCTGCGGTCGACGACTTGCGGCGTCTTGATCTCGAGATAGCCGTTGTCGCGCTGCACTTTGCGCATGTACTGCTCAAGCACCTGGTACAGCGTCCAGCCATTCGGGTGCCAGAACACCATGCCCGGCGCTTCTTCCTGGGTGTGGAACAGGCCCAGGCGCTTGCCGATCTTGCGGTGATCGCGCTTTTCAGCTTCTTCGATACGCTGGATGTAAGCTGCCAGCTGCTTCTTGTCTGCCCAAGCGGTGCCATAAACGCGCTGCAATTGCTCGTTCTTGGCATCACCGCGCCAATAGGCCCCGGACAGCTTGGTCAATTTGAAGGACTTCAGGAAGCGGGTGTTCGGCACGTGCGGACCGCGGCACATGTCGACGTATTCTTCGTGATAGTACAAGCCCATCGCCTGCTCGTTCGGCATGTCTTCGACCAGACGCAGCTTGTAGTCTTCGCCACGGGCCTTGAACACTTCGATCACTTCGGCACGCGGAGTGACTTTCTTGATGACGTCATATTCTGTATCGATCAGCTGTTGCATGCGCTGTTCGATGGCCGCCATGTCGTCCGGAGTAAAAGGACGCTCGAAGGCGATATCGTAATAGAAGCCTTCGTCGATAACCGGCCCGATGACCATTTTTGCAGTCGGGTACAGTTGCTTGACCGCGTGGCCGACCAGGTGGGCACAAGAGTGGCGAATGATCTCCAGCCCCTCTTCATCCTTTGGCGTGATGATTTGCAGCGTCGCGTCGCTGTCGATGATGTCGCAGGCGTCGACCAGCTTGCCATTGACCTTGCCGGCCACGGTGGCTTTGGCCAGACCTGCGCCAATGGATGCGGCGACCTCGGCTACGGAAACCGGGTGATCGAATGAACGTTGACTGCCGTCGGGAAGAGTAATAGTTGGCATGGCGCCTCCTCTCCTAGTGGTGACCCCTACCAAAGGTCACGTGGGTTGGGATGAGCCAGTACAAGATCCGATCCAGGCCATTCAATGACGAACGCCTGCCTTACAGCGGCAGGAGCCTTGCGGCCAACCGGAAAACCGAACCAGAGTGACTGGGATTCAAATCAGAAATTCGTACATTGCCGCCACCGGGACTGAAGGTCATCCGGAGCCTGCGAACGCCCGAGCGAGGCATGCTAGCACAGATGAACGGTCACCGATGCACTCTGGTTTTTACCGGGAGGCAAATCGTCTGTTTTATGCGAGAGTGCTGAACTTGATCGGCCTTCAGGCCCTCAGATAACAAGACATTGACCCACAAGGAGCATCCCCGCATGCGTCTTAACACCCTGCTTGCCGCAGTCGCCCCTCTCGTTTTGCTGCTGCCGTTGAGCGCCCACGCCGACTGGCCCAAGGGCGAGCGTGAGAAATACATGGCTCAGTGCACCCAGGCCGCGACTCCGCAAATCGGTGCTGCTGCCGCGAAATCCCACTGTGCATGCGGCGCCGATGCCATCAAGTCCTACCCTGCCAGCGATATTCAGGCGCTGATGGACAATAAGGCCAGTCAGGAATTGCAGCAGAAAGCCCTGGGACAAATTGCCAAATGCAAGGCCAACGTCCCGGCAAAAAAATGATGAAACAGGCCTTTTCAATGCCTCCGGCACCGCTGAAAAGCATCTGATTCAGGCTTTTTCGTACGATTTATGCAGGTTTTACAGGTTTTTTTATTGTCTTTATTTTTCGCTCGAGGCCTTTTAAACCGGGGCCTCCAGCCGAAACAGGCAGACAAGAAAACAAGACCGATTGGCAAACAGCACGTCCGGGGGGCTACCAAAGCGAACATTTCGACTATGATACCCCGGTGTGCCCAGTTGGCCTGAGCAGCACAGTACTACTGAAAATATATGTTTCTTGGAGATACACCATGTCTAATCGCCAAACCGGCACCGTTAAATGGTTCAACGATGAAAAAGGCTTCGGCTTCATCACTCCTCAAGGTGGCGGTGACGACCTGTTCGTACACTTCAAAGCTATCGAAGCTGACGGTTTCAAAAGCCTGAAAGAAGGCCAAACCGTTTCCTTCGTGGCTGAGAAAGGCCAAAAGGGTATGCAAGCTGCACAAGTTCGCCCAGAGTAATTTCCCGGCGCACTAAAAAAACCCCGTCCATGTGACGGGGTTTTTTATGGGTGAAACAAAAGCCCGAAAGGCTCAGCCACAATTGACGCGTGTGACCACCAGGTTCTGATCGGTATTCAGGTTGAGGCGATCGGATCGGTACTCCAGAGTAATCATGTCATTGGGCTTGAGGAACCGGGCGTTCTGCGCACCGGCCTTTTTGCGTGCCTGCTCCAACAGCTCCGGCGAAGCTTTCTTGCCGAGAGCGAACTCCGCAGCAGATGCCTCACAACGACCATGGCCAGCCTCAGTCGCCACGGGATCCTTCTGCGACTCGCTGGAGGTTGTAGAGCAACCAGCCAAAAGAGCAACGACCATCAGTGCACCCAGTGACGCGAACTTGCAAGGCATTGAAGCCTCCTTATTTCAATTTTGAGCAGAGATCGTGCGACCGCCAATACAGCGTTTGGTTTCACGGTGAGTGCTATCACCCTGCCCTACGATCGGAAAAACGCCGAGTGTGCCTGAGCATCACCTGAAGCATCACCCCGTAAAACGTCACTGAATATTAATGACGTTCAATAGACATCAATGTAGTCATAGGGCGGGTTCGGCCAGTTGTCCTTGAGCGCATTGAAAATCTGCATGACCCAGACTTCGTCGCTGGCCGCGACATTTCCCACGTATCCCGAGCCTTTTGCCCAGGTCTCCAGACGAAACAGCAGGCCATCGATCTCCTGGCCGCCAGTGACGCCCGAAGAGATATAAGCGATGCCGCCCTTGGTCACGCGCAGCTGGGTGTGCTCGTCATCACTGGCCGACGCCAGCATGCGACGCACAGCATCAAGGGTCAGGCCGTCGGGGCTGTTCAAATCGATCTGCACAGCGCAATCCTTGTTTTTTGCGGAAATGACCAAGTGTCGCATAGCCCTGCGCTCATGCCTAAGTCGCAGTGCCAAACACTCGGCAAAGTGGTTAACTCAAAACTCCGATCCCGTGACCGAGCCCCGCCATGACCACCGTAAGCATCACCGCCGACATAAAGGCCACCTGGCCACAAGGGCATAGCTCTTACAGTCCGGGCAGCCCGGAGGAATTGGCATTGATCAGCATCGACTTGCTGGTGAAGACGTTGGGAACACAGGGCGCGCAATCCTTCATTGCCCAGCTGTTCGAGAAGTATCCCGATGCCTTCAAAGGGACATCGGGTACCGAGAGGGAGTAAAAGCCCGCAAGCTGGCACTTGCAGGCGCATGGCTTATTTCAGACGCTTCAGACGCTCGGTCAGCAGATCGAAGAAGCCCTGGGCGTCGCCGTTCTCCACCCAGAAGGCGTTCTTGGGCGCCTTCAGACCGTCATACCAGTCGACAACGGTCTGGCCGAACGTCGGGCCTTCACGGCTGTCGACCACCACATTCACCGAACGACCAGTGAACAGCTCAGGCTTGAGCAGATAAGCCACGACGGTAGCGTCATGCACCGGACCACCCGGAATGCCGTAGTGCTCCATATCCCCTTTGATGTACTCGTTGAGGATGTCGCCGACAATCTTGCTCGCATTGTTGTTCAGTGCCGCAATCTGCTTGAGGCGTGCATCGCTGGTCAGGATCTTGTGGGTCACGTCCAGCGGCAGGTAAGTCAGTTTCACACCGCTCTTGAGCACCACCTCAGCCGCTTGCGGGTCGGCGTACAGGTTGAACTCGGCCACTGGCGTGATGTTGCCGCCATTGAAGTGAGCGCCGCCCATGATCACCACTTCCTTGATCCCCTGAACAATCTCCGGCTCCTGAATCAGTGCCAGGGCCAGGTTGGTCTGCGGACCGAGCATCGCGATGGTGATGCTGTGCGGCTTGGCTTTTTTCAGAGTGTCGATCAGGTAATTGACCGCATTACCTTCAGCCAGGCCTTTCTTCGGCTCATGTACCGCGACACCCGAAAGGCCTTCCTTGCCATGGATGTTTTCGGCGTAGATCGGCGTACGCATCATCGGTTTAGGCGCACCGGCGTATACCGGAATCTCTTCCCGCCCTGCCCACTCACGGGCCAACCGGGCATTGCGCGAAGTCTTGTCCAGACGGACGTTGCCAGCCACGGTGGTCAACGCGCGAATGTTCAGCTCCTCCGGGGAGGCCAGGGCAAACAACAGGGCGACCACGTCGTCGGCGCCCGGATCGGTATCGATGATCAGGTCGATCTTTTCCGCCGCGTGGGCGCCGGTCGCTGTTATCACAGACAAAAGCAGCAGACTCCGAATCAATTGATGAATTTTTTGAGCATAGCGTTGCATGGCGCATTCCTTGTGCAGATGAAATCAAAAGGGGCGAACCCCGTCAGAATGTAACCCCGGACACCAGCACGATGTTGCAGTACGGCTGACATTCTCCCGTACGAACAATCGCTCGTGCCTGTCGGCTGAGTACCTTGAATTGCTCGTGACTGAGCAGATCGCGCCGCCCGAGCGAGCCTTCGTCATTCAGCTCTTCCAGCGTGGACAGCGCGGTCGGTTGCTTGTCGAAAATCTCCTTGGCCAGCGCATGGCTTTCCACCTGCATCTCGCTGAGCACGACTTTCAGGGTGCTGACGAAATCCGGGACGCCGTGCGTCAACGCCAGATCGATCAGTTCAACACCCGGCGGCACCGGCAGGCCGGCATCACCGATCACGACCATGTCGCCGTGACCGAGGGAGGCAACCAGCCTCGACAGGGCGACATTGAGCAAAGGAGTCTTTTTCATGCGGATTTGAATGCCTGTACGTCGGAGGTAGTGGGAATGGACGGCTGGGCACCTGCCCGGGTAACCGACAGGGCCGCCGCGACTTGCCCGAAACGAATGGCCTCGTCCTCGGTTTTGCCGGCCGCCAGTGCAGCCGCAAATCCGCCGACAAAGGTATCCCCGGCGGCGGTGGTATCGACTGCCTCCACTTTGGGTGCCGGAAAATGCTGGTAACCCTTGCCATCGGCGAACAGTGAACCTTGAGCGCCCAGTGTGATGATGACCTTGCCAGCGCCCAGTGAAATCAGGTGTGCAGCGGCTTTCTCGGCGGTCTCCAGCGAATCCACCGGCAAACCGCTGAGGGCGGCGGCCTCGCTCTCGTTGGGAATCACGTAATCGATGGCGGCAAACCAGTCCGTCGGCAACGGACGACTGGCCGGCGCCGGGTTGAGGATGACCGTCTTGCCCAGTTCACGTCCGCGTTTCAGCGCATGGCCCACAGTCGCATCGGGAATTTCCAGCTGGCAGATGATCACGTCGGCCGCCTGCAGCACTGCGTCGAACCGGTCGATGACCGCCGGGGTCATCGAACCATTGGCGCCGGCCACGATGACAATCGCGTTCTGGCTATTGTCATCGACCACGATCAGCGCCACACCACTGGAACCCTCCACCACGCTGACTGCCTGACAATCAATCTGCTCGGCCAGCAACGCGTCGCGCAATTGCAGGCCATAGTCATCATTGCCGACACAACCAACCATCGACACTTGCGCACCCAATCGAGCAGCGGCCACCGCCTGATTGGCGCCCTTGCCACCGGACACGGTCGCGAAGGAATGGCCGATCAGCGTCTCACCGCCCCGGGGCAAACGCGGCGCCCGGGTGACCAGGTCCATGTTCAGGCTGCCTATTACCACTACATTTGCGGACATACATCACTACTCTTCAATTCGTTTCAGCGATATTCGGTGAACACGCCGGACAGCGGTGCAGTCGATTCACGCAGGACAATACTCGGGGTCACGATCCGCTGATCCGTCGCCAGACCCGGAGCGGCAATTCTTCGCAACAACACTTCCGCCGCCATTTCTCCCAACTGAAGGATCGACTGGCCCACGGTCGTCAACGCGGGATACACGTAGCGACTCATCTGGATATCGTCGAAGCCGATCACTGAAAGCTCGGCGGGCACGCGCACGTTGCGTTCCGCCGCAGCCCGCAACACACCGATGCCGATCATGTCGTTACCAGCGAAAATCGCGCTCGGCGGGTTGCGTTCAAGCAGGACCGAAGCCGCGTTGTAACCGCCGGTGCTGGTGTAGTCGCTTTCCAGCACGCGCGACGGGGACACTTCAATCCCGGCCTCTTTCAGCGCTCGAGAAAAACCGGCCTGACGCATTTGCGCAACACTGGTACTGGCAGGACCACCGATCGTGGCGATGTCGCGATGCCCGAGTTCAAGCAGATGCCGTGTCGCGAGGTACGCGCCATATTCGTGGTCGATGCGCACCAGGTCGGCGTCTACGCCTTCGAGTCCACGGTCGACGATCACCATCGGCGTCTTCACGCCCGCCAGCCCTTGCGCCAGGCCGCTGTCACCACCGGCAGAGGCGACGATCAGGCCGTCGATGCGTTTTTCCAGCAGGACCCGCAGATAGCTGCGCTGTTTGTCCGGGTTGTCGTCGGAGTTGCAGAGGATCACGCAGTAACCGTTACGCTCGCAGTAATCCTCGATCCCGCGCGCCAGTTCGGCGAAGTACGGGTTGAGACTGTTGGGCACCAACAAACCGATGGTTGCAGTGGTTTTCGCTTTCAGCGAACGGGCCACGGCGCTCGGCACATAGTCGAGACTCTTGATCGCCGCCTCGACCTTGAGCCGCACTTCTTCGCTCACCGGTCGGGTCTTGTTTACTACGTGGGACACGGTCGTGTAGGAAATTCCTGCAAGTGCCGCCACATCCTTGATCGTTGCCATTTATCAGCCCCGTCGGCTTGCGCGTTGACTGCGGTAGGTGTCGAGCACCACGGCGATCACGATCACCGCACCGGTGATGATGCGCTTGGTCGGCTCGGTCGCGCCAATCTGCGCCAGACCGGCCGCCAGCACGGAGATGATCAACACGCCGAAAAAGGTACTGATCACCGAACCACGCCCGCCCATCAGGCTGGTACCGCCGATCACCACAGCGGCGATCACTTGTAGCTCAAGGCCGGAACCGGCGTTCGGGTCGGCCGCTTCCAGCCGGGAAATCTGGAACAGTGCCGCAATGCCGGCGAGCAGCCCCATCAGGCTGAACACCAGGATCTTGTAGGGTTTTGGATTGATTCCTGCCAGCCGCACCGCTTCTTCGTTGGTGCCAATGCCGATCAGGTAGCGACCGAACACGGTACGAGTCAGAACGGCCTGGGCAATAAAGATGACCAGCAAGGCAATGATGAACGATGGCGAAATGCCGAAGGCAATCGGGTTCGAAAGCCAGGCGAAGGAATCACCGATATAGGCGGTGCGCGAACCGGTCATCTGATAGGCCAGGCCACGGGCCATTTCCAGGACACCCAAAGACACGATGAATGACGGAATTCGCCACGCCACGGTAATCGAGCCGGTAACTGTGCCGGCCAACGCCGCGACGGCCATACCCAGTAAGGCAGCCGGCAGTACGCTCCAGCCCCAGCCAAGAATCGCCACGCTGACAGTGGATGCCGCGAGTGCCAGTACCGAGCCTACCGACAGGTCGATCCCGCCGATGATCAGGACGAACGTCATGCCCACCGCCAGAACCATCAGATCGGGAATCTGGTTGGCCAGAGTGCTGAAGGTGTTGTACGACAGGAAATGGCTGCTCATGACCGAGAACAGCGCAATCATTGCCAGCAAGGCGCCGGCCAGGCCCAGATAAGTGCCGAGGCCGTAGAAATTGCCACTGGATTTGCCGGCGGAAGATGCAGTTTTCATGGGAGATCCCTAGGCGCTGCTTCGTTGAGCAACGCATCACGTTTCTGGTAGCCGGCGAACGCGGCAGCAAGCAAGTCGTCCTGGGTCCAGCTGTCGCGCTCGAAAGTGTCGATCAGGCGCCCTGCCGACAGCACGCCAATGCGATCACAGATCAGCATCAGCTCGCGCAGGTCGCTGGACACCACAACCAGCGCCTTGCCCTGACGGGTCAGTTCACCAAGCAGGTTATAAATGTCGAATTTGGCGCCGACATCGATACCGCGAGTGGGCTCGTCGAACAGCAGCACCGAACAGTCGCGCTCCAGCCAGCGCCCGATCACGACTTTTTGCTGGTTGCCACCGGACAACTCGGACACCAACTGGGTCGGGCTGGAACTGCGGATGCGCATGGCGTCGATCTGCCGCTGCGCGAGCTTCGTTTCATCGCCGTTGTTGACGAACCCGCCGCTGGAAATTTCCGGCATGTTACCCAAGGCAATGTTGGCGCTGATCGACTGACTCAGGAGCAGGCCTTCGCCCTTGCGATCTTCGGTGATCAAGGCGATGCCGTTGCGCACAGCATCGACGGGCGAACGAATGCTCACCGTTTTGGCCGGCGAACCGAGCGCCACCGTGCCGCTGTCCGCGACGTCGGCGCCGAAGATCAGCCGCAAAAGCTCGGTGCGCCCTGCCCCGATCAGCCCCGAAATGCCAAAAATCTCACCGGCGCGCACTTCAAAGGACACGTCGCGAACCTTGTCGGAGCGGGTCAGGCCTTTGACCGTCAAGGCCGGCGCGCCGATATGGCGAGTCCCCAGATCGATATGCTCGCCCAGCTCGCGGCCAACCATCAGGGTGACCAGTTGCTCGCTGTTGTAATTGGCCATCGGCTCGACGCAAACCAGGTTGCCGTCGCGCAGCACGGCAATGCGCTGTGCGACCCGGGCCAGTTCTTCGAGACGGTGAGAGATGTAGATGATCGAGACGCCGCGCGCCTGCAACCGGGTGATTTGCTCGAACAACATCTCGACTTCGCGGGCGGTCAGCATCGCGGTCGGCTCGTCGAGAATCAGCACATGACAATCGCCGATCAGGTTACGGGCGATCTCGACCATTTGCTGGTGACCGATGCCCAGCTCGCCGACCAGTGTGTCCGGATCGATGGCATCGAGGCCGACTTGAGCCATGGCTTCGATGGCGGCCTTGCGCAGTTGCTTGCGGCTGATCCAGCCACCGTTGCTCGGCAGATTGTCGAGGAACAGGTTCTCCGCCACCGAAAGCGTCGGCAGCAGATTGAGCTCTTGCATGACCATGCGCACACCCTGCTCTTCAGCTTGCGTGCGACTGCCGGGACGATATTCCTTGCCCTGGAACTGCATCTGGCCGGTGGTGGGTGTGACCAGCCCGCCGATGATCTTCGACAAGGTGCTTTTGCCGGCACCGTTCTCACCGGTCAGCGCCAGTACTTCACCGCGCATCAACGTCAGGTCGATGCCGGTCAGAACCGGTTGCGCGTAGGTCTTGCCGATACCGCTGACCGAGAGGACAGCGTTCGGAGCGGAAACTGACATAAAAATCTCCATGCGCTCGCCCGGACGGACGAGCGCCGTTGTGTCGCCAAAGGACTTATTTGGTGACCAGCTCGACCGGCGTTTCGATCACGCCATTTGCACCACTGTCGACTTTCTCGCCCTTGATGATTTTCAGCGCGGTCTCGATGCCAAACACCGCTTGTTTCGCGGCGTACTGGTCGGCAGTCGCCAGAACGCGGCCGTCCTTCAGCATTGGCTTGATGGCATTGATGTTGTCATAACCGACAACCTGCACCTGACCGGCCTTACCGGCAGCGCGCACGGCGGAAACAGCACCCACGGCCATGCTGTCGTTACCGGCCAGCAGCGCCTTGACGTCCGGGTATTCGCTGAGAATCGAAGCGGCCACCTTGTTGCCTTTGTCGATTTCCCAATCGCCGGACTGCAGGGAAACAACCTTGATCTGCGCAGCTTCCATCGCATCCTTGAAGCCAGCAGTACGCTGCTGGGCGTTGGTCGTCGTGGAGACACCTTCAATGATGCCGACTTCGTCACCGGCCTTCAGTTGCTTGGCCAGGTATTCGCCCACCAGACGCGCGCCCTTGCGGTTGTCCGGACCTACGAACGGAACGCTGATGTTTTTGCTTTTGATCACGGCCGGATCGAGCTGGTTGTCGATGTTGATCACGGTGATACCGGCATCGACCGCCTTTTTGATCACCGGCACCATCGCCTTCGAATCAGACGGTGCGATGACCAGAGCGTTGACCTTCGCCAGAATCATCTGCTCGACGATGCGCGTCTGCCCCGCCGTATCGGTTTCGTCCTTGATGCCGTTGGAGATCAAGTCGAAATCGGCGGAATGTTCTTTCTGGTAGGCTTTGGCACCGTCTTCCATGGTCAGGAAGAACTCGTTGGCCAGGGATTTCATGACCAGGGCGACTTTGGGTTTTTCAGGGGATTCGGCGAAAGCCGAAGAGACAGGCAGTGCGGCGGATGCGGCAGCCAGCATGGCGACAGCAAGAAGACGTCCAGCGAATGGCAGCTTCATGGGTTCACTCCGATCTTATGATTATTGTGAGCAACGCTTGCGCTGGCGTAAGCTCGTTGCACCCCACGATGATCAATCATCGCGAAGGCCGCGCAAACGTTTGCGTAGACCGAACTATGCGAATCACGCCGACATTTGTCAACAATCAGAAATCGGTATTGCGTTGCAGGGCGAATCCATCGATCCGCCCCTGGAGTGCTCAAGCCGTGGTGTTGACCACGTTACCGGCGGAGGAGCCCTTCGACATTTCCTTGACCAGTGCAGCGGAGACCTCCAGCAGCGCACCGCTGGTTTGGGCGATCTGCCCCTGGATTGACATCACCGCTTGCGACTTGGCTTCGGGCGTTGGATAACTCGCAGCCTGCGCGGCAGCCAGTTGCTGTTGCTGCTCCTGAAGCTGCTTTTGCAATTCCTGCATGCGTTTCAACAGCGTCTTGATAGTGACGCTCAGATTGTCACCGCCTTCAGCCTCGCGCGCGCTTGCTTCCTGGGCAGGACCACCGGTTCTGACCTGATTGGTTTCAACCTTCTCGATACCCAGTGCCTGAGCAGACGCGTCGGCTTCAGCTTCACTCATTGCATTGATCGTAGCAGCCGTTTTTCCGCCGATAGTGACCGCGCCGGGATTTGGCAAACCGATAGTCAATGACATTTGAACTCCTGAAAAATTGGATCCCTATCAAGACGCATCGGCTAACGCACCGTTTTCTTTAGCTGAGATCTGAAAAGCTGCCAGCTCAGGCTGTGGACGAGATTCGTAGTCCTTTTCGGTGAGCCGAACAAGAAAACATCCCGCGTTCGGAAACCCGGATGAGTGACGGAAGCTCACAGCCAGCCTTCGAATAAATCTTGATTTAAATCATAAGGTTAAACATTTCTCTGAAGCAGATTACGACTGGTACAGATCCTGCTCCCTACCTGCACCCCTGGCATTCAGATTGGCCCGGGGCGCATCTAGATGAACCTGCATCAGCACCGTCTCACTACTAGAGAGAAAAATAATGACATCTGCTTTGAAGAGTTTCGTTCCGGGCGCTTTGGCCCTTCTCCTGCTCCTGCCCACCGCCCTCCAGGCAAAAGAAGCTGAAACCCAGGCCAAACTGGCCAACGTGGTGGTACTGGCCACCGGTGGCACCATCGCCGGCGCTGGCGCCAGTGCAGCCAATAGCGCGACCTATCAGGCTGCGAAAGTGGGCATCGAACAATTGATCGCCGGCATCCCCGAACTGAGTACGCTGGCCAATGTGCGTGGCGAACAGGTCATGCAAATCGCCTCGGAAAGCATCACCAACGAAAACCTCCTGCAACTGGGTCGTCGCGTTTCCGAGCTGGCCGACAGCAAAAACGTCGACGGCATCGTCATCACCCACGGCACCGATACACTGGAAGAGACCGCGTACTTCCTGAACCTGGTGGAAAAAACCGACAAGCCGATCATCGTCGTCGGCTCCATGCGCCCGGGCACTGCCATGTCGGCGGACGGCATGCTGAACCTGTACAACGCCGTGGCCGTCGCCAGCAGCAAAGAGGCTCGCGGCAAAGGCGTACTGGTGACCCTGAACGATGAAATCCAGTCGGGTCGCGATGTCAGCAAGATGATCAACATCAAGACCGAAGCCTTCAAAAGCGCCTGGGGCCCGCTCGGCATGGTGGTTGAAGGCAAATCCTACTGGTTCCGTCTGCCAGCCAAGCGCCACACCATGGATTCGGAGTTCGATATCAAGAACATCAAGAGCCTTCCTGATGTAGAAATCGCCTATTCCTATGGCAATGTCAGCGACACCGCATACAAGGCTCTCGCCCAGTCCGGCGCCAAGGCGATCATCCATGCCGGCACCGGCAACGGTTCCGTTTCCTCCCGCGTGGTTCCGACCCTGCAAGCGCTGCGCAAGGACGGCGTGCAGATCATTCGCTCGTCACACGTCAATGCCGGCGGTTTCGTCCTGCGTAACGCCGAACAGCCTGATGACAAATACGACTGGGTGGTGGCTCACGACCTGAACCCACAGAAAGCCCGCATCCTGGCCATGGTCGCGCTGACCAAGACCAACGACAGCAAAGAGCTGCAACGGATGTTCTGGGAATATTGATTTGCCTTCGTCCGATCCTTTCCTGATCGGCCACTGGTTTCACCCTTCGTCAACCTGACGGAGGGTGAAGCTCCCGCCTCGCTCAAAGAAAAATTTCATCTGCGTGACATCAAAACCGGAAAACCATTGTCAGAGGATTTTCTTGAAATTTAAGCAGTTGCGAAATTGCCTACAGTTAAATACTGTATGCACGTACAGCTTAATAAGGATAACCTCGTGGTCACTTCCCCTGATGCTCCTGACGCTTACGAACGCATGGGCATGCGCGTTCAGAAAATCATCAACTCCCCCACCGCACAAAAAGCCAAAGCCGCACTGATCTTCCGCCTTCCGGACGAACCGGTGGATGAGTGGGAGCGCTTGCTGGAAGAGATCGACGAAAACGACAACGTCACCCTCGCCTACCGCGACGATGGCGGCGTGCAGATTTTCTGGGTTGTGCCGAAGGAAGATTGATTCAATGATTCTGCGTTTTGCTGCTGTGCTGTTGCTGTTCATTTCCGTGGGTGCGCAAGCTGGCGCGCCGCGTACTTTCACCGAGGCCAAGAAGGTCGCCTGGAAGCTGTACGCCCCACAATCCACCGAGTTCTATTGCGGGTGCAAATACACCGGCAACAAGGTCGATCTGGCCGCCTGCGGCTATGTCCCGCGCAAGAACGCCAAGCGAGCGGCCCGCATCGAATGGGAGCACATTGTTCCGGCCTGGCAGTTCGGCCATCAGCGCCAATGCTGGCAGGAAGGCGGACGCAAGAATTGCACCCGCTACGACCCGAGTTATCAGAAAGCCGAAGCCGACCTGCACAATCTGGTGCCGAGCATCGGCGAGGTGAATGGTGACCGCAGTAATTTCAGCTACGGTTGGCTGCCGGTCGAAAAAGGTCAGTACGGCTCATGCCTGACACAGGTCGACTTCAAGGCAAAGAAGGTCATGCCCCGCCCTTCGATTCGCGGCATGATCGCCCGCACCTACTTTTACATGAGCAAACAATATGGCTTGCGCTTGTCGAAGCAGGATCGGCAATTGTACGAAGCCTGGGACAAGACTTACCCGGTGCAAGACTGGGAACGCCAGCGAAACCAGAGCGTGGCGTGTGTGATGGGACGCGGCAACGATTTCGTCGGCCCGGTGAACCTAAAAGCCTGCGGATGATTGCTTGATCAAAAGAAAAGGCCTTGAGCGATAAACTCAAGGCCTTTTTTTGCTCAACCGCCGGACTTGTTGTAACGCCAGTAACCCATCAGATTGAGTGATTCGCGAGGGATGCCGCGCTCCTTTATCAGGTATTTGCGCAGGCTCATGACCGCCGCGGATTCTCCTGCGACCCAACCATAGAATCCCTCGCTGGCCGTATCGGCGATCTCCCACAGAATCTCTTCTTCGATGTAGACATCCGCCAGTTCGACCGCTTGCCCAACCGGCGATGCGTCAACAGGCAACGTCGCCTGCCGCACAGCCTCCACCATCAACGTACCCGCAGCCGCGTGATCGCGAATCAGCCATTGCACCGAAAGCCCGGGCCAGTCAGGAACGGCCAACATGTCTTCACGACTTTCGACTTCAAAAAACGCCTGAGTCTGCGGCGGTTCAGCCAGCGTCGCCAGCTCTTCCAGAATTCCCATGGCGGCCGGCAATGCTGTCGCGTCGGCGACCAGGAGAAGTTGCTTGAGCGTTTGCGGAGGCTTCCATTCAAATCCCCCCGCCTCTTGTGCCGAAAATTGGCTGTCGGGGGCCAGGATCTGCATCGACTCGCCGGGCTGTGCTCGCAACGCCCATCGGGAGGCCGGGCCGGTCTCGCCGTGCAGGACGAAATCGATATCGACCTCACCTGACTCAGCGCGCAAATGACGGATGGTGTAGGTGCGCATCACCGGGCGACGATCAACCAGCATCGAGCGAAACCGGGCATACCACCCCTCCCCCTCAGAAAGCCTGGCGGGCGAACCGTCTGCTGCCGGAAAAAACAGTTTCACTCGCTGATCCGGTGCCCAGGTTGCCATCTCGGTGACAGCGGGGCTTGCGAGCGTGACTCGCATGAGATGCGGGCTCAACTGCTGCTTGTGACGCAAAACAACGTCGAACAACTTGTAAGGATTGGTGGAGGCCATGCGGAGCTCCTTTTGAGTATCTTCAGTGATGGCTTTAAAAACGAATCACGTGAGACACCCTTTAGTCAGCTCCGCCGAATGGATCGCTTATTGCGCGGCCGTGCGCGCAAGTACCAGCGTCTCGATGTTCTGCTTCTTCGCCTTGATCAGCGCGGCATCCACATCCGCCTGACGCGCCTCGGCGTCAGCCTTCGAATTGAAAGGGCCAAGGAGAATCCGGGTCTTGCCGCTGGCGTCCTTGATGACACTGGCCACAAAGCCATGCTCGATCAGCCAGCCGCTGAGGTCGCTGACGGCTTGAGGTGTTTCACCGCGCACTTCTAGATCCCACTGCGGGCCCACCGCAGCAGGCGCCGTTACCACCGCCGGTTTCGGCTTTTGCGCATCCACACTCTTGCCTTCGCCACATCCTGCCAGTGCCAGTGCCGCGACTACCCAGACCAATTTGCGCACAACGCTTCCCTCTGAATTTTCAAAGCGGCGATCTTAACATTCGAGAATAGTTTCTGAGCCCCGCAAAATGGGCACAAAACTACGAGATTGATGCTGGCGGCCCCTGTATAGTTACGCGCTGGGAATTAATGCCGCTGCTGCGCGTCAGAAAGAGGCACCCAAACAGTAAGACTTCGCACTAATCTATACGTACCACCGACCTCTGCACTGTCTGAATCAGGTGCCCTACAAAGCAATCAAGGAGAAGACCATGCTGATACTCACCCGCAAAGTCGGTGAAAGCATAAACATTGGTGATGACATCACGATCACCATTCTTGGCGTCAGCGGCCAGCAAGTTCGAATCGGCATCAATGCTCCAAAGAACGTTGCAGTGCACCGGGAAGAAATCTACCAGCGCATCCAGGCGGGCCTGACCGCACCGGACAAGCCACAAACGCCCTGAGCCCTATCGTAGTCAGTAGCCAGTTTTGCCTGCGCGCAATGACTGGCTAAAGATTCAAGCGCCGTATTGCCATTCCCCCACCTCCCTGGTGACGGCGCGCGCCACGCCCCTTCCTGCCTCAAGCCTTTTCGCAACCGATACTAACCTTCATTCAATGGGCTGGCTGTCGGACATTTCCGAATAGCAGTCGGGAATCTCGCCTGCTTAACCAAATGTGACGCCACGCGCCATCCCGGTAGCCGCCACGACCATCAATATCAACAGCAGCGCTTCGGCATGACTGATCCGCGCGAACACCTTTGCTCGCCCAGTATCAGGGGCAGTGCCGCGCGCCTTGGCCACGCGCCATTTGATCAGGGTGATCATCGGCAAAAGCTCCAGAAGCAGAATCAGCACAAACAACGTCATCTTTAGATGGAACAGCGGCTGGTGCAGGTAGTAATCGGTTCCCTTCTCATAACCTCCAAAAGCCCGCATGCCACCGGTGATAAGCAACACCAGCGCCGAAAGCCCCCATAGACTGTCGGCAAGCAATACGCGCCCCACCTCACCCGAGCCGGACGCCAGGCGGCTGAAAGACGTCCCACGGGTCAACACCGCCCAGAAACCCATGGCAAATGCCAGTAAATGTATCGCCGCAAGAAACCAGTGAACCAGCATCGATGTGCTCCCGTCCGGCAGAGTTGAAATCCGCCTGACAGTAGTAGTCGAAAAAGTGTGGACTTGCCTGTCACCCTTCCCGGAAACAGGAGCGAGCGAGACGAGAAACGGGCAGAGGTATGAGAAAGGCAAATAGCAGGCAAAAAAAATCCCAAGCAGCTGATGGAAGCTTGGGATTTAAAAATGCATAAACCGTGGTGGTGAACGCGGGGCGGATATTACTGACTTATTCGTCTTGTAACAACGTATTTTTGATAACCGGATGGTTAATAAAATACGTAACCCATTAAATATCCAAACTATTTAAAAGGGAGATCGCGAAATCGGCGACGAATGGATCAAAATCCATCGCAGCCAATAAGCGCCTGACACAGGATTTTACAAGAATGAGTCAGGATCGCCCGGATCAAGGTTCTTCACCGTTCCGCTGTGCGGATACCCGAGATTGATCAGCAGCTCTCGCATCAGCGAGTTGGACGTATCAGTCGTCCCACGCCGCAACGCCTGTTCGCACTGGAGACGACCACAAGACGTATGAACAACTCACTGTGAAAATTTAGACCCAGGCATCCGTAGCCGGAGGGAGCGCTCATCTCGCATGCAAACCAGCGCTCTCCCTACTCTGACGGCTCTTGCGACAGAAGCTATCTTTTCCAGCGACTGAATCATTCTTCAACAAACTTTCAATATCGCCTGAACCCGCGCGCCTGAGTTGGCGAATCATGAATACATTCCTGCAAATGTGCCGGAGTGCAGCTGTGATCGACCGAACCGAAATTTGCAAATGCTGTGAAATCGCAGACAACAAAAAAGGGCCCACCTTTCGGTGAGCCCTTTCAGACCGCCCAGCAGAGCGGATTTTGTTTGGTAGGCGCGATTGGACTCGAACCAACGACCCCCACCATGTCAAGGTGGTGCTCTAACCAACTGAGCTACGTGCCTGCTGTGAGGCGGCATTCTACGGAATTCCGGAGGGGTGTCAACACCTTTTTTTCACCTAACCCTATGAATATGCAAAATATTTAATTTCGACCCGCCACAAGAAGATTTCCCGGTGGCTGGCGGAGGTTTTTCAACTGGGGTAGGATCGCCTCACTCGTAAAATATATTAAACAGAGGCTGCAGGATGGCGAACACCCCTTACCCAGAGTCTTATTACGCTGCGTCGGCCAACGCCGTACCACCACGCCCTGCCCTGCAGGATGACGTGGAGACGGATGTCTGTGTGATCGGTGCTGGTTATACGGGACTGTCCTCGGCTCTGTTCCTGCTTGAGAACGGTTTTCGCGTGACCGTGCTGGAGGCCGCCAAGGTTGGCTTCGGTGCTTCGGGGCGCAATGGCGGGCAAATCGTCAACAGCTACAGCCGTGACATCGACGTGATCGAACGTAGCGTCGGCCCAAAACAGGCACAACTGCTCGGGCAGATGGCGTTCGAGGGCGGCCGGATCATTCGTGAGCGCATCAGCAAGTACAACATTCAGTGCGACTTGAAGGACGGTGGCGTATTCGCCGCCCTCACCGCCAGGCAAATGGGCCACCTGGAATCGCAGAAGCGCTTGTGGGAACGCTTCGGCCACACCCAACTGGAACTGCTCGATCAACGCCGCATCCGCGAAGTGGTGGCTTGCGATCAATACGTTGGCGGCATGCTCGACATGAGCGGCGGCCACATCCACCCGCTTAACCTTGCTTTGGGCGAAGCCGCTGCCGTGGAATCCCTGGGCGGTACCATCTATGAACAGTCGCCGGCCGTGCGCATCGAACGCGGCGCCAATCCGATCGTGCACACGCCGCAGGGCAAAGTCAGGGCCAAATTCATCATCGTCGCCGGCAACGCCTACCTCGGCAATCTGGTGCCGGAGCTGGCGGCCAAATCGATGCCGTGCGGTACTCAGGTGATCACCACCGAGCCATTGGGCGATGAGCTGGCGAAATCGCTCCTGCCACAGGACTACTGCGTCGAAGACTGCAATTACCTGCTCGACTACTACCGCCTGACCGGCGACAAACGCCTGATCTTCGGCGGTGGCGTGGTGTATGGCGCGCGGGATCCGGCGAACATCGAGGCGATCATCCGCCCAAAAATGCTCAAGGCCTTCCCGCAGCTCAAGGACGTGAAGATCGACTACGCCTGGACCGGCAATTTCCTGCTGACCCTGTCGCGCCTGCCGCAGGTCGGACGCCTGGGCGACAATATCTATTACTCCCAGGGTTGCAGCGGCCACGGCGTGACGTACACGCATCTGGCCGGCAAGGTATTGGCCGAGGCACTGCGCGGACAAGCCGAGCGCTTCGATGCATTTGCCGATCTGCCGCACTACCCGTTCCCCGGCGGGCAACTGCTGCGCACACCATTTGCCGCACTGGGCGCGTGGTACTACGGACTGCGCGACAAGCTCGGTTTCTGATGAGCAAAAAAAGGGCCGCTGAACAGCGGCCCTTTTAACATCCGGCATCAATCACAACTGATCCCGCGCGATCCCGTTGCGAATCCGCAGGATATCCGCCAGCACCGCCAAAGCGATTTCAGACGGGGTCTTGCTGCCCAGATTAAGGCCGATCGGCGCATGAATCCGCGCCAGCTCGCCCTCCCCCAGACTACCGATCCGGCGCAAGCGCTCGAAGCGCTTCTGTGACGTCTGCAACGAACCCATCACGCCGATGTAGAAAGCCTCGGTGCGTACGGCCTCCATCATCGCCAGATCGTCGATGCGCGGATCGTGGGTCAACGCCACCACCGCCGTATCACGGTGGCACCCGCCATCGGCGATGAACACCGACGGCAGTTGCCGGCGAATCTCCACACCGCTGAGCGATACGCCTTCCAGTACTTCATCACGCGGGTCGCAGAGAATCACTTCGAAGCCGAGACCGACCGCGAATTCCGCACAGGCCTGCGCCACGCTGGAATACCCCGCCAGGAGCAAACGCTGAGCGGCACCGATGCGAATCCGCACCCGGTCGATTTCACGCTCGATCCGTGCACCTTGCTCGCGATCGGCAAACAGGCTACGCGCGCCCGTGGCCAGATCGACCTCGCGAATCAATCGACGCTGCCCCAGCAATGCCGATTCGAGTTCACGCAGGTGCGCTTGCACATCGCAGTCGGCGTCAAATTTCTCTACCAGCACGTCGAGAATGCCACCGCACGGCAGGCTGACCCGCGAGCGCGGATCGTCACCTTCGCCATAACGCACGACGTTGATCGCATCGAGAAACGCACCTTCGGCGACGCGCTCGAGAAAGTCTTCCTCGACGCAACCACCGGACAGCGACCCGATCCACTGCCCGCCGTCGTTCACCGCCAGCAGCGAACCCGGCGCGCGCGGCGCCGAACCGTAGGTCGTCAGGACGGTGCAGAACCAGATGCGCCGCCCCGCCGTCGACCACTCCAGCGCCCGACGCACAACCTGCAGATCGAGATGCTGCATGATCAGTGCGCCTTGTGCTCGATAGACGGGGCGTCAGCCTGAAGCTTCTGCACATCGCCGACCGCCAACTCGGCCGACTGACCACCCCAACCCTGGCGCAGGTAGTTCAGCAGATCGGTCAGCTGTTCGGCACTGAGCTTGTCGGCAAAACCCGGCATTGGCTGCATGTGTTCGAACCCGGCGAATTTCTGTTCGCCGATACCATCCTCGATCACTCGCAACAGGTTGCGCGGGTCTTCCAGGCGCAGCGTAGTGTTGCCGCGCATGGCCACCGCGATGTGCGGCTTGCCCTCGCCCCCGGCCGCGTGACAGCCGGCGCAGACGTTCAAGTATTCCTGTCGGCCGCGTTGAGCGCTGGCACTGAGTTTTTCCAGGGGCACTTCGGTCAGTTCTTTTGCCGCCGGCGGCTTGTCGCCGAGCAGGAAGGTTGCCATCGCTGCCAGATCCGGATCATTCAGGCCCTGAGTGCTGTTGTGGAACACCGGGAACATCTCGTTGAACATCGTGCCCTGGGCGCTCATGCCGTGCTTGAGGAACGTGCTCAGATCTTGATGATTCCAGCCGCGCGCCGCCAGATCAGTGGCCAGCAGGCTCGGTGCCAGATAGCCATTGAGGATGCCGCCGGCCAGGCGCTTGTCCAACTGCATCGCGCCCGGGAGGCCGCGTGGTGTGTGGCATTCGCCGCAGTGGCCGAGCACTTCGACCATGTACTGGCCGCGTTTCCAGGCGTCGCTTTTGCCTTCGGCCGGTTCCAGCTTCAAGGCTTTGCCGTACATCATGTTCCAGCCGATCAAGCCCGGACGGACGTTGAACGGAAAGCTCAGACTCGTCACCGGCGCTGCACGCTCAATCGGCTCGATGGTTTTCAGATACGCATGAATCGCATCCGAATCGGCACGCGGCATCAAGTGATACGAGGTATACGGCATCGCCGGGTACAGATTGGCGCCGTCACGACGCTTGCCTTCGGTGAGCGCGGCGAAGAACTCTTCATCGGTGTAAAGACCGATGCCGTGCTCCTTGCTTGGAGTGATATTGGTGCCATAGATCGTGCCGAACGGCGATACGATCGGCAGGCCGCCAGCAAATGGCGCGCCGCCGGGCGCCGTGTGGCAAGCCATGCAGTCGGCAGCGCGGGCGAGGTATTCGCCGCGCTTGACCTGATCATCCGCGTGCACCGCCAACACAGGCACGGCCAGCCCGACCGCCAGGGTCAGGCGGGTCAGTAATTGCTTCATGCTTAACCCTCCTTGACCAGGCCGAGATCGGTCAGCACGTTGCGGGTGGCGTTGTAGTAACGCACGTACCCGGTGCAACGGCAGACGTGATGGCCGAGGCTGTCCTCGATGACTTGTTCCAGTTTGCTTTTGACGATCGGCTGGCGTTGCAGCTTTTCCACCAGCACGGTTGCGGCGTTGACGAAGCCTGGGGCGCAGTAGCTGCACTGGAAGGCGAATTCGTCGACGAAACGCTGCTGGATCGGGTTCAGCTCGGTGACCTGACCTTGCTCGTCACGTTTGGCGTGGCCTTCGATGGTGCGGACTTTCTTGCCCTCGAAGTAATGCGCGCCGGTGATGCAGGTGCGCACTTCTTCGCTGGTGCCGTCCGGGTTGTCGACGATCACCACGCAGGCGTGACAGATGCCTTGCCCGCAACCCAGGCGCGAGCCGGTGAGGTTCTTGTATTCGTGCAGGTAATCGATCATCGGCAGGTCATCAGGGATGTCCACCGGGCCGACGGATTGACCGTTGAGGGTCAGTTGAAGCGGACGGTTAGCCATTGAGGGCCTCCTTGATGCGCGCAGCAGTGATTGGCAAATCGCGAACACGTTTACCGATGGCGTGGGCCACGGCGTTACCGATGGCACCGACCACCGGGATCATCACCACTTCGGCAATGCCTTTGGACGGGTCGCTTGAGGACAGCGGCGGCAGGATTTCCGACGTCTGCTTCCACACCGCCACATGGCGCGCCATCGGCAGGCGATAACGGTTGAAGTTCCAGTCACCCTCCCCCGGCCCGCCTTCGTACAGCGGCATCTCTTCCATCAAGGCGTGACCGATGCCCATGGCGATTCCGCCTTCGAGCTGGCCACGCACCAGTTCTTCGACCAGTACTCGACCGCATTCCAGCCACGAGTGATGGTTGAGCACTTCGACTTCTGCCGAACCTTTGTTGACCTTCAACTCGACCAGCGTTGCGACCGGGCTGTAGTAGGTCACGGCGGCGTTGTTCAGTTGAACCACCGGATAGGCGATGTTCTGCCGATCCAGCAGGTGGAAACCGGCACTGGTCATCTGTGCCTTTTTCGCTTTTGGCGCACCATCACCGTATTTCACCGCCAGACCGTCGAGCGGCAGACGTTCGCGCACGCCGTCGATGCTGTATTCAGCTTCTGCCCAGCTCCAGCGGTTGAAACCGTGAACCGTGGCGCCAGTAACCAGACCGCGCTCGTGAGCACGCTTGGCCAGCTCTTCGAAGGTCAGCGGCTGCATGCCGTTGGCAGTGAGTTTGCCGTCAACCCAATGCGCATCTTCGCGGCGCACCACGTAGGGGTTGGCCTGGCCGCCGTATGGGCCCTGACGCCAGATCTCCAGCGCCGCCGGCCACAGGCCGTGGTTGAACAGCACGCGCGCCGCTTCACGAGTAGCGTGGCTGAAGTAGTAGGCGGAGTTGGTCGCGGACGAGGCCGATGCCAGCTTGCCGACCCAGCGCGGATTGCGCAGGAAGTTGTCCTGCTCGGCCTGGCTCATGATGTAAGGGTTGCCGGCGGTCACCAGCTGCAGTTCATCCCACTCGGTTTCACCGGTCTTCACATCGTGAGCCGCGCTGCCGAGGAAGTCAGCCACCACCAACGCTTGCGAGGTGGACATGCCGGTACCGATCTCGATACCGATGTGCCGCAGGGAAATGCGCCCGTCGGCGGTGAACTCGATGCTGGCCATCGGCGCTTCGGAACCGGTGCCGAAGTCTTTCTGGCAAATGGCGAAACCTACGCCATACCAGTTGTCCGGGTCTGCCGCTTCACGCTGTTTCTTGATCGCGTCGCGGTTTTTCCAGACTTCGTGCAGCGAAGCCTTGTCGAGAATTTCGTGCAGGCGCAACGCACCGGCCGGGATCGCACCCTGGGTGTTTTTCATCCCAGAACGCAACGCATTCTTGCGGCGCAGATCAATCGCGTCGACACCAAGGCGATCGGCAATTTCGTCGACCATCATCTCGGTGGAAGCCATGCTCTGCAGCGTGCCGTAGCCGCGCATCGAACCCGCCTCAACCGCGCGAGAATGGTAAGCGGTGACCTGCAGGTCGTTCTGCGGCATGTAGTAGATAGACTGCGCCGCCGTGGCGCCAACGGCCGCTACCGACGGGCTGTAGTTGATCCGGCCGCCACCGTCGACGCTCATCTCGGCACGGAAAATCTTGAAGCTGTGATCGGTCTTGTCCACTGCCAACTGGTAGCGAATGTCGAACGGGTGACGCTTGATGCCGCTCTGGAACTGCTCGTAGCGGTCGTTGGCCAGGCGGATCGGCACACCTGCGCCGTACAACGCTGCCAGAGCCGCGTAGTAGACGAAAATGTTGTGGTCCTTGGAGCCGTAACCGACGGTGTAACCCGGGTGCATGTTCAGGTTCGCCAGGCCGAAACGCGACGGCCCGATCATCTTCGCGGTCTCGGTAGCGGTTTCCAGCGGACATTGGGTGGCGACGACGAAATGCAGGGTCTTGGTCGCCGGGTCGTACCAGCCGTTACCGTTGTCCGGTTCCATTGCGGCCGGTTCGATCGACGGGGTTTTGTAGCGCTCGTCGAACACCAGCCAGTTGTCCGGCGGGGTGTCGATCTCTTTCTTCATGCGGTCGGCGTAAAACAGGCCGCGCTCGGTCAGGTTGCCGTGCAGGTTCGGCTGGGAATTCCACACCGGACGACGGTTTTTCAGCATCGGGAACAGGATCGAATCCTTGAGGCTGGCGAACTCATCCTCGTCCGCCGACGTCGGGCCACCGACGCGCACGTAGCGGAAACTGCCATAGGGATCGCCTTCGTAGAACGGTACTTGGGCACCGTAACGAATTGCCTTGTCATTGAATTTGAGTTTGTTCTTGGCCTGGCGGAAACGCTCGAAGTCGTTCCAGATCAGGATCGCGACCGGGTGACCGATGAACATCGGTACCTTGCCTTCCGGCAGTAGAGGATCCGGCGCGTGCTCTTCAGGGAACACGATGCCGTCCTTGTCCAGATCGGCGGCGGTAACGATACGATCAGGCTGCAGATCGGCGCCGAGCCACGACAGGTCGTATCCGTCGTAGATGCGGTCGGCCTTGATGGTTTTCAGCAACATGGCGTGGCCTTGCTGCTGGGGCCAGCCCGGCATGTCCTTGGAACGGATGTCGCGGGCAAATACCTTGCTGCCGCAGACCTTGGACAAGGCATCGTTACGCTGGCGTGCCTTGCCATTGTTGCCGAGCCACTGCTCGGACGGCACGGTCACGCTGTTTTCCATCAAGGCACCGAGCGCCTGACTGCTGAGCGGTGTGAGTGTAACGCTCACACCCGCCACCAGCCCGCCCTGAAGGAACGAGCGCCGGGATATTTCACGGTTGGACATGGATCATCCTCTGGACGGTTATGGATCCGCCCTTCTGGTTATCTACTGGGAATCTCGAGTCTTGCAGAAGCCCTTTTTGGCTAAACAAAGGGCGTGATGACAGTGCAAAGCTGACCGAAAGGTTAACTTTAAAGGTTTCTGGGCTCGCAGCAAACAACCAGTTACAAAAATTTGACCAAAGAATCAAAAATCAATGCGGCATTGCAGCGCAGCGGCCCGTGGCCGCAGGCCAGATTGCGCGGCAGCATCGAACGAACCACGGTTCGTGTTCATCGCCGGCTAAAGAGGAGAAGTGTGGGAAAGGTCAAATTTCAGACACAAAAAACCCCGGTCTTTCGACCAGGGTCTTTGCTATCGATTCCGAATCAACCAGAGGTTGCTTTCGGTGTCTCAAGGCGTTCAGTAGTCCTTGAAACAGATATGGCGCAGCGGACGGGACTCGAACCCGCGACCCCCGGCGTGACAGGCCGGTATTCTAACCGACTGAACTACCGCTGCGTATCGCTTTGAGCTTGAACTCAAGTAACTCGTTTGACTGAAAGCTTCGGTGCTTTTCAATCGCGAACCAGACAGTGCCTGATTCGTTAAATATGGCGCAGCGGACGGGACTCGAACCCGCGACCCCCGGCGTGACAGGCCGGTATTCTAACCGACTGAACTACCGCTGCGCGTCGGTGCAGGCACTTTCAGCCTACGTTCTTGCTTACGCAAGTATCTCGGGAGTGGTGGGTGATGACGGGATCGAACCGCCGACATTCTGCTTGTAAGGCAGACGCTCTCCCAGCTGAGCTAATCACCCGTTTGCATCTCCGAGGCCGCGAAATTTACGCAGGTAGCGAACCTAAGTCAATAGCAGGATTGAAGTTTTTCTAAAAAAGACGAAATTGCTTCATTCCGTATAAATCATCTTCTTGGTCATGCCGCCATCGACCACGAATTCCTGCCCGGTCACAAACCCTGCATTCTTCGACAGCAACCACGCCACCATCGCCGCAACGTCCTCGACCGTACCTACCCTGCCCGCAGGATGCTGGGCATGATCGGTATCGCTCAGCGGTTCCGCGCGTCGGGCAGAAGGGTCCCGCGCATCGATCCAGCCCGGGCTGACCGCATTGACGCGAATCTCCGGCCCCAGACTGACCGCCAGCGCATGCGTCAGCGCCAGCAAACCACCCTTGCTCGCTGCATACGCCTCCGAATCCGGCTCCGACTGCGCCGCACGGGTCGAGGCCAGATTGACGATCGCCCCGTTGTGCGCACGCAGATACGGCGCGCAGTGCTTGGCCAGCAACATCGGCCCACCGAGGTTCACTGCCAGCACCCGATTCCAGTAAGCCAGATCGAGGCTTTCCAGCGTGATGTTGTGCGGATCGGCCACGGCAGCATTGCACACCAGCGCATCCAGGCGGCCAAACTGCCCGAGCACTTCCGCGACTCCGAGCGCCACCTGACTTTCGTCCGCCACGTCCATGGCGATGAACCAGGCGTTTTCGCCCAGCACCTTTGCCACTTTCGAACCCCGCGCACGATCCAGGTCCGTCAGCACCACCTGCCAGCCTTCGCTGATCAGCCACGCTGCGATTCCCAGACCTATCCCGCGCGCAGCACCCGTGACCAATGCAACGCGGCCATGGGTGCCAGTCTTCGGCGTAGGCAACTCGATCACAACGCCGCCAGGCCGCGCGACAGGTCGGCTTGCAGGTCAGCCACGTCTTCCAGACCGACCGCAATGCGGATAAGACTGTCACGAATCCCGGCAGCTTCACGTTCCTGCGGCGCCAGACGGCCGTGGGACGTCGTGCTCGGGTGAGTGATGGTGGTCTTGCTGTCACCGAGATTGGCGGTGATCGAAATCAAACGGGTCGCATCGATGAAACGCCAAGCGCCCTCTTTGCCACCCTTCACCTCAAAACTGACAACTGCGCCGAAGCCTTTTTGTTGACGCCGAGCCAACTCGTGTTGCGGATGGCTCTTGAGACCGGCGTAATGCACCTTCTCGATGCCGTCCTGCTGCTCCAGCCATTCAGCCAGTTGCTGGGCGTTGGCGCAGTGCGCCTTCATCCGCAGGTTCAGGGTTTCCAGACCCTTGAGGAAGATCCAGGCGTTGAACGGGCTCAGGGTCGGCCCGGCCGTCCTCAGGAAACCGACGACTTCTTTCATCTGCTCGCTGCGACCAGCAACCACGCCGCCCATGCAACGGCCCTGGCCATCGATGAACTTGGTGGCCGAGTGCACAACGATATCTGCGCCCAACTTCAGCGGCTGCTGCAAGGCAGGCGTGCAGAAGCAGTTGTCGACCACCAGCATCGCGCCCTTGGCGTGCGCGATTTCCGACAGCGCGGTGATATCCACCAGCTCAGCCAACGGATTGGACGGCGACTCGACGAACAGCAATTTGGTGTTGGACTTGATCGCTGCGTCCCAGGCCGACAGATCGGCCAACGGCACATAATCGACTTCCACGCCAAAACGCTTGAAGTACTTCTCGAACAGGCTGATGGTCGAACCGAATACGCTGCGCGACACCAGCACATGATCGCCGGCACTGCACAGGCTCATCACCACCGCCATGATCGCGGCCATGCCGGTCGCCGTGGCCACCGCTTGCTCGGCGCTTTCCAGCGCCGCAATGCGCTCTTCGAACGCGCGAACGGTCGGGTTGGTGTAGCGCGAGTAAACGTTGCCCGGCACTTCCCCGGCAAACCGTGCGGCGGCGTCAGCGGCGGTACGGAACACGTAGCTGGAAGTGAAGAACATCGGATCACCGTGCTCGCCTTCCGGCGTACGGTGCTGACCGGCACGTACGGCCAGGGTATCGAACGCTACGCCTTCGAGGTCGCTGTCCAGCCGACCGGCATCCCATTCCTGACTCATGCTGTCACTCCTTGCCCTTTTCTCGATAAATAAAAAGTCTTTTGCCAGATACAAAACCGGCCCCTAAGGGCCGGTTGAAACTCAGTTGTTGTACAGATCGATGATCGCACTGACCGCCTGGGTCTTGACCTTCGAGGCATCGTTGCGTGCCTGTTCGATCTTGTTCAGGTAAGCCTCGTCGACGTCGCCGGTGACGTACTTGCCGTCGAACACTGCACAATCGAAGTTTTCGATCTTGATCTTGCCGCCACCAACCGCTTCGATCAAGTCAGGCAGATCCTGATAGATCAGCCAGTCGGCGCCGATCAGATCAGCCACATCCTGGGTCGAACGGTTGTGCGCGATCAACTCGTGAGCGCTCGGCATGTCGATGCCGTAAACGTTCGGGAAGCGAACGGCCGGAGCCGCCGAGCAGAAGTAGACGTTTTTCGCGCCGGCTTCACGGGCCATCTGGATGATCTGCTTGCAGGTGGTGCCGCGAACGATCGAGTCGTCCACCAGCATCACGTTCTTGCCGCGGAATTCCAGCTCGATGGCGTTGAGCTTCTGACGTACCGACTTCTTGCGCGCAGCCTGGCCGGGCATGATGAAGGTACGACCGATGTAACGGTTCTTGACGAAGCCTTCGCGGAATTTCACGCCCAGATGGTTGGCCAGCTCCAGCGCGGCAGTGCGGCTGGTGTCCGGAATAGGGATGACCACGTCGATGTCGTGCTCCGGGCGCTCGCGCAGGATCTTCTCGGCCAGCTTTTCACCCATGCGCAGACGGGCCTTGTAGACCGACACGCCGTCGATGATCGAATCCGGACGCGCCAGGTAGACGTGCTCGAAGATGCACGGGGTCAGGGACGGGTTGGTCGCGCATTGACGGGTGTGCAGCTTGCCGTCTTCAGTGATGTACACCGCTTCGCCCGGCGCCAGGTCGCGAATCAGGGTGAAGCCGAGCACGTCCAGCGAAACGCTTTCGGAGGCGATCATGTACTCGACGCCTTCGTCGGTGTGACGCTGGCCGAACACGATCGGACGGATGCCGTGCGGATCACGGAAGCCGACGATGCCGTAACCGGTCACCATTGCCACGACGGCGTAACCACCGACGCAACGGTTGTGCACGTCGGTCACGGCGGCAAACACGTCTTCTTCGGTCGGTTGCAGCTTGCCGCGCTGGGCCAGCTCATGGGCGAACACGTTGAGCAACACTTCCGAGTCGGAACTGGTGTTGACGTGACGCAGATCGGATTCGTAGATCTCTTTGGCCAACTGTTCAACGTTGGTCAGGTTACCGTTGTGCGCCAGGGTGATGCCGTATGGCGAGTTGACGTAGAACGGCTGAGCCTCGGCCGACGTCGAGCTGCCGGCAGTCGGGTAACGGACGTGGCCGATACCCATGTGGCCGACCAGGCGCTGCATGTGACGCTGCTGAAACACGTCACGCACCAGGCCATTGTCCTTGCGCAAGAACAACCGGCCATCATGGCTGGTCACGATACCGGCAGCGTCCTGGCCGCGGTGCTGGAGCACGGTTAGCGCGTCATACAGCGCCTGATTGACGTTCGACTTACCGACGATACCGACGATGCCACACATGCGACGCAACCCCTACTTAATGGATCTGAACTGAACAACACTCACTGAGGCGTTTTGGCCGACGGCAAGAGTTGTTCCTTGAACGGAATATCAGCGGGTACGCTGATTCCGCTGGCAAGCCACTGACTGCTCCACCCAAGAATCAGGTTTTTGGACCAGTCTGCGACCAATAGAAACTTTGGCACGAGCTGTGATTCTTTCCACCACCCGTCCTGCTGTACCGGCCCCAGGCTCAACAGCCCGACCGCCACGACCACCAGCAACACGCCACGCGCAGCGCCGAAGGCCATGCCGAGGAATCGATCGGTCCCGGACAACCCGGTGACGCGAACCAACTCGCCGATAAGATAATTGATCATTGCGCCCACGATCAGTGTGGCGACAAACATGATGGCACAGCCCGTGATCACACGAGCCGACGGTGTTTCGATGTATCCGGCGAGGTACTCGGACAGTGAGCCACCGAACATCCAGGCAACAACTCCTGCGATGATCCAGGTCACCAGCGACAATGCTTCTTTGACGAAGCCGCGGCTCAAACTGATCAAAGCGGAGATGGCGATGATTGCAACGATCGCCCAGTCAACCCAGGTAAATGGCACAGTGCAGCCTACAGACGGATAAGGCGGCGCATTTTAGCAGAGCGCAGGGCTGTCGGTAAGCTGCGAATGTCAGTGCATTTCAATCGGGGCGATAGATTTCAGCCACGCTCAGGCTGGAAGCGCACCACAAACCCCTTCAGGTTCTGCTGGCGGCTCAAAAGATCACGCAGACGATCGGCTTCGGCGCGCTCGATCAGCGGACCGACGAACACCCGGTTCTTGCCATCGGCGGAACGGATGTAAGCGTTATAGCCCTGGCTGCGCAGGGTTTTCTGCAGGCTTTCGGCGCTGGCGCGACTCGACAGACTGGCCAGTTGCACCGACCAGCTCACCGACAGGCCATTGGCGTCGACGCGGCTTTGAGTGGTATCAGGCTTGGTGGAAAGCGCAGCGATCGGCTGAGCAGGTGCTGTAGCAGGTTTTACCACCGGAGCGGGAGCCGGAGCCGGCGCAACCGGTTTGGCTACCGGAGCGGGAGCCGGGGCTGGTGCAGCGGAAGCAATCGGCGCTGCTGGCGCCGTTTGCTCGGCGACTTCGTCATCGCTTGGTACTGGCTCTTGCGGCAGAACCTGCGGCTCGGGCACGGCCACGGTTTCCATCTGGATTTGCGCCACGGCAGGCGCTTGCGGCGCTGCCGGTGCCTCGACGGTTACCTGACGCTGTTCATCCTGACGGGAAAACAGCATCGGCAGGAAAATCACCGCCAGCGCCACCAGCACCAGGGCACCGACCATGCGCTGCTTGTACGCTTTATCCAGCAAAGCCATTTGCCGCTTCCTCCGTGGAGCGCCGAGACAGCCATTCGAGGGCCTCGGCGACACAATAAAATGATCCGAACAGCAAGATCTCGTCGTCGCTGGTGGCCACTGCACACTGCCCTTCCAAAGCGGCCGCCACGCTGTCATAAGACGTGACCGACGCGCCAAGGTTCTGCAGTGCAGCATTCAATTCGGCCACCGGACGCGCACGCGGCGAATCCAACGGCGCCACCGCCCAATGCTGGACGCTGGCATTCAATTCACCGATGACACCGTCCAGATCCTTGTCCGCCAACAGGCCGAACACCGCCAGACGCTTGCCGACCGGCGGACGCGCAGCCAGACGCCGCGCCAGATATTCCGCCGCATGCGGGTTATGGCCAACGTCCAGCAGCAGATTCAGACGCTTGCCATTCCATTCGAACGAACGACGATCAAGACGACCGACCACGCGAGTCGCCTGCAACGCCGCAACAATCTGCCCGGCATTCCATGGCAAACCGAGCAGCAGATAAGCCTGCAACGCCAGCGCGGCGTTCTCCATCGGCAGATCGAGCAAAGGCAAATCGTGCAGCTCGACGAGCCGCCCCTCAGCATCGGTGCCGCGCCATTGCCAGAACTGATCCGTGATACCCAGATCGAAATCGCGCCCGCGCAGGAAGAACGGGCAAGCCAGCTCGCGCGCCTTGTCCAGCAGGGGTTGTGGAGGATTCAGATCGCCGCACAGCGCGGGTTTGCCCTGACGGAAAATACCGGCCTTCTCGAAAGCCACGGATTCGCGGGTATTGCCCAGGTAATCGGCATGATCGACGCCAATGCTGGTGACCAGCGCGATATCGGCATCGACCACGTTGACCGTGTCCAGGCGCCCGCCCAGCCCGACTTCCAGCACCACCGCGTCGAGCCCGGCCTGTTGAAACAGCCAGAACGCCGCCAAGGTGCCCATTTCGAAGTAAGTCAGGGAAGTGTCGCCGCGCCCCGCCTCGACCGCTGCGAAGGCTTCGCACAACTGCGCATCAGTGGCTTCGACGCCATTGAGCTGCACCCGCTCGTTGTAACGCAACAGGTGCGGAGAATTGTAGACACCGACGTTGAGGCCCTGCGCCCGCAGCAATGAAGCCATGAAAGCGCAGGTCGAACCCTTGCCGTTGGTGCCAGTGACCGTAATCACCCGTGGCGCCGGCTGGCCCAGTCCCATGCGGGACGCTACCTGTTGCGAACGCTCCAGCCCCATGTCGATGGCCGATGGATGCAACTGTTCGAGGTAGGCGAGCCACTCGCCAAGGGTGCGCTCGGTCATACGTTGGCAGGCACCGGCGGAACGACGATCGGCTCAACAGGAGCAGCGACAAATGTCGGCGTAGGCTGACCAGTCAGCTGCGCCAACAGGTTGCCCAGACGCGGACGCAGCTCGCGACGGTCGATGATCAGGTCGATTGCACCGTGTTCCAGCAGGAATTCGCTGCGCTGGAAGCCTTCCGGCAGTTTTTCACGCACGGTCTGCTCGATTACGCGCGGGCCGGCGAAGCCGATCAGAGCCTTTGGCTCGCCGACAATCACGTCACCCAGCATCGCCAGACTGGCGGAAACGCCGCCGTAGACAGGGTCGGTCAGCACGGAGATGAACGGGATGCCTTCTTCACGCAGACGCGCCAGCACAGCCGACGTCTTGGCCATCTGCATCAAAGAGATCAGGGCTTCCTGCATCCGCGCACCACCGGAGGCGGAAAAGCAGACCATCGGGCAACGGTTTTCCAGCGCGTAGTTGGCGGCGCGTACAAAGCGCTCACCGACGATGGCGCCCATGGAACCGCCCATGAAGCTGAATTCGAACGCCGAAACCACGACAGGCATGCCCAGCAGGGTACCGCTCATGGAAACCAGCGCGTCTTTCTCGCCGGTCTGCTTCTGCGCAGCAGTCAGGCGATCCTTGTACTTCTTGCCGTCACGAAATTTCAGACGGTCAACCGGCTCCAGGTCGGCACCCAGCTCAACACGACCTTCTGCATCCAGGAAGATGTCGATGCGCGCGCGTGCCCCGATGCGCATGTGGTGGTTGCATTTAGGGCAAACGTCCAGGGTCTTTTCCAGCTCCGGACGATACAGCACGGCCTCGCAGGACGGGCATTTGTGCCACAGACCTTCAGGCACCGAGCTCTTCTTGACCTCGGAACGCATGATCGAAGGGATCAGCTTGTCTACCAACCAGTTGCTCATGCTTTCTTTCTCCAGTACCGGCGGCCCGAACGCTCTGGTTCGCGGCCCCGCGTATGCCCTTCAGCTAAATTCATGTGTGGCGATGATCGTCCGGGCTGCCGGGTCAGCGGAACTGACCTGCGTACACCCCGAAAAGACCCTCAGCCTCTTTTCTACAGAGCTGTGGACGGCGGCAGTCTGCCAGCCGTCACATCAGCGTACGGCGTTGATGAATGCACGAATCTTTGCGTGATCCTTGATGCCCTTGCTCGCCTCTACCCCGCCGCTGACATCCACCGCATACGGCCGCACCCGGGCGACCGCATCGGCGACGTTCTCCGGCGTCAGGCCGCCGGCCAGAATCAACGGCTTGCTCAAGCCTTGCGGAATCAATGACCAGTCAAACGCTTCGCCGGTTCCGCCGGGCACGCCTTCGACATAAGTGTCGAGCAGCACGCCGCTGGCACTCGGGTAGGCATCGCAGGCGGCGGCAATGTCATCGCCCGCCTTGACCCGCAAGGCCTTGATGTACGGCCGGTGCCAGCCTTCACACTCGGCAGCGGTTTCGTCGCCGTGGAACTGCAGCAGATCCAGCGGCACGGCATCGAGGATTTCCCCAAGCTCGCAGCGGCTGGCATTGACGAACAGCCCGACGGTGGTCACGAACGGCGGCAAGGCGGCGATGATCGCCCGCGCCTGCTGCACGGTCACCGCCCGGGGACTTTTGGCGTAGAACACAAAACCGATGGCATCGGCCCCGGCCTCGACGGCTGCCAACGCATCTTCCATGCGGGTAATCCCGCAAATCTTGCTGCGAACGGCTGACATGTCGATAAAAACCCCAAGGCAAATCCGAGAAAGTCCCGGATGGTAACAAATGCGTTCGAGGGCGTCAGCCGTCAAGTTCCGAGAAACCCGTAAGGAAATGTGGCCCGATGAAACGCTCGGGCAACGGGAACTCGTCGTGGTACTCGACCTGCACCAGATACAGACCGAACGGATGCGCCGTGACGCCGCCGGAACGCCGCTCGCGACTCTCCAGCACTTCTTTCATCCACTCCACCGGCCGCTCGCCCGCACCGATGGTCATCAGCACGCCGGCGATGTTGCGCACCATGTGGTGCAGGAACGCGTTGGCGCGGATATCCAGAACGATCATTTTGCCGTGACGGGTCACGCGCAAGTGATGCATCTTCTTGATCGGCGACTTGGCCTGGCACTGGCCAGCACGGAAGGCACTGAAATCATGGGTACCGATCAGGTACTGCGCGGCTTCGGCCATGCGTTCGACGTCCAGCGGACGGTGATTCCAGGTGATTTCTTCGTTGAGATGCGCCGGGCGGATCTGATCGTTGTAGATCACGTAGCGATAGCGTCGGGCAATTGCCTTGAATCGCGCATGGAAATGCGCCGGCATGACCTTCGCCCAACTGACGCTGATGTCGTGGGGCAGATTGATGTTGGCGCCCATGACCCAGGCCTTCAGCGAGCGGTCGACCCGGGTATCGAAATGCACCACTTGCCCGCAGGCATGCACACCGGCGTCAGTGCGCCCGGCGCATTGCAGCGAGATCGGCGAATCGGCGACCTTCGACAGGGCGTTTTCCAGGGTTTCCTGCACGGTGAGCACACCGGTGGACTGGCGCTGCCAGCCGCTGTAGCGCGAGCCCTTGTATTCAACGCCCAGCGCGACGCGGAAAAAGCCTTCGGGGGCCATTTCGGCGGCCGGGTTATCTATGTTTGCCAAGTCGGTACAGCCTGCTGATCTACAAAGGCGGGCATTATAAGGCGGCGGGACGGGGAAACCAGACCCAAACAAAAACGGCAGCTTCATGGGCTGCCGTTTTGTTTAGTGCTGAATGCCGACTCAGGCCAGATGCGAGAGCATTTCGCTCGCTTCGCTCTTCTGCTTGTCGTTACCCTCGCTGATGACTTCATTGAGGATATCCCGCGCACCGTCGTTGTCGCCCATGTCGATGTAGGCCTGAGCCAGATCGAGTTTGGTAGCGGCTTCGTCGGTGCCGGACAGGAAGTCGAAGTCATCCTCACCCAGATCATCGCCCAACGCGGCATCAGCTTCGGTGAAGCTTGGCTCGTTGATGCTACTCGACAGGCGATCCAGCTCGGCGTTGACGTCGTCCAGTTCGGCGGCGAACGCATCCGGCTCGGCAGGCGCCGCGTCCATTTCGTCAGCCAGAGACAGGTCGAAATCGGCTGGCAGTTCCAGATCGTCCTGCGGCACGTCGGCCACGGCCGGGGTGTCGACCAGCGGCAGATCCTTCACGCCTTCGTCCAGATCCAGCAGGAAATCATCGTCCGCCAGCTCGACCGGCGCAGGCGCAGGATCGGCACCGAGGTCCAGATCCAGGTCGAAGTCCGACAGGTCGTCGAGATTTTCCTTGATGTCGGTCTGCTGTTGCAGAACCGACTCGAAGCTCAGGTCGTCGTCAGTCGGGAATGCGTCCAGCTCGACCGGCGCTTCCGGCTCGACAGCAGCCACAGGTTCTACCGGCGTGATGTTGTCGAGATCGTCGAGGCTCAGGTCGAAAGCGCTGTCCAGTTCGTTATCTGCCGCAGCAGGCGCTTCAGGCTCATCGAGCAACAGCTCCTTGACGTATTCCGCGTCCAGCTCGGCAGCAATGGCCGCTGCTGCCAGGCCGCTGGCCGCGACGACCGCCATGGCCGGGAAGCGGCTTTTCAGCTCTTCGACCTTGGCGAAGTTGTCGCCATTGGCAACCAGTTGGCGCTCCTGACCGACGAAGCCATCGCGATCACCCTGGCGACCGTAAACTTCCATCAGTTTCAGACGCAGATCGCTGCGCTGCGGCTCCAGGCTCACGCCCTCCTCCAGCAACGCGGCGGCCTGGTTCAGGCGACCGCCGTCGATGTGCGACTGCGCCTTGTCCAGCACGTCGTCGGAACGCTCGGCAGCCGGCGCCACCAACGGCGCGGCGATCGGCTCGGCCATCACCACCGGAGCAACCACGGCAGCGGCAGCAGGTGCCGGAGCCGGAGCCGGAGCCGGAGCCGGAGCCGGAGCCGGGGTCAGCTTGACGCTGGCGGCTGGTACTTCCAGACCTTCGAAGCTGCTTTCCGGCAGGTCGAGGTCCTGGGAGAAGGATTGCTCCTCCAGAGCACGGGCCATACGCAAGTGCTTTTCGGCTTCCTGTTGCGCCTTGCGGCGACGCGCCAGCAGCAACAGCAGGAGCAGCAGAACCACTGCACCGCCACCAACCAGACCCAACAGGATCGGATTGGTCAGCAGTTCATTGAAGTTCTTCTCGTCATCGGCGGCGGGCGCGGTTTCAACCACAGGCTCGACAACCGGCTCGACCGGGGCCGGAGCAGCAGCCTCAGGCACAGGCGCGGCCGGAGCAGCCTCTGCCGGAGTTGCCGGCGGCGTGGCAGCCAGTTCCGCGGTGATCGCCGGCACCACTGGCGCAGTGGCAGCGCCGGCTGGGGCAGCGCCCGAGCCTTCGGCCTGCATTTTCGCCAGTTGATTGTTCTTCAGCTCGATCAGGCGCTGCAGCTTGTCCAACTGACTTTGCAGATCGGCCATGCGGCTTTTCAGTTCTTCGTTGTCGCGACGGGTGGTGTCGAGACTTTCCTGGGTCACCGCCAGTTTGTTGCTCAGGGCCTTGGCATCGCCGGCCGGCCCCTTGCCACGCGCCTTGGCGCTTTCGGCGGACACCAGGCTCAGGTTGTCCTTGGTGTTTTGCGCAGCGCCGGTATTGGCGCGCCCACGATTGGTCGCATCGAGCTGCTGCTGACCGGTGCCCGGTCTGGCCACATAACGACGGCCCTGACGCCAGGCTTCGTTCTGCGCGGCCACTTCGGCAATCGCCTTGGATTGCGGTAGCGCAGTGCTTTGCACCTGATCCGGCAGACGCAGCACCTGGCCGGTTTTCAGGCGGTTGATGTTGCCGTCGATGAACGCGTCCGGATTCAGGGCCTGGATCGCCAGCATGGTCTGCTGCACCGAACCGCCGGTGCGCGCCTTGGCGGCGATTTCCCACAGGGTGTCGCGCGGCGTGGTGGTGTGGGTCGAATGCGTGGCACCGGTGGTCGGTGCGGTGATGGTTTGCGCTGGCGCTGGTTGAGCGGCAGCATCAGCGGTCTGCGGCGAGAACTTCGACGGATCCAGCAGGACGCTGTAGTCACGCAGCAGACGGCCGTTTGGCCACATCACCTGCACGAGGAATTTCACCATCGGTTCCGACAGCGGCTTGCTCGACGTTACGCGCAGCACGCTTTTGCCGCTGGCGTTGAGCACCGGGGTGAAGGTCAGATCATTGAGGAAGGCCTGGCGATCGACGCCGGCCTTGGCAAAATCTTCCGGCGAGGCCAGGCTCGGCACCACTTCGGCAGCGGTCAGATCCTTGACATCGAGCAGCTCGATTTCCGCCACCAGCGGCTGGTTCAGGGTCGACTTCAGGGTCAGCTCCCCGAGCCCGAGGGCATGCGCCATACCGGAGGACAGCGCCGAGGCGGCCGCTATTGCTAACACCAGTTTGCGAACTTGAACCATAGCCTCTTCCTTTGTTTGAACGTTCCTCGGCCAGCGAGAAGATGTTGATTGTCGCTGCCGTAAGGCATTGCGCGCGACGACGACAGCATGCCGCGCGCGATCATTTCTTTGATGCCCCGGAAAGTCCCGGAGGGTGACACGTCATCGAGTGCTCGGGGCAAGCATAGCGCTCGCCTAGAATCAGTCGACAAATTGTTGCCAAGTATCTTTTACAGCAGGTCTTTTATCAACAACTCGGCGACCTGCACGGCGTTGAGGGCCGCACCCTTGCGTACGTTATCTGACGTCAGCCACAGATTAAGTTCCGACGGCTCGTCGACACCGGCGCGCACCCGCCCGACATAGACCACGTCCTGCCCGACCGCATCACCGACAGCAGTCGGATAATCGCCGGCCTCGACCAGCTCGATACCCTCGGCATCTTCAAGCGCAGCATTGACCTTTTCCAGGTCGACCGCGCTCGCTGACTGCAAGGTCACGCTAAAGCTATCGCCAAAAAACACCGGGGCTTGAATGCAAGTCGCGGAAATCTTTAAAGAAGGCTGCGCCAGCACCTGACGCAGTTCGCGCACCAGGCGCTTTTCCAGCAGCGTATGGCCTTGCGCATCCGGCGTACCGACCTGGGCCAGTACGTTGAATGCCACCTGCCGATCAAAGAATTTCGGCTCCAGCGGACGCAGATTCAACAGTTCAGCGGTCTGGCGCGCCAGCTCGGAGACTGCTTCGCGCCCCTGAGCGGAAATGGCCAGACTGGCGGTGACACGCACGTATTGCAGCTCGATCAGCTCGCGCAATGGCGCCAGCACCACGGCCAGCGCAGTGGCCGAAGGGCTCGGGCTGCTGACCTGAAACGGCGCTTTCAGACCGGCCAACACCTCGACATTGGCTTCCGGCACCACTTGCGGGGCCTGGTCGGCCGGCAAGGCACCGGACAGATCGATCAGTGAACAACCCGCGGCATGAGCGCGAGCCGCGTAACTCAGGGTGACCGCAGGCCCCGCGGTAAAGAAAACCAGTTTGACCTTGGCGAAGTCGAACTCATCGACCTCACGCACCCGCACGTTCTTGCCACGATACGACACTGAGCTGCCAGCCGATTCGCTGCTGGCCAACAGATGCAGTGTGCCAACCGGGAAGTCGCGCTCTTCGAGAATCTGCACAAGCGTTTCGCCGACAGTACCGGTGGCGCCGATCACGGCAATATCAAGGGTCTGGGTCATGTTGCTACCTCTGGCGAAACGGGGGGAGCGGCACTTTACCGGGTGAGTCGCACACAGGCAATTCGCGCCCGCCGCGAAGAGCGGACGCGGAGCGTCCATGGCTGCATTTCCCACACAGAGCGTGGGAACGATCAACAGGTACAAAAAAACCCGCGCCTCTTGCAAGGCGCGGGTTCTTTCATTGCGTCAAGCGATCAACGCTCCAGCAGGATCCGCAGCATGCGGCGCAGCGGTTCGGCAGCGCCCCACAGCAGTTGGTCGCCGACGGTGAAGGCACCGACGAATTGCGAACCCATGTTCAGCTTGCGCAGACGACCGACCGGTACGTTCAGCGTGCCGGTGACTTTCGTCGGGCTCAGCTCCTGCATGCTGATTTCACGGTTGTTCGGTACCAGCTTGACCCAAGGGTTGTGCTGGCTGATCAACCCTTCGATGTCGGCGATCGGCACATCCTTGTTCAGCTTGATGGTCAGCGCCTGGCTGTGGCAACGCATGGCGCCGATGCGCACGCAGATGCCGTCGACCGGGATCGGACTCTTGAAGCGGCCGAGGATCTTGT
Organism: Pseudomonas sp. 1; assembly: GCF_056626735.1. Taxonomy (NCBI): domain Bacteria; kingdom Pseudomonadati; phylum Pseudomonadota; class Gammaproteobacteria; order Pseudomonadales; family Pseudomonadaceae; genus Pseudomonas; species Pseudomonas sp. 1. The sequence goes on along the minus strand of NZ_JBWXMQ010000011.1, from coordinate 193,983 downwards.
TGGTTTCGGCCTGGGCCTTCCACTCTTCACGGCTCTGGCCATTCGGCAGTTCCTTGTCGATCCAAGGGATCAGGCTGCCGGCCAGCGGCACGCCGAAGTTTTCGGTCGGGTATGCGTCGCTGCGCATGGCTTCGGCCACACGACGGTCGATGTCGAGAATCGCGCTGGCCGGATCGGCCAGTTGATCGGCGACAGCGGCGTGGGTCGCCCCCATCTGCTTGATCAGTTCACGCATGTTCTGCGCGCCGGCACCCGAGGCCGCCTGATAGGTCATGGCGCTCATCCACTCGACCAGACCGGCCTCGAACAAGCCGCCCAGGCCCATCAGCATCAGGCTGACGGTGCAGTTGCCGCCGATGTAGTTCTTGGTGCCCGCGTCGAGCTGCTGGTCGATGACCTTGCGGTTGACCGGGTCGAGGATGATGACGGCGTCGTCGTTCATCCGCAGGCTCGAGGCCGCGTCGATCCAGTAACCCTGCCAGCCGGCTTCGCGCAGCTTGGGGAATACTTCGCTGGTGTAGTCGCCGCCCTGGCAGGTCAGGATCACGTCGAGGGTCTTCAGCTCTTCAATGCTGTAAGCGTCCTTGAGCGGAGCAATGTCCTTGCCCACGGACGGGCCTTGGCCACCGACATTGGAAGTGGTGAAAAACACCGGCTCGATAAGATCGAAATCCTGCTCTTCCAGCATCCGCTGCATGAGCACGGAACCGACCATGCCGCGCCAACCGATCAGACCTACACGTTTCATCGCAACTACACCTTCTTGAAAAGTGGGCCGCTGCTTTGTATTGAATTTCGCAGCGGGCCCGAGAGATTACAGATTCCGCAGCGCGGCGACTACTGCGTCACCCATTTCCTGCGTACCGACTTTAGTGCAACCGGTCGAAAAGATGTCGCCGGTGCGCAGGCCTTGATCCAGCACCACGCTGACCGCTTTCTCGATGGCATCCGCCGCTTCGTGCAGATTGAAGCTGTAACGCAGCATCATCGACACCGACAGGATGGTCGCCAGCGGGTTGGCGATGCCTTGGCCGGCGATGTCCGGTGCCGAACCGTGGCAAGGCTCGTACATGCCCTTGTTGTTGGCGTCCAGCGAGGCCGACGGCAGCATGCCGATGGAGCCGGTGAGCATCGACGCTTCGTCGGACAGAATGTCGCCGAACATGTTGTCGGTGACGATCACGTCGAACTGCTTCGGTGCCCGCACCAGTTGCATGGCGGCGTTGTCGACGTACATGTGACTCAGTTCGACTTCAGGGTAATCCTTGGCCACCTGCTCGACCACTTCACGCCACAACTGGCTGGACGCCAGCACGTTGGCCTTGTCCACCGAGCACAGCTTCTTGCCGCGGACCATGGCCATGTCGAAACCGACACGGGCGATGCGGCGGATTTCGCTTTCGCTGTACGGCAGCGTGTCGTAGGACTGGCGCTCGCCGTTTTCCAGGGTGCGAGTGCCGCGCGGCGCACCGAAATAGATGCCGCCGGTCAGCTCACGGACGATCAGGATGTCCAGGCCGGAAACGATTTCCGGCTTCAGGCTCGAAGCGTCAGCCAGTTGCGGGTAAAGGATCGCCGGACGCAGGTTGCCGAACAGGCCCAGTTGCGCACGGATTTTCAGCAGGCCGCGCTCAGGGCGGATGTCACGTTCGATGGTGTCCCATTTCGGGCCGCCCACGGCGCCCAGCAGCACGGCATCGGCAGCGCGAGCGCGATCGAGCGTTTCGTCGGCCAGCGGCACGCCATGCTTGTCGATGGCGGCGCCACCGATCACGTCATGGCTCAGCTCGAAACCCAGGCTGTACTTGTCGTTGGCCAGCTCCAGCACCTTGACCGCTTCGGCCATGATTTCCGGACCAATACCGTCGCCTGGGAGAATCAGAATCTGCTTGCTCATGCTTTCCTCGTGTCTTCAATCGGTGCGCCATCGACTGGCGCGCCCGGAAAAATGCTTGTCGTTCTAAGTTTATTTCTCGGCCCAGAGCACCAGTACATCTGTACTGAACGATCCATCGGCCTCAATCTCAAAATATTCGCGCACTTCGTTGCCCATCGATTGCTGCAACTGGCGGATCGCGGCGCGCATCACTTCTGGCGTGCGCATGCGCTCGACCCAGCTGCTGTACTCCAGACGCAGGCGCTGACGCGTGGTGCTGCGTGTGTGCAGACCGGCCTCGCTGACCTGGCGCAACCACTCACCGGCCGAATAATCGCGCACATGACTGGTGTCGCGCAGCACTTCGACGCTCTGCAGATAGGTGTCGAACAGCGGACTGCCCGGCGACAGCACATCAATGAATGCCGCCACGCCGCCCGGTTTCAGCACCCGGCGCACTTCGCGCAAGGCCACGCCGAGGTCGCTCCAGTGGTGCGCCGAATAGCGGCTGAACACGAAGTCGAATTCGCCATCGGCAAACGGCAGACGCTCGGCGGCGCCGTTGACCGTGGACACGTTGCTCAATCCGCGATCAACGGCAGCGGCGGCGACCACGTCGAGCATCTGCTGCGACAGGTCGTACGCGACCACTTCCTTCACCAACGGAGCAACGTGAAAACTCACGTGCCCGGCGCCGCAACCCAGATCCAGCACCCGCGCCTCGCCCTGCCCCGCCAGCTCAGCCTGCAGCAGCGCAAATTCAGTGCCTTGAGCGTGAACGGCGCTGCTCAGGTAGGCGGCGGCCTGCTCACCGAATTGCTTTTGTACAACCTGACTGTGGGCGGTGCTGGTCATGGTCACATCCTGATTCCTATGTTGTTTGAACTGCCCTTTTCGCGAGCAAGCTCGCTCCCACAGGGGAATGCACTTCAAATGTGGGAGCGGGCTTGCCCGCGAAGGGGCCAGCCCTGACTACATCATCTCGAATCAATCACGCGTCGCGGAACAACCACGGCTGGCTCGCGCGATGCCGGGCTTCAAACGCGGCAATCGCATCGCCGTCCTGCAGGGTCAGGCCGATGTCGTCCAGGCCATTGAGCAGGCAGTGTTTGCGGAAGGCATCGATCTCGAAGCGATAGACCTTGCCGTTCGGGCTGGTCACGGTCTGCTCTTGCAGATCGATCTGCAACTGATAGCCCGGCTCGGCCTCGACCTGCTTGAACAGCTCGTCGACCTCTGCGTCGCTCAGGATGATCGGCAGCAAACCGTTCTTGAAGCTGTTGTTGAAGAAGATGTCGGCGTAGCTCGGCGCGATGATGCTGCGGAACCCGTATTCTTCCAGCGCCCACGGCGCGTGCTCACGGCTGGAACCGCAACCGAAGTTCTCGCGGGCCAGCAACACGCTGGCGCCTTGATAACGCTCGGCGTTGAGCACGAATTCCTTGTTCAGCGGGCGCTTGGAGTTGTCCTGATACGGCTGACCCACATCGAGGTAACGCCACTCGTCGAACAGGTTCGGGCCGAAGCCGGTGCGCTTGATCGATTTCAAGAACTGCTTCGGGATGATCTGGTCGGTGTCGACGTTGGCACGATCCAGAGGTGCGACAAGGCCGGTGTGCTGGGTAAAAGCTTTCATGCTGCGCTCCTCAGATCAATTCACGAACGTCGATGAAACGACCGTTCACCGCCGCCGCAGCGGCCATGGCCGGGCTGACGAGGTGGGTACGGCCACCGGCGCCCTGACGGCCTTCGAAGTTACGGTTGGAGGTCGACGCACAGTGCTCGCCGGACTCCAAACGGTCCGGGTTCATCGCCAGGCACATCGAGCAACCCGGCTCGCGCCACTCGAAACCGGCTTCCAGGAAAATCTTGTCCAGACCTTCGGCTTCAGCCTGTGCCTTCACCAGACCCGAACCCGGCACCACGATGGCCTGTTTGATGGTCGACGCAACTTTGCGGCCCTTGGCGATCACCGCGGCAGCGCGCAAATCTTCGATGCGCGAGTTGGTGCAGGAGCCGATGAATACGCGATCGAGCTGAATGTCGGTGATCGCCTGATTGGCGGTCAGACCCATATATTTCAAGGCGCGGACGATTGAGTCGCGTTTGACCAGATCCATTTCCTTGGCCGGGTCCGGCACGTTCTGATCAACGGCCAAGACCATTTCCGGCGAAGTGCCCCAGCTGACCTGCGGCTTGATCTGCGCGGCGTCGAGCTCGACCACGGTGTCAAAATGCGCGTCGGCGTCGGACACCAGATCTTTCCAGGACTCGACCGCCAGATCCCACTCGGCGCCTTTCGGTGCGAACGGACGACCCTTGACGTAATCCACCGTCTTCTGGTCCGCCGCTACCAGACCCACGCGGGCGCCGGCTTCGATGGACATGTTGCAGATGGTCATGCGGCCTTCGATCGACAGATCACGGATCGCGCTGCCGGCGAACTCGATGGCATGGCCGTTACCGCCAGCCGTGCCGATCTTGCCAATGACGGCGAGGACGATGTCCTTGGCGGTCACGCCGAACGGCAGCTGGCCTTCGACGCGCACCAGCATGTTCTTCATTTTCTTGGCGACCAGGCACTGGGTGGCGAGTACGTGCTCGACCTCGGAAGTGCCAATACCGTGAGCCAGGGCGCCGAACGCGCCGTGAGTCGAGGTGTGCGAGTCGCCGCAGACCACGGTCATGCCCGGCAAGGTCGCGCCCTGCTCCGGGCTGATCACGTGGACAATGCCCTGTCGCACGTCATTCATCTTGAACTCGACGATGCCGTATTCATCGCAGTTGTCATCGAGGGTCTGAACCTGCAAACGCGAGACCTGGTCGGCAATGGCTTCGATGCCGCCCTTGCGCTCCGGGGTGGTCGGTACGTTGTGGTCCGGGGTGGCGATGTTGGCATCGATGCGCCACGGCTTGCGCCCGGCCAGACGCAGGCCTTCGAAGGCCTGCGGCGAGGTCACTTCGTGAATGATGTGACGATCGATATAGATCAGCGCCGAGCCATCGTCGCGCTGCTTGACCAAATGCGAATCCCAGAGCTTGTCGTAGAGCGTTTTGCCGGCCATCAGACGGTTCCTCATCAGCTTGTTTCTATGCCCTGGGCTTATCAATAACCCTTTGGCTTGTGAGGCCGATCCTATGGGGTTAGATTAAATAACTCAAATTCATATTTTTTATGCTTTGGATAACCAGCTGGAATACAAACATGGACCTGGCCAACCTCAACGCTTTTATCGCGATTGCCGAAACCGGAAGCTTCTCCGGCGCCGGTGAACGCCTGCACCTGACGCAACCGGCCATCAGCAAACGCATCGCCGGGCTGGAGCAGCAATTGAATGTGCGACTGTTCGACCGGCTCGGTCGTGAAGTGGGCCTGACCGAGGCCGGCCGCGCCTTGCTGCCACGGGCTTATCAGATTCTCAACGTGCTCGATGACACCCGCCGCGCCCTGACCAACCTGACCGGCGAAGTCACGGGCCGCCTGACCCTGGCCACCAGTCACCACATCGGTCTGCACCGCTTGCCGCCCTTATTAAGGGAATACACTCGCCGCTACCCACAGGTTGCGCTGGATATTCAGTTCCTCGATTCGGAAGTGGCCTACGAAGAAATTCTTCACGGCCGGGCGGAACTGGCGGTCATCACGCTCGCGCCGGAACCACATACGCTGGTCAAGGCCACGCCGGTCTGGGATGACCCGCTGGATTTCGTGGTCGCCCCCGAACATTCATTGATCAGCAACGGCGCCGTCACATTGGCGGACATTGCCGGTCATCCGGCAGTTTTCCCCGGCGGCAATACCTTTACCCACCACATTGTCCAACGGCTGTTCGAGGCTCAGGGCCTGACGCCGAACATCGCGATGAGCACCAACTACCTGGAAACCATCAAGATGATGGTGTCGATCGGTCTGGCGTGGAGCGTTTTGCCGCGCACGATGCTCGATGAACAGGTGGCGCGCATACCTTTACCGGGCATACAGCTCCGTCGCCAGCTAGGCTATATCCTGCACACTGAAAGGACGCTGTCGAATGCTGCACGGGCATTTATGGCCCTGCTGGACGCTCAAATCGATCTGCCAGGGACTCTCGGCTAACTTGTGCTACTCCTATAGAGCTGCCGTCCCTGTGCCAAACGCCCACATCAGCTCAAGGCCCCTTAACAATGCCGAAATCTGTTGACCGTATTCCGCCGATGCCGCGTATTCAGGCCATTGATCCACGGCGTTCCGAGCAGAGCTGGGAGAGCGCGCCGCAATTGCTCGCGGCGCTCAACGGCGCTCGGCTTGGTGCCTGGTATTGGGATATCGAGCGCGGGCAGATCAGCTGGTCGCGCGGCACTCAGGCCCTGTTCGGCTTCGACCCGCGGCAACCGCTGCCCGAAGACCTGGAATACCTCGACTTGTTGCCGCCGGAAGACCGGGCGAAAACCATTCGCGCCTTCCACGCGGTCATCGCCGGCGCGCCGCTGGAACAGGCGATGCATCACCGCATCCGCTGGCCCGACGGCAGCCTGCACTGGCTGGAGATCAACGGCAGCCTGCTGCCGGACAAACACGGCCGGCCCCGAATGATCGGGGTCATCCGAGAAATCACCCACCAAAGGCAAAGGGAACAGGCGCTCAGCAGCTCTGAAAAACGTTTCGCCACGCTGTTTCACCTGTGCCCGAACATGGTGCTGCTGACCCGTCAGGAAGACGGCCTGATCAGCGAGGCCAACCAGTATTTCGAAAGCTTGTTCGGCTGGCCGGTGCAGAGCGCCATCGGTCGCACCACCCTGGAGCTGGGCCTGTGGGTCCATCCCGAACAACGGGCGGAGCTGGTCAAGAAAACCAAGGCCAAGGGCGAACTGATCAGCATGGAGGTGCAGTTCCGCGCCAGCAACGGCCAGATCCACGACGGCATCCTCAGCGCGCAAAAGGTCGAACTGGAAGGCCAGCCGTACCTGCTCAGCACCTTTCTCGACACCACCGAACGCAAGGCCGCCGAGCATGCCCTGAAGGACAGTCAGGAACGCCTCGACCTGGCGCTGGATTCGGCACAGCTCGGCACCTGGGACTGGCACATTCCCAGCGGCATGCTCTACGGCTCGGCCCGGGCCGCGCAATTGCACGGTCTTGAGCCGAAACCATTTCATGAATCGTTCGAAGAATTCTTCGAGGGCGTCCCCGGCGAAGAGCGCGACAGCATGCGCGACGCCTATCGCAGCCTGCGCGAAGGCCCGGCGGGCAATTATCAGCTGACTTACCGCGTGCAACTGCCGGATGGCAGCTCGCGCTACCTGGAAAGCCGCGCCCGCCTCTATCGCGACGACAACGGTGTACCGCTGCGGATGGCCGGCACCCTGCTGGACATCACCGATCAGGTCGAGCGCGAACAACGACTGGTGGCTTCGGAAGAGAAATTCGCCACGCTGTTCCAGGTCAGTCCCGACCCGATATGCGTGACGCGCCAGGAAACCGGGGAATTCATCGAGATCAATTCCAGCTTTTCCCAGACTTTCGGCTGGAGCACCAGCGATGTGATCGGCCATACCGCCGAAGAAATCGGCCTGTGGGACGCCTCGGCGAAAAGTCTGCAACGCATCGAACGGGTGATCCGCGAACAGGGCCTGAGCAATGTCGCGATCATCGTCCAGCACAAAGACGGCCAGTCGCTGACCTGCGTGATTTCCAGCCGCCAGATCAGCGTTGGCAACCAGCCGTGCATCGTCACCACATTGCGCGACATTACTCAGCAACAGCGCTCGGAAGCGGCACTCAAGGCCAGTGAAGAGAAATTCGCCAAGGCGTTTCACTCAAGCCCCGACGCCATCACCATCACCGAACGCGACACCGGGCGCTATCTGGAGGTCAATGACGGTTTCTGCCGCCTGACCGGTTACCGCGCCGACGAAGTGGTGGGTAAAACCGTGTATCAGATCGGCATCTGGGCCGAGGAAAAACAGCGTTCGGCGCTGCTCGCCGAACTTCAGATCAAGGGCCGCGTGCATCATCAGGAAATGCTCGGGCGCAACAAGCGCGGCGAGATACTGACGGTGGAAGTCTCGGTCGAACCGATCACCCTCAATGAAACCGCCTGCCTGTTGCTCACGGCCCGGGATGTCAGCCTGCTGAAGAACGCCGAGGCGCAGATCCGCCACCTGGCCTATCACGATCCGCTGACCAACCTGCCCAACCGCGCGCTGCTGATGGATCGACTGAGCCAGCAGATCGCCCTGCTCAAGCGCCACAACCTGCGCGGCGCGCTGCTGTTTCTCGATCTGGATCACTTCAAGCACATCAACGACTCACTGGGTCACCCGGTCGGCGACACGGTGCTGAAAATCATCACCGCGCGCCTTGAAGCCAGCGTGCGCATGGAAGACACCGTGGCGCGACTGGGTGGCGATGAATTCGTGGTGTTGCTCAGTGGTCTGGAAGGCACGCGTAATGAAGTCAGCGCCCAGGTGCGCGAGCTGGCCGACACCATTCGCGAGTTGCTGTCGGAGCCGATGTTCCTCGACGGCCAGCGCCTGCAAGTGACGCCGAGCATCGGCGTGGCGCTGATTCCCGATCACGGCTCGACGCCGACCGATCTGCTCAAACGTGCCGACATTGCGCTGTACCGCGCCAAGGATTCCGGACGAAATACCACGCAGATGTACCACAACACCATGCAGAAAGCGGCCAGCGAACGGCTGCGCATGGAGACCGACCTGCGCCTGGCGCTGTCCCGGGGTGAATTCGACGTTCATTACCAACCGCAGATCGACGCCCGGGACAATCGCATCATCGGCGCTGAAGCCCTGGTGCGCTGGAACCACCCGGAACTCGGCGCGCAATCGCCCGCCGAATTCATCAAGGTCCTGGAGGACAGCGGGCTGATTCTGGAGGTCGGCACCTGGATCCTCGATGAGGCGTGCGAAGCTTTCAAGCAATTGATCGCCGAACAGCTGATCGATCCTCTGGCCTTCACCCTGTGCGTGAACATCAGCCCCCGGCAGTTCCGCCAGAACGACTTCGTCGAGCGCATCGAGCACAGCATGAGCAGCCACGGCCTGCCCTGCTCACTGCTGAAACTGGAAATTACCGAAGGCATCGTCATCCAGAACCTGGAAGACACCATCAGCAAAATGCGTCGCCTGAAAAAACTCGGCGTGAGCTTTGCCATGGACGATTTCGGCACCGGCTATTCATCGCTGACCTACCTGAAGCGATTGCCGGTGGACACGCTGAAGATCGATCAATCGTTTATCCGTGACGCCACCAGCGACCCCAACGACGCCGAAATCATCCGCGCCATTGTCGCCATGGCCCGCAGCCTGGAACTGGAAGTGATCGCCGAAGGCGTGGAAACCCCGGAACAGCTGGCCTTCCTGCAGGGGCTGGGTTGCCATTTGTATCAGGGTTATCTGCACAGCCGGCCGTTGCCGCTGGAGGGGTTGAAAGGATTGCTGGAATGACGGGCACAAAAAAGGGCGCCTTTCGGCGCCCTTCTTCCCGGTCGGCTTATTGCAGGACCGGCTTCTCCGCCCCGTTGATCGGGATGCGCTTGGCTTTCGCTTCTTCCGGGATCACTCGCAGCAGGTCAATGCTCAACAGACCGTTACGCAGGTCGGCAGCCTTGATCTCGATGTGATCGGCCAGGCGGAAGGACAGCTTGAATGCACGTTGGGCGATGCCCTGGTGCAGGAAAGTGACGCCTTCGTTCGCGTCACGCTTGCCGCCACTGATGGTCAGCACACCTTTCTCGACTTGCAGTTCCAAGTCTTCTTCCTGGAAACCGGCCGCCGCCACGACGATGCGGTATTGATCGTCACCGTGTTTTTCGACGTTGTAAGGAGGATAGCTGCTGCCTGGCTCGTTGCGCAGGGCGGTTTCGAACAGGTCATTGAAACGGTCGAAACCTACCGAGGAACGGAACAGTGGAGCGAGGGAAAATGCAGTACTCATGGTTCAAATCTCCTGAAAACAATCAGCAAGTTTTTTTGTCTCCGCGACCCGAATTCGGCATCGCGTAACCCTTAGATAGGGACCTGCATTTTGTTTTCAAGAGACGATTTGAAGATTTTTTTCAGGCCGCTTCGGCGACCGGCAAGCCCAGCAAACGCGAGACCTGATCCGGTTCAGTTTCGCGGCGAAGCACGGTAAACAGCTCGGTGGCTTCGGAGTAATTGCGGGTCAGCATCGCCAGCCATTGCTTCAGGCGGCCCGGCGATTGACGCGCGGTCATCTGTGCCTTGGCTTGCAGCCAGAAGTCCTGGATCAGCGGCAGCAGCTCGGACCAGGTCATCTCGACGACTTCCTCGCCGGCACGAGCGGCGGCGATCTGACGGGCCAGATCCGGACGCGACACCAGGCCACGACCGAGCATGATGTCTTCGACACCGCTGATTTCCCGGCAGCGACGCCAGTCTTCGACGCTCCAGATGTCGCCATTGGCGAACACCGGCACCTTGACCACGTCCTGCACACGCGGAATCCACTCCCAATGCGCCGGCGGTTTGTAGCCGTCCATCTTGGTCCGGGCATGAACCACGATGTGCTCGGCACCGCCCTCGGCCAGCGCCGTGGCGCATACCAGCGAACCATCGGGGCTGTCGAACCCCAGGCGCATCTTGGCAGTGACCGGAATGTGCGCAGGGACAGCGCGACGGACGTGCTCGACGATCTGGTTGAGCAGTTCCGGCTCCTTGAGCAGAACCGCACCACCACGGGACTTGTTAACGGTCTTGGCGGGGCAGCCGAAGTTCAGGTCAATCACCTCAGAACCCAACTCGCAGGCCAGTGCCGCGTTTTCCGCCAGGCACACCGGATCGGAACCCAGCAATTGCACGCGCAATGGCACGCCTGAAGCGGTGCGCGCACCGTTGAGCAGTTCAGGGCCGAACTTGTGGAAGTAGGCCGGGGTCAGCAACTGGTCGTTGACCCGAATGAACTCGGTCACGCACCAGTCAATACCGCCGACACGGGTCAGGACATCGCGCAGGATGTCGTCGACCAACCCTTCCATCGGCGCCAGAGCAATTTGCATGGGAAACACACACTCAAGGAAAAACGTGCGGCAGTTTACTGGGTTTCGCGGGTTAAACCCATGTCCGCCGTCTGTATGGCCGGGCCGTAGCCTTCGATGAACTCGGTGGGCATGCGCTTGGGCTTGCCGGTCGACAGCTCAATGCAGACGAAGGTGGTCTGGGCGCGCAGCAGCGTGGCGTTGTCGCTGGGGCGAATCAACTGGAAGTGACGGGTCATTTTCAGGCGATGATCCCAATCGACGATCCAGGTCGCCAGTTGCAGCTCGTCGCCCTCGTAGGCGGCCGCCAGGTAATCGATTTCGTGTCGTACAACGGCCATTGCCCGATCCAGACGCCGGTACTCGACCAGATCCAGACCCAGGCGCTGCGAGTGGCGCCAGGCGCAGCGCTCGAGCCAGGTCACGTACACCGCGTTGTTGGCGTGGCCCAGCCCGTCGATGTCCTCGGCGCCCACTTGCAGATCAATGGTAAACGGCGTCGCCCGATCCCAGCCCATGCCCTACTCCCGGTCAGATTAATCAACCGGGGCAGTGTAACGGATGACTACGCCGATTGCCGCGCCTGAAGGCTTCGCCCGGCCAGCAGTGATAACACACCATCAATCACCCGAGGGTCGGCCAGCACTCGCTGATGGCCGCCGGTTTCCAGACGCAGCAAGCGGCTGTCGAACCAGGATTCGTGGATCAGTCGGGATTCCTTGACCGGGACGAAAGTGTCGTCCTCGGCATGTACGATCAGGCCTGGCATATCCAGTTGATAGTGGGCGACATCGAGCGTGGCTGCGCGCATGCCAACGTCCTGCTCGACTTGACGAATGAACGCGGAACGAGCTCTGGGTGGCATACCGACGTAGCGGGCGAATCCGCGCAAAACACCAAGGATTCGCGCCGGAGCGGCGATGCTCACCAGGGTTTCAGTGCGCAAGCCCAATTGCACGGCGAGCATGGCGCTGGCACCACCCATGGAGTGGCCAATGACCGCTTGCAACGGTGGCAACTCTGCAGCGGCCTCAAGCATCGCACGAGCGAACAACACCACATTGGCTTCGCGCCCCGGCGAGCGGCCGTGGGCCGGGCCATCCAGCGCGACTACGGTGTAACCCGCTTCGACCAGCGCCGTGATCAATGCGGCAAACTGGGTGGGCCGCCCTTCCCAGCCGTGCATCAGCAAGACAGTCGGGCCTTGCCCCCAACGGAGGGCCGAGAGACCGAAACGCAACGTGATGCGCTCGGATTTCTCCAGCAGCGGCAATTCCCAGTCCCGCGGCGCATTCGCGCGCGGCGTCATGAACGCCAGCCGCATTTTGCTCGCCACCAGTTTCGGTGCAAACCAGCCCAAGGTGCCATTAACGCCACGAACCCACTTCAACGTGCTCATCGCTCTCTCCTCGGGCTTGTAGCCTTCAGGTCAACGCACCGCCGACTTGGCAGCGCGCAGCAATCGATCGGATAAATCCCCAGGGCCCAACGCCCTCGCGAGCGCCAGACCACCTACCATCAAGGCCACGTCGGCCAACGCTTTATCGGTGTCTTCCGGCGTTGCGGCCAACTGCGCAATCATCAATTCCAGGTGTTCGTTCAATGCGATCCGGAACGCTTCTGGCAGACGGCCCAGCTCACCAATGGAGGCCGGAATCGGGCACGCCGAATCGCTGGAATCGCGATGTTTGCGCGACAGGTAGAACGCAGCCACCAGGGCGCGGCGCTCTTCACCGGTCAGTTCGCTGTCCATGTCCGCAATCAGGTCGCGACGGCGACCGAGCAATTGCTTGAACGCCTCGAGCATCATTGCGTCCTTGCTTTCGAAGTGTGCGTAGAAGCCACCGACGGTCAGGCCGGCAGCGCCCATCACTTCGCCCACGCTCGGTTCAGCGGGGCCGCGCTGGATCAGTGCAGCGCTGGCGGCCTTGAGAATGCGTTCGCGGGTTTGAGCTTTCTTGTCGTTCATCGTCGCCTCCGAATATTACGATAGCAATATTATTCTCATAATAATATTCCGCAAGTCACAAGCGTGACCGCTGGTCTGAAGCACAGTGTTAAGGAAAAAGAGGATTTGGCCAAACGCCAGACAAACAAAAGGGCCATTCAATAATTGAATGACCCTTATAAAATCCCGCAGAGCGGGTAATCGTGGCGTCCCCTAGGGGACTCGAACCCCTGTTACCGCCGTGAAAGGGCGGTGTCCTAGGCCACTAGACGAAGGGGACACAAACCTTCTATACAACTGATCAGCGCTGAGTACTGATCGATTCAAGGCCGGTGTGGCCAGACCTTGAACTGTAAATTGGTGGAGCTAAGCGGGATCGAACCGCTGACCTCCTGCATGCCATGCAGGCGCTCTCCCAGCTGAGCTATAGCCCCGGATTTTTCGCCTCTCGGCGGAGCGACATCTTGCAACATCGCTTCTGTAAAACTGGCGTCCCCTAGGGGACTCGAACCCCTGTTACCGCCGTGAAAGGGCGGTGTCCTAGGCCACTAGACGAAGGGGACGCAAACCCTTCTATACAACTGATCAACGCTGAGTGTTGATCGCTTCGAAGCCGGCGTGGCCAGGCTTCGAAGTGTAAATTGGTGGAGCTAGACGGGATCGAACCGTCGACCTCTTGCATGCCATGCAAGCGCTCTCCCAGCTGAGCTATAGCCCCTCATCGTTGATGTCATCGCTGAGGACGGGGCGAATCTTAAGGGCGTATCGAAAGGCTGTCAAACTTATTTTTGAAAAAATTCAAAATTTTTTGTCGGCATTACAATCACTTACCGCCCTCCCCCCGGAAATTCGGGAGAAAACGCCGAAGGACGGGATCAAAAGATCCTGACCTGCGGCGCATCCTGCAGAGTCAAACCCAATCAGGCGATGGCGCCCAACAGCTTTTCCCACTCTTTGTTTTCTTTCTTCGACACGCCGCCCAGCAGGTCAATCGCCTGGCGCAGACGGAAACGGGTCAGGTCCGGCCCGAGGATTTCCATCGCATCAAGCACCGACACCGAGCTCGCCTGACCGGTGATCGCCGCAAACATCAACGGCATCGCATCACGCAGCTTCAGCTCGAGGGATTCGACCACCGCCTGAATCGTCGCGGTGATGCTGTCCTTCTCCCACTGACGCAGGCTTTCCAGTTTCCACAGGATCAACTGCATCAGTTGACGAACCTGATCACCCGAGAGCTTTTTCGACTCGAACAGCTTGGCATCCGGATTCACGCCACCGGCGAAGAAGAATCCGGCCAGCGGTGCAACCTGGCTGAAAGTTTCGACACGGCCCTGAACGTGCGGCGCGATCTTCATCATGTATTCAGAATTGAACGCCCACTTCTGTACACGAGCAGCGAACTCTTCGACCGGCAGATCACGCAGCCACTGGCCGTTAAGCCACGACAGCTTCTCGATGTCGAAAATCGGCCCGCCCAGCGACACACGCTTGAGGTCGAAGTTGTCGACCATTTCCTGCAGCGAGAACTTCTCGCGCTCGTCCGGCATCGACCAGCCCATGCGGCCCAGGTAGTTGAGCATCGCTTCCGGCATGAAGCCCATGCGCTCGTAGAACGTCACCGAGGTCGGGTTCTTGCGCTTGGACAGCTTGCTCTTGTCCGGGTTACGCAGCAGCGGCATGTAGCACAGCTGCGGTTGTTCCCAACCGAAGTATTCATAGAGCAGGATCAGTTTCGGCGCCGACGGCAGCCATTCTTCACCGCGCAGCACGTGGGTGATGCCCATCAGGTGATCGTCGACCACGTTGGCCAGGAAGTACGTCGGCAGGCCGTCGGTCTTCATCAGCACCTGCATGTCCATGCGATCCCACGGGATCTCGACGTCGCCACGCAGCATGTCCGGCACCACGCAGACGCCTTCGGTCGGCACTTTCATGCGGATCACGTGGGGTTCGCCGGCAGCCAGGCGACGGGCGACTTCTTCCTTGGACAGCAGCAGCGCACGGCCGTCGTAACGCGGGGTTTCGCCGCGCGCCATTTGCTCGGCGCGCATCTGATCCAGCTCTTCGGCGGTGCAGAAGCACGGGAAGGCGTGGCCCATGTCGACCAGTTGCTGGCAGTACTTCTGATAGATGTCGCCGCGCTCGCTCTGACGGTATGGACCGTGCGGGCCGCCGACGTCCGGGCCTTCGCTCCAGTCGATACCCAGCCAGCGCAAAGCGTCGAAGATCTGCTGTTCGGACTCGCGGGTCGAACGCAACTGATCGGTGTCTTCGATCCGCAGGATGAACTCACCGCCGTGCTGCTTGGCAAAGCAGTAGTTGAACAGTGCGATGTAAGCGGTACCTACGTGGGGATCCCCGGTAGGCGATGGCGCGATGCGAGTGCGGACGGTGGTCATGGCATGTCTCGAAAAGAATGAAAAGCAAAGAACAATCAAGCGGCGAATGGTAACAGGCGACACCCGCCCCGCTCCAGCGGGCAGGGCATTTAAGCCAAGGTTGCGTCTGGAACGCCCGTTGGTCGTGATGAATGGCCGATTATCAACAGACGGCATTTACCGCTCATCGGCTGTATGCCAGATTCGCCTGCTGATAACTTTCCTTACAATTCCTCGACTACAGTTTGCCCATGCCTGCCCAACTCAAGCGTCGCCTGTTCATTTTCCTGTTGCTGGTCCTGTTGATTGCCGGGGGCTTTTTCGCCCATTGGTTTTTCAAGGGCCGCTTTTATGAAAGCACCGACAACGCTTATGTCCAGGGTGAAATCACCCGTGTGTCGAGCCAGTTGAGCGCGCGTATCGACGAAGTGCTGGTGCAGGACAATCAGCACGTGGAAAAAGGCCAACTGCTGATCCGTCTCGAAGGCAATGACTTTCGCCTTGCCGTCGATCGGGCCAACGCCGCCCTCGCCACCCGCGAGGCCGAGCGCCTGCAAGCCCAGAGCAAACTGACCCAGCAAGCCAGCCTGATCGCCGCCAGCGACGCACAGGTGGCCAGCACCCAGGCGACACTCGGCCGCTCGCAGGTGGATTTGTCGCGGGCAGAAACCCTGCGCAAACCCGGCTACGTTTCCGAGGAGCGTGTCACCACCCTTTCTGCCGAAGCCCACATCGCCCGCTCGCAAGTGGCCAAGGCGCAAGCCGATGCCCAGAGCCAGCGCCAGCAGGTCAATGCACTGACCGCCGAAATCAAACGCCTCGACGCGCAGATCGCCAACGCCCGCGCCGACCTTGCCCAGGCCGAACTGAACCTGACCCGCAGCGAAATCCACGCACCGATCAGCGGCCTGATCGGCCAGCGCGCCGCCCGCAATGGGCAAGTTGTGCAGGCCGGCGCCTATCTTTTGTCGATCGTTCCGGACGAGGACATCTGGGTCCAGGCCAACTTCAAGGAAACCCAGATCGGCCACATGCAACCGGGACAGAAGGCCGAGCTGATCTTCGATGCCTACGGCGATACGCCGATCGAAGCGCGGGTGGACAGCCTGTTCGCGGCCTCCGGCGCGCAGTTCAGCCTGTTGCCGCCGGACAACGCTACCGGCAACTTCACCAAGGTCGTGCAGCGGATTCCGGTCAAGTTGACCTTCAAGGCCGATAACCCGCTGCACGGCAAAATCCGTCCGGGCATGTCGGTCACCGCAACCGTGAATATCAAAGACGCCCCTGACAATGGCCGGTGACCAACTGATCCGCCCGGCCGGCGAACCGACCCGGCGGGACTGGATCGCCGTGATGAGCGTGATGCTCGGCGCCTTCATGGCGGTGCTCGACATCCAGATCACCAACTCATCGCTCAAGGACATTCAAGGCGCCCTGTCGGCGACGCTGGAAGAAGGCTCGTGGATTTCGACGTCTTATCTGGTGGCGGAAATCATCATGATTCCGCTGACCGCCTGGCTGGTGCAGTTGCTGTCGGCCCGGCGGCTGGCGGTGTGGGTTTCGCTGGGTTTTCTGATTTCGTCGCTGCTGTGCTCGATGGCCTGGAGCCTGGAAAGCATGATCGTGTTTCGCGCCATGCAAGGCTTCACCGGCGGCGCGCTGATCCCGCTGGCGTTCACCCTGACGCTGATCAAACTCCCCGAACACCACCGGGCCAAAGGCATGGCCATGTTTGCCATGACCGCCACCTTCGCCCCGTCCATCGGCCCGACCCTCGGCGGCTGGCTCACGGAAAACTGGGGCTGGGAGTACATCTTCTATATCAACATCCCGCCGGGACTGATCATGATCGCCGGGCTGATGTACGGCCTGGAGAAGAAAGAAGCGCACTGGGAACTGCTGAAAAGCACCGATTACACCGGCATTCTCACGCTGGGCGTCGGCCTCGGTTGCTTGCAGGTTTTCCTTGAGGAAGGCCATCGCAAGGACTGGCTGGAATCGAATCTGATCGTGACGCTGGGCAGCATCGCCCTGCTGAGCCTGATCACCTTCGTGATCGTGCAGATCTCCAAGCCCAATCCGCTGATCAACCTGGGCATCCTGCGCAACCGCAATTTCGGTCTGTCGAGTATTTCCAGCCTCGGCATGGGCGTCGGGCTGTACGGCTCGATCTATCTGTTGCCGCTGTACCTGGCACAGATCCAGAACTACAACGCCCTGCAGATCGGTGAGGTGATCATGTGGATGGGCGTGCCGCAGCTGTTTCTGATTCCGCTGGTGCCGAAGCTGATGAAATTCGTCTCGCCAAAATGGCTGTGCACGATCGGTTTTGGCCTGTTCGGGCTGGCGAGTTTTTCATCTGGCGTGCTAAACCCGGATTTCGCCGGGCCGCAGTTCAATCAGATCCAGATTATCCGCGCCCTCGGTCAACCACTGATCATGGTGACCATTTCGCTGATCGCCACGGCTTACATCCTGCCGCAGGACGCGGGCTCGGCGTCAAGTCTGTTCAACATTTTGCGCAACCTCGGCGGCGCCATCGGCATCGCCCTGCTTGCGACGTTGCTGGACGCGCGCACCAAGACTTACTTCGATTACTTGCGTGAAGCGGTGGTGCCGACCAATCCGCAGGTGGCCGAACGCCTGGCGTCGATGACCGATCGGTTCGGCAGTGACACGGCGGCGCTGGGCAAATTAAGCGAGATCGTTCATCAGCAGGCGCTGATCATGGCCTACAACGATGCGTTTCATTTTGTCGGGATTGCGTTGGGGATCAGCATGTTGGCGATCTTGCTCACCAAGAAACTACCCGCCGGACTGAAGGCCGGCGAGGCACATTAACCTTGAGCGGACGCAGAGCGTCCAGGACCGCATTCCCACGCAAAGCGTGGGAACGATCCGTTAAACGGCCAACAGCCGCTCACGCAACTTTGCAATTTCGTCGCGCATCTGCGCCGCCGCTTCGAACTCCAGGTCGCGGGCCAACTGGTACATCTTCTCTTCAAGTTGGCGGATGCGCTTGGTGATCTCGCTCGGCGAGCGCAGTTCGGCTTCGTACTTGGCGCTCTCTTCGGCGGCCTTGGCCATGCCCTTGCGCTTCTTGCTGCGCGAACCGGGCACGGTGGCGCCTTCCATGATGTCGGCGACGTCCTTGAACACACCCTTGGGCGTGATGCCATTGGCCAGGTTGAAGGCGATCTGCTTGTCGCGACGGCGCTCGGTTTCGCCGATGGCGCGCTCCATCGAACCAGTCATGCGATCCGCGTAGAGAATCGCCCGGCCATTGAGGTTACGCGCCGCCCGGCCGATGGTCTGAATCAGCGAGCGCTCGGAACGCAGGAAACCTTCCTTGTCCGCGTCGAGAATCGCCACCAGTGACACTTCCGGCATGTCCAGGCCTTCACGCAGCAGGTTGATCCCCACCAGCACATCGAACGTGCCGAGACGCAGGTCGCGGATGATTTCGACCCGTTCGACGGTGTCGATATCGGAGTGCAGATAACGCACACGAATGCCGTGGTCGGCCAGGTAATCGGTCAGGTCTTCGGCCATACGCTTGGTCAGCGTGGTGACCAGCACCCGCTCCTCCAACGCCACCCGCTTGGTGATTTCCGATAAAAGATCGTCGACCTGAGTCAGCGCCGGGCGTACTTCAACCTGCGGATCGACCAGACCGGTCGGTCGCACCACTTGCTCGATCACCCGACCGGCGTGCTCGGCTTCGTAGTTGCCGGGCGTGGCCGAAACGAAGATCGTCTGCGGGCTCACCCCTTCCCACTCGTCGAAACGCATCGGCCGGTTATCCAGCGCCGATGGCAGGCGGAAACCGTATTCCACCAGTGTTTCCTTACGTGAACGGTCGCCCTTATACATCGCGCCGACCTGCGGCACGCTGACATGGGACTCGTCGATCACCAGCAACGCGTCGGCCGGCAGGTAATCGTAGAGGGTCGGCGGCGGCGCGCCAGCCGGACGGCCCGACAGATAGCGCGAGTAGTTCTCGATGCCGTTGCAGTAGCCGAGTTCGAGGATCATCTCCAGGTCGAACCGGGTGCGCTGCTCCAGCCGCTGGGCTTCCACCAGTTTGTTGTTGTTGCGCAGGTATTCCAGGCGCTCCTGCAACTCGACCTTGATCCCCTCGATGGCGTCGAGCAAGGTTTCCCGGGGCGTCACGTAGTGGCTCTTCGGGTAAAAGGTGAAGCGCGGCAGCTTGCGGATGACCTCACCGGTCAGCGGGTCGAACGCGGAAATACTTTCTACTTCGTCATCGAACAGCTCGATCCGGATCGCTTCGAGGTCGGATTCGGCCGGATAAATGTCGATCACGTCGCCGCGTACCCGAAACGTCGCCCGGGCGAAATCCATGTCGTTGCGGGTGTATTGCAGGTCGGCCAGGCGCCGAACCAGCGCACGCTGATCGAGCTTGTCGCCGCGATCGACGTGCAAGACCATTTTCAAATAGGTTTCCGGGCTGCCCAGACCGTAGATGCACGACACCGTGGTGACGATGATCGCGTCCTTGCGCTCAAGCAAGGCCTTGGTCGCCGACAGCCGCATCTGCTCGATGTGGTCGTTGATCGACGCATCCTTCTCGATGAAGGTGTCGGACGACGGCACATAGGCTTCGGGCTGGTAGTAGTCGTAGTAGGAAACGAAGTACTCGACGGCGTTGTTCGGGAAGAACGACTTGAACTCGCCGTACAACTGCGCAGCCAGGGTCTTGTTCGGCGCCAGCACCAGGGTCGGACGCTGCACCTGGGCGATCACGTTGGCGATGCTGAAGGTCTTGCCCGACCCGGTCACCCCGAGCAGCGTCTGGTGCGCCAGCCCGGCTTCGATGCCTTCGACCATCTGGCGAATGGCTTCGGGTTGATCGCCGGCGGGGTCGAAACGGGTGACGAGCTGGAATTCAGACATAAACACCTCTGGAGTCGCGACGCCGACGACAAAGCGCAGGCCCACGAGAAAGACCGCAAACGACCGATGTCGCGCAAGGAAAAACGAAGATTGTGCTGAATGTGGAGCCGATTGCCTCGCCTTTCAAGGCAAACGTCCTACATCCGGTAAAGCTTCTGACAAATCCATTCGACTAACGGTCGAGAAATAATCGGAAAAACTTACCTTAAAAGCCGATTCGCCTGTCGCCATTGATCGATGATGGCCTCTATACTAGCTCCCCGTTTGTGCACCGCTCTAGTGCATTCGGCTGGAGCGCCACACGTCCCTCCACTCTCCATTAGAGCTGCCGTAAAAATGAGCCTGTTCTCCGCTGTCGAAATGGCACCCCGCGATCCAATCCTGGGCCTCAACGAAGCATTCAACGCCGATACCCGGACCAATAAGGTCAATCTCGGGGTGGGTGTGTACTGCAACGAAGAGGGGCGAATTCCACTCCTGCGCGCCGTCATCGAAGCCGAAACCATTCGCGCCGCTCAGCACGCCTCGCGCGGCTACCTGCCAATCGACGGCATCGCCGCTTACGATCAGGCCGTGCAAAAGCTGCTGTTCGGCAATGATTCGCCACTGCTGGCAGCTGGTCGCGTTGTCACCACTCAGGCCGTCGGCGGGACCGGCGCACTGAAAATCGGTGCCGACTTCCTCAAGCAACTGCTGCCGAATGCCGTTGTAGCGATCAGCGATCCGAGCTGGGAAAACCACCGCGCGCTGTTCGAAACCGCCGGTTTCCCGGTGCAGAACTACCGCTACTACGACGCCGCCACCCACGATGTGAACCGTACCGGCCTGCTGGAAGACCTCAACGCCCTGCCGAACGGCTCGATCATCGTGCTGCACGCCTGCTGCCACAACCCGACCGGCGTCGACCTGAGCCCTTCGGACTGGAACAACGTGCTGGAAGCGGTCAAGGCCAAAGGTCACGTGCCGTTCCTCGACATGGCTTACCAGGGTTTCGGTGACGGCATTGCCGAAGACGCCGCTGCCGTGCGCCTGTTCGCCGAATCCGGCCTGACCTTCTTCGTGTCGAGTTCGTTCTCCAAGTCGTTCTCGCTGTACGGCGAGCGCGTCGGTGCGCTGTCGATCGTCAGCGAATCGAAAGAGGAAAGCGCCCGCGTCCTGTCGCAAGTCAAACGCGTGATCCGCACCAACTACTCCAACCCGCCGACCCACGGTGCAAGCGTGGTCGCCGCCGTGCTGAACAGCCCGGAACTGCGCGCCCAGTGGGAAGCCGAACTGGCCGAGATGCGTCTGCGCATTCGCGGCATGCGCGAGCAGATGGTTGCTCTGCTGGCGAAGAAAGCCCCGCAGCGTGACTTCAGCTTCGTCGGTCGTCAGCGCGGCATGTTCTCCTACTCCGGCCTGACCACCGAACAGGTTCACCGCCTGCGCAACGAGTTCGGCATCTACGCCCTGGACACCGGCCGCATCTGCGTGGCCGCGCTGAACCAGAGCAACATCGAAGCCGTGACAGACGCCATCGTTCAGGTCATCTGATCCGGCGCCGCACTGAAAACGGGAAGCCTTCGGGCTTCCCGTTTTTTATTTGTCTGAAGAAATGCCGCTACACCCTCTAGACTGCACAAAGACGATATTTCAGAGAGCCGACATGAAAAACGATGACCTGCGCGCCGACCGCGATGAGCTGGACTACTATCCACCCCGCACCTCGGGCAAACGCGAAAAGAGCCTGGTGCTGCAAGTGGCGGCCGGGGTGTTTCTCGGCGGACTGGCCTTGTGGCTCGTGCAACTGGCGGCCACGGCGTTGTACGCAAAACTGCTGATGGGGACCTTTACCTTCGGTGGCTGAAAGCCGTTCGGTAAAAAAATCACGCCAATGCTTGACTAGTCTTTTTAAATCAGTAACATACGCACCAATTCCGCAATAGCTCAGTTGGTAGAGCAAGTGACTGTTAATCACTGGGTCCCTGGTTCGAGTCCAGGTTGTGGAGCCAAATACAGAGCCCCTGAATCGAAAGATTCAGGGGCTTTTTTGTGGGCATTGAAAAAGTCGGCGCCATAAAAAGGGCCGATCAGTTTCGCAACTGATCGGCCCTTTTCTATTCAGCAACAGCGGTCAGACGTGCTCGCTGCTCTTGGCGTGTACCTTTGGCGCGCCATGAACGTGATCCGAATCCGGATCGATCACCGGCACTTCATTGCCATCGCAGTCATGCAGCTTGCCGTCGCTGAAGTAGTCGCCTTCACGCAGCGCTGCCAGATCGCGATAACGCAGGGTCCGCTCTTCTGCCGCCGCAAACACCGACTGCTGATCCGAGTTGCCCGCCGTGAAGTGATTGAACGCCAGGTTCAGCAGAATCGCCATGATCGCCGACGAGCTGATGCCCGAATGAAAAATGGTCGCGAACCAGCTCGGGAAGTGATCATAGAAGTTCGGTGCGGCAATCGGGATCATGCCGAAGCCGATCGAGGTGGCGACGATGATCAGGTTGACGTTGTTGCGATAATCGACCTTGGACAGCGTGCGGATACCGCTCGCCGCCACGGTGCCGAACAGCACGATACCGGCACCACCGAGTACCGAGGTCGGCACCGCTGCGATGACCCGGCCCATGAACGGCAGCAGGCCGAGGATCACCAGGAAGATACCGCCGGTGGCCACCACATAACGGCTCTTGATCCCGGTCACCGCCACCAGCCCGACGTTCTGGGCGAAGGCGCTCTGGGTGAACGAGCCGAAGATCGGCGCAAACATGCTCGACAGCATGTCCGCCCGCAGGCCGTTGCCCAGACGCTTGGAGTCGACCTTGGTGCCGATGATTTCACCGACTGCCAGGATGTCTGCCGAGGTTTCCACCAGAGTCACCATGACCACAATGCACATCGACAGGATTGCAGCGAAGTGGAAGGTCGGCATGCCGAAATGGAAAGGTGTCGGGAAGCCGAACATCGGGCCCTGGGTGACGTTGGAGAAGTCCGCCATGCCGAGGAACACCGCCAGCACCGTGCCGATCACCATGGCCAACAGGATCGACAGACGCGAGATAGTGGAGCTGCCGACTTTGCTCAGCAGCAACACCAGCACCAGCGTGACCGCCGCCAGACCGATGTTCTGCATGCTGCCGAAGTCAGGCGCGTGACTGTTGCCGCCCATGGCCCAACGTGCAGCCACCGGCATCAGCGTCAGACCGATGGTGGTGATCACGATGCCCGTGACCAGCGGCGGGAAAAACTTGGTGATTCGTGAAAACACTGGCGTGATCAGCAAGCCAATCAGCGACGCCGCAATCACCGCGCCAAGCACCGACTGGAAGCCGCCCTCCCCGCCACTGCTGACAATCGCCACCATAGTGGCAACGCCGGAGAACGACACGCCCTGCACCAGCGGCAACTGACATCCGAAAAACGGTAAACCCAGGGTTTGCAGCAACGTGGCCAGCCCCCCCGCAAACAATGAAGCAGCAATCAACAGACCAATGTCCGCAGGCGAAAGCCCGGCGGCCTGACCGATGATCAATGGCACCGCGACGATACCGCCATACATGGTCAGAACGTGTTGCAGGCCGTAAGCCATATTCGCGCCGACCCCGAGATTCTCGTCCTCGGGCCGTTGGTGTGAAACATGGGGCGTTTTCATGGTGGGGGAGTTCCCTGGTTTTTGTTATGCGCACACTGTATGCAAGAGTCAGGACAAATGTCCATAGACTTGTATACAACTTATCAATCACATAATGGTTAGCTAGCCACCCAACCTTCTATCCCGCTGCTTTCATCCCCCACAAATCCGGCAACACATCCTCATTCGAGTCCACGTTTTATCCGCCCAGGCTGAAGTGTTCATGGCGACCGACGGCGCGGCCGCACCCTTTTTTATACATATAAAGTATGCATAGTGAAGTCATTCAAGATTCAGTTCGATAAAAGCAAGAATGCTGCCAACGCATTCGAGCCCAGCGAGCGAGGGCAACTTTGCGCAGAGGTGATCAATGAAGGATGAGTACGATTTCAGCCAAGGTAAACGCGGCGCCATCGCGCCCACCAAGGGCAAGACCCGCATCACCATCATGCTCGATGACGCAGTGATCGAAGCCGCGCGCGAGGTCGCTGAAAGCGAGGGCTACGGCTATCAGACGGTAATCAACAACACCCTGCGCCGCGCGTTGCTCGACAGCCGTGGCGCCACTGAGGAACTCGAACATTCAATCGGGCAATTCAGCGCCACCGACCTCAAGAGCCTCGAGAAAAAACTGTCGGCAGCGGTGAACGAGATCCGGCGGGCGCTGGAGCCGGAGGCAAAACCTTAGGCATCAAACCGGCTGAATCAGGCGCGCCAGCGCCAGACGCGCACCGGGCTGGTGCGGCAAGCGCAGGCCGAACTCCCGTTCCAGCAATTCGATCAGTTCATCGACATCCGTCACTTCACGCCGCTCGCTCTCGGCGCCCATGCGGTGGATCGCGAAACTGCCGTTGTTCAGCGTACGTCGCCAGCCGTCGCCGGTCCGCGCGACCATCAGGCGCTGGGCGAATGGCGAGTCCGGGTGAGTCGAGACGTACCAGTTGCCGAGGGTGTAATCGATGTCTTCCTGGCGTTGCAGGTCAAACAGGTACATTGGCCGCCATTCGCCAGCGACCCTGGCCCGCAGCATGTAGCCATCGGCCTGCACTTCGATGCGATACGGTTCGTGCGGCGTGGATTGCTCGGCGTCGGTATCGAGCACCAGCGGTGCGGTCGGCACCATGCCGCCGAAGCCGACATCGGTGATGTAGCGCACGCCGTCGAGGGTCACCAGACTCAAGCGATGGGTGCGCTCCGTCCAGCTGCCTTCGGGCCGATTAATGACCACACGTCCACTGATGCCCCGCGCCTCGAACCCCAGTTCCAGCAACAGCGCCAGAAACAGATTGTTCAGCTCGTAGCAGTAGCCGCCACGGGCGTCGTTAAAGACCTTGCGTTCGATGGAGGGCAGATCGATCAGAACGGGTTCGCCGCTTAGCGTCGACAGGTTTTCGAAAGGAAAGGCGCCGGTATGGCGCAATTGCAACAGGCGCAGGGTTTCAAGGGTCGGTGCCGGAGGCGCATCGAATCCCAGGCGTTGCAGATACTGTTTCAGATTCGTCAGGCGTGGCTCGCTCATTGCCGGGTCCTTTTGCATGGGCGCGGATCGTTCCGCCGATGGTCGCCATGTATACGGGATCCGGGCATCGAATCGACAATTGAATTAACCAATCACCTTTTTAGCGTCGTTTACGGGAGTCGATGCGAATCCACGTCGGCGCGTGGTCGCTGGCATGCGGTTCGTTGCGCACCCAGGCATCCACACCGGCCTCATGCAGATAAGGGCTCAGCTTGGGATTGAGCAGCAGATGGTCGATCCGCAGCCCGGAGTTCTTCTGCCAGTGCTGGCGGAAATAATCCCAGAAGGTATACAGCCGATCTTCGGGATAAAGATGCCGCAACGAATCCGTCCAGCCCTGATCCAGCAATCGCTGGTAGCACTCGCGGCTTTGCGGTTGCAACAACGCATCCTTGAGCCAGGATCGAGTGTTGTAGATATCCAGATCCGTGGGCACCACGTTGTAATCGCCGGCCAGCACCACCGGGTGATCGCTGCTTTGCAGATCCCGGGCGTAATTGATCAGGCGCTCGAACCAGGCCAGTTTGTAGTCGAACTTCGGCCCCGGTTGCGGATTGCCATTGGGCAGGTACAGGCACCCCACCAACACCCCGTGCACCGCCGCTTCGAGATAGCGACTGTGTTTATCGTCAGGATCGCCGGGCAGACCGCGCCGGCTCTCCAGCGGTTGCGCATCGCGGGCAAGAATTGCCACGCCGTTCCATGACGCCTGACCGTGCCAGATGGCGCCGTAACCGCCGGCCTCCAGATCGGCGGCAGGAAACGCGCTGTCCACCAGTTTCAGTTCCTGCAAACAGACGATGTCCGGCTGCTCGCGCCTCAGCCACTCCAGCAGATTCGGCAGACGGGCCCGCAGGCCGTTGACGTTGAACGTGGCAATGCGCATTTTTTTCATCGTCCGGGTTCCTGCCATTGACCGATAAAAACTGTGACACCAGGCGCACCGCGACGGTTGCGTTGGATCCTCCGTTTACACGCGGTTGCGCAACCATTGCAGGAAACCTTTTTTCGGCACTGTCACCGGTGTTTCTTCCGTTAGTGATTGCGCCTTGTGCAGGCGGAAATCGAGCAGCGCCTTCATCGCGTCGTTGATGTCGTGACGGGCGTCCAGACAAGGTTTGAGATAAGACTTCTCGATGCGATACAGCGCACAGAAGGTCTTGGCGGAGAAGTCGGCCGGCAATGACGTATCGGACAGTATTCCCGCTTCGCCGATCACTTCGCCCGGTCCCATCCGTCCGGACTCGAACGGCGTGCCGTGGCGTTTGAGCGTCACCGAGACCACACCGGATTCGATGATGAACAGGTGATCACTGACCTCGCCGCCCGCAAGAATCACCTCGCCGGCACGGAAAGTTTGCAGGGTCATGTTCTGGCTGAAGGTTTCTTTCTCTTCCTGACGAAGCGTAGAGAAAATCGGCGAGCTGTCGAGCAACGCCCGTGGCCGCGAGAGATTGCTCGACACGCCCGGCTCAACGCTCGACAGCAGATTGACCCCGGACGCCTGCAGGTGCCGGTACGCCAGATCAAACAGCTGATTGCGCACCATACGTTTTTCGCTCATCGAGGCGACAAACCCGCTGATTTCATATTCGGTGCCGGCACTGCTGGAGCTCTTCAGCGCGACACTCGGCGCGGGGCTCTCCAGCAATTGGCGACAGCCCTGCATCGCCCGTTCCAGGGCATCGATCACCGAGCTGGGCCGCGCATGGGGGCTGACCTGCACGCTGACGGCAACCCCGAACATATTGCTCGGCCGGCTGAAGTTGATGATCTTGGCCTTGGCCGCCAGCGAGTTGGGAATCACCGCCATGCTGCCCTGACTGGTTTGCAGGCGCGTGGCGCGCCAGTCGATGTCGGTGACCCGCCCTTCCGTACCGTCGATGGAAATCCAGTCATCCAGTTGATAAGGCTTGGTGGTGTTGAGCACGATCCCGGAAAACACGTCGCTCAAGGTGCTCTGCAACGCCAGACCGACGATGATCGCCAACGCCCCGGACGTCGCCAGTACGCCTTTGACCGGCAGGTCCAGCACGTAGGCCAGCGCCGCGATGATCGCAATCAGGAAGATCACCGCACCCAGCAGATCCTGCAACAGCCGCCCGGTGTGCCCGACCCGCTGCATCATCACCGCGCCGATCAACACTGTCAGGGTGCGCGCGCCGAACAGCCACCAGCCGATCTGCAACCCGGTCGCCGCCAGGTGTAACGGCACGTTGTCGGCCCACGGCGCAGGCTCCATCGGGTTGAGCCCTTCGTTGAACAGCAGAAAGCTGAATAGAGCAAAGATCAGCACCCGTACCAACAGTTTCCACGCACTGCCGTGGGAGCTGATCAGACGCCACAGACCGAGATCGATCAGGATCAGGATCAAGGCGCAAAACAACGGATGATCGGTGAGCAGAGACAGCATCAAACAACTCCGACAGGGGCCAATCGCGAGAAGATCGCACAGATTGGGCTCAGTGTAGGAGTAATTGAATTGGCGGGATGAGCGCCACTGCGCACGCGCAAAAAAAACCGGCAGGCGCGCGTGGCGCCTGCCGGGATTTTCAGCCGTGCATCTGGCCGAAGCGGCCGGACTGGAAGTCGGCGAAGGCCTGGTGGATTTCCTGCTCGGTGTTCATCACGAACGGGCCGTGGCCGACGATCGGCTCGTCAATCGGCTCGCCACTGAGCAGCAGCACCACCGCGTCCTGGCTGGCTTCGAGGGTGATTCGCTTGCCATCCCGTTCGAACAGCGCCAGTTGCCCTTCGCGCATCGACTCCACACCGTTGATCCGGACCGACCCCTTCAACACCACCAACGCCGTGTTACGGCCTTCGTGCAGATCCAGCGAGAGCAACTTGCCGGTGTTCAGTCGCAGATCCCACACATCGATAGGCGTGAACGTGCGGGACGGGCCCTTCTGACCGTCGAACTCGCCGGCGATCAGGCGCAGGCTGCCGGCGCCGTCCTTGAGCGCGATTTGCGGGATATCACTGTCCAGAATGGTCTGGTAACCCGGCGCGGCCATTTTGTCCTTGGCTGGCAGATTCACCCACAGCTGCACCATTTCCAGGTTGCCGCCGGTTCTGGCGAAGTTTTCCGAATGGAATTCTTCATGCAGGATTCCCGAAGCCGCGGTCATCCACTGCACATCACCCGGGCCGATGGTGCCGCCACTGCCGGTGGAGTCGCGGTGCTGCACTTCGCCTTCGTACACGATGGTGACGGTCTCGAAGCCACGGTGCGGATGCTGGCCCACGCCCCGACGTTCGGTGGTCGGGGTGAATTGCGCAGGCCCGGCGTGATCCAGCAGCAGGAACGGGCTGATGTGCTTGCCCAGGTTGTCGTAGGAAAACAGGGTACGCACCGGGAACCCATCGCCGACCCAGTGGCCGCGAGGGCTGGTGTAGATACCGATAAGGTTTTTCATGGTGGACTCCGTCATCAGGTTGATCGTGGGGCCGATCATAAATTCGCTACGTATTTAGCACTAGTCGGACAAAACCGTCCTCATCGTTCTATTAATGGAACGATGAGCAAGCGTGGTGATTCGTGACTTTCAGTCAACAGTACTTTGTGCCGACAGCGGTTTTTCCCAAGGAATCAGACGCGGATACTCCTGCTCATTCCCACTGCAACCCTGGAGTCCTGCATGTCTGTTCCCGCTTTCGGTCTTGGTACGTTTCGTCTGCAAGGTCAGGTGGTCATCGATTCGGTGAGCACTGCCCTTGAGCTCGGTTACCGGGTCATCGACACCGCACAGATCTACGAAAACGAAGCCGACGTGGGCGAGGCCATCGCTGCCAGCGACATCGCCCGCGACGAACTGTTCATTACCAGCAAGATCTGGATCGCCAACTTCGCCAAAGACCGCCTGATTGAAAGCCTCAAGGAGAGCCTGCAAAAGTTGCAGACCGACTACCTCGACCTGACGCTGATCCACTGGCCGTCGCCGGAAGATCAGGTATCGGTCGAGGAATTCATGGGCGCCCTGCTGGAAGCAAAGCGCCTGGGTCTGACCCGGCAGATCGGCGTGTCCAACTTCACCATCGACCTGATGAAACAGGCAATTGCTGCGGTCGGTGCGCAGAACATCGCCACCAACCAGATCGAACTGCACCCGTACCTGCAAAACCGCAAGGTCGTGGAATTCGCCCGGAGTCAGGGCATTCAGATCACGTCGTACATGACCCTGGCCTATGGTGAAGTGCTGAAGGATCCGCTGATCGTACAGATCGCCGAGCGCCTGCAAGCCACTCCGGCTCAGGTCACCCTGGCGTGGGCGATGCAGTCGGGATACGCGGTGATTCCGTCGTCGACCAAACGCACCAACCTGCAAGGCAACCTGGGCGCCACGGCGTTGACCCTGAGCGACGCCGACATGGCGCTGATCGCCACACTGGATCGCAGCCATCGCCTGACCAGCCCCACGGGCATCGCGCCGCAGTGGGACTGACCGGTCAGGCCTGAAGCTGCTGCGCGAGGTCTTGCATGGCCACGCGCAGCAAATCGATGGCGGCCGTCAATGCCGCGTCGGGTTGATCGTCATGGCAGGCTTGCTCAAGTCCTCGACACGCCGAGATCACGCGCTCGGCACCGATCATGTGTGCCCCGCCCGTGACGTGATGCGCCAGATCCCGCAATCCCGCGCGATCACCGTGTCGGCCTGATTCGTCCAGACGCTGCAGGTCGATGCGCAAGCTGCTCAGCACTTCCCCACGCAACTGTTCGATCAGCGGATTGTCGGCGCCTGCCAGTTGCAACAGCGCACTCAGGTCGAACTCGGCCACTGCCGAATCGTCCACGCTGGCGGCCTGCGCGCCCTCCGGTACGGCGGCCATCAGGGCCTGGTTCAATTCGTGCAGCAGCACCGGTTTGAACAGGCAATCGTCCATCCCGGCCGCCCGGCATCGCTGCTTTTCTTCCATCTGTGCATTGGCGGTAAAGCCGAGGATCAGGCAGGGCGCCCTGCCCGTCGCGGCTTCTTCCTGGCGCACTGCTCGCGCCAGCTCGTAACCGTTGAGCCCGTGCATGTTGATATCGGTGATCAGCGCATCGAAGGATTGCCTGCGCCACAGCACCAGCCCCTCTTCACCGCCATCGGAGTCGACGGCGCGATGCCCCAGTTCACTCAACTGCCGACACAACAACAGGCGATTCACCGGATGGTCATCCACGACCAGCACGTTCAGCGACTTCACCGTCGTCGCCACTGGCGGCGGTGCAGCTTCTTGCCCGAGTGGCGCCAGCACAGGCAGCTCCAGGCGCAGCATGAGCTGAGTGCCGCGGTTCAACTCGCTGCTCATCCATAAATCACCGCCCATCATCCGGCACAGGTTGCGACTGATCACCAACCCCAGACCTGAACCGCCATGCGCCACGGACTGATGATCGCCGACCTGTACAAACGGATTGAACAGTCGCTGCTGATCCTCAATGCTGATCCCCCGCCCACTGTCTTCAATGATCACGCCCACTTCAATCAGCCCGTCCCGTTCTGCAAACACACGCAAGCGCAGGCTCACCTCGCCGTTGTCGGTGAATTTGATGGCATTGCTCAACAGGTTCGACAGCACTTGCTTGAAACGCAGGGGATCGAGCATCACCTCGACGTTGCTGAGCTCATCCAGTTCGACATGCCACAACAATTGTTTCTGCCGGGCCAGACCCTCGAAAATCCGACACACCGACACGACCACTTCGCGCAGATTGGCGCGCTCGGGGGCCAGTGACAAATGCCCGGACTCGATGCGTGCGATGTCGAGAATGTCGCCGATCAATGCCAGCAATTGCTGCCCGGCAGTGGACGCGACTTCGATAGCCTGGCGATCGGTCACGCCTTCATCGGCACGTTTGAGCGCCAGTTCGAGCATGCCGGTCAGGGCATTCATCGGTGTGCGGATTTCATGACTCATGGTCGCCAGAAACGTACTTTTGGCACGATTGGCTTCGTCGGCCGCCTCCTTGGCCTCCTGCAACTGACTGAGCCATTGCTGACGCTGGCGGATCTGCCGACGCTGAAAACCGATCCAGCCCAATGCCAGCAACAGCAACCCGGCAGCAACGGCAAACCCGCGCAATATTTGCTCGCGATGACGCTGCCAATAGCTGTCTTGCAGCACCACGTTACGACTCCAGCGTGCGACCAGGCCGTCGATTTCCTGCGGCGCGATGCTCAGCAGTGCCTTGTTCAGAATCGATTGCAACTGAGGCGAGTCGAGCGCCGTGGCCATGGCAACCCGGGCCGGTTGATCGCCCAGCGTGGAGACAATCCGCAAGCGATCGCGGTACTGGTGATCGATCTGGTAACGCGCTACCAGCAACGAACTCAATGTCGCATCAGCCCGACCATCGAGCAGCGCCCGTGTGCCATCGGCCGGGCTCGGCAACTCGATCAGGTTGATCTGCGGCACATGTTCCAGCAGGTAATCACGCAACGGATCGCCGCGATAAAGCGCCACACGCTTGCCCGTCATGTCGTCCAGGCTACGCGGCCCCTGCGCCTTCGAATCGGCAATCAGCACAAAGGGGCTGTTGACGTACGACCGGGTGAACAGCATTTCTGTTTCGCGCTCGCGGCTCAGTGTCATCACAGACAACAGGTCCAGTTTTCCGCTTCTGAGTTGTTCGACCTGACGATCAAGAGACTGACCGCGCACCACCTCGAACGTCAGCCCGCTGCGCTGACTGATCAGGTTGAGCAGTTGGGCCGCCAGCCCACTGAAGCGACCGTCGGCGTCAAAGAACGCGAGTGGCGCAAAGTCATCGACAGCACCGACCCGCACTACCGGATGCTGATCCAGCCATTGTTGCTCGCTGTCGCTCAGGCTTACCCGCGACTGCGCCGCCCTGTCGGCGCGCCCGGCACTCCAGCGCAGCTCCATCGCCAGCCGCTGCTCCATGGGAATCGCCAGCAGGGCTTTGTCGACCAGACGTTTCAAGCGGTTGTTGCTGCGGGTCAGGGCAAAACCGAAGGGGTTGGCGTCCAGGCCCGAGGGCCCGGCCAGTTGCAGGTCGTTTTGAAAATGGGTGTTGATCAGGTAGCTGGCGCTGATGAAATCGCCGAGGTACAGATCATCCCGGCCAAACGCGACGGCGCCGAGGGCATCGAGGATCGATCGATAGCGCTGCAGGGAAGCTTGCGGGTAAGCCTCTTCGATGGTCGAAGCGGGCAGATAGTCGTCCACCATGGCGATGCGTTTGCCGTTGAGATCACTCGGCAACGCCTCATTGAGCCGGGTCAGCCACATCGGCTGATCCTCGGCATAGGCGCGCGACAGCATCAGTTGGGGATCGGCGATTTCGAAGTTGTTCGACGTGCCCAGCAGGTCAAGATCCCCGGCCTTGAGCGCGGCCATGGCGCTTTCGCGGTCGGGATAGCACCAGACCTCGACGGCAATGTTAAGTATCTGGGCGATCGCGTCGGCGTAATCGGCCGTGAGACCTTCCAGTTCATGGCGTTTGCGGGTCAGTTCAAAGGGCGGGTAATCCGGCCAGGAGGCACCGATGCGCAATACCCGGTGCGCGCTCAGCCACTGTCTGTCCTGCTCATCCAGACGAATCTGCACCCCCTCCAGACGGGTGCGGGAGACGATTTCCAGCCTTTGCGCCTCGGAGGCGTGCACTGCGCTTGCAAGCAACAGTATCGACAGAAGCACAACCCGCAGACGACCTATCATGGGGCAACCGATCAAAACAGGCCGTTGCGTTTGACGAACTCTCGCAAGACCACCAGCGAGGTCACTCCGAGTTTCTGCATCAAGCGGGTCTTGTAGGTACTGATGGTTTTGTGACTGAGGTTCATCGCCAGAGCAATGTGCTTGTTGGACTCGCCTCTGGCCAGCTTCAGCATGATCTCCATTTCACGGGTGGACAGAAGTGCGATCAGCTCTCGCTCATCGCGATGCGCTTCGGTTTGCCCGGTATTGACCGCAGGCATTTCGGGGAAGTAGGTATAACCCGACCGCACGGCCTTGATTGCATTTTGCAAATGCTGCATCGAGGCGGACTTGGCGACAAAAGCCATCGCCCCCGCACGTCGGCAGCGCATCAGATAGTGTTCAGGATCGGCCGAGGTGAAAATCACCACCTTGCAGACCAGCCCGACGGCCCTGATGCGCGCCAACACCTCCAGACCACCGAATCCGTTGAGCTTCAGGTCGAGCACGACCAGTTCCGGCGCGTGCTCCCGGAGCATTGGCACCACATCGACACCGCTAGTAGTCACATGAATCGGTTGGTAACCCGCCGACTCCAGAACCAGGCGAAGGGCACCCACCACCACCGGATGATCATCGACGATCAATGCTGAACCCATGACCACTCCCGAGGCGAATACATGCCATGACGCCGCCGATCTTGCATGAACGGGACTATTGGTAGCCGCGCTACAACTGTTGCACGGTGTGAACGCTGGATCACCTGTCAGATCTGACAGTTGTTCGATAGAGCGATCTGTGATTGAGCACCCGATGAGGGCCCAAACGAAGCCTCAACCGAGGTCATCAGCTGCTCGATCGCGCGGATTGAAGGCAGAGGCGCAGGACTGGTGATGATCTTTGCGCCAAAGTGATCGGGAACCCCTGAGGCGTCCGCCGGTTCACCGTAGACCAGCGCCCGCCGGACTTGCGGATGATCAAACAGGAAACCACGAAGATCCGCTATCCCGCCCGCCAGTTCGGCATTGATCACCAGGACATCGAATGGCTCACAGCCGTAATCGACCAGCGTCAGCAGTTCGGCAAGGTTTTGCACCGGGGCAATGCGGTAGTAATCGAGCCCGTTGAACAGGCGCTCGATCTTCATCCGGTGAAAGTGCTGCAAGTCGGCGATCAGGATGCGCAGGGTTTTGTCGGTCAACGTGAAAGTCCGGGTAGTCGCTTCAAGTGGCGGCAAGACTACCCAAGCGCCGAGGCATGCTCTGTAGGACTTTTCCGAAAAAAGATGTCACTCATCCGGACAAAAAAGTTACTCCGTGGTACTCGGACTCCAGAACGCCTGCACCACCAGCGCCGAGGTCGAGATTCGCGCTACCAGCGCATCCAGTTCATCACCGTCCACCGAAGTCGTCGCCAGAGTGGCTTCGATCTCGATTTCATCGGCTCCGAAAGCGTGCACATCGACATCACTGGCCGGGTAATTGCTGCGTTCCAGCTCGGCTTCAAGCAGCGCAAACACGGCTTTCTGCTGCGAACGCCGGGCGATGACGTAAACGATGTTGGTGACTTCCGCCGAGACCACATCGAGCGGCTGACGGTTGATATTGTTGACGATCGGCCGCAGCAAGGTGTTGGCGGCGAGCACGAACAAGGTGCCCAGCACCGCTTCGGCCAGCAGGTCGGCGCCGGCACAGGCGCCGACCGCTGCCGAGGTCCAGAGTGTGGCGGCGGTGTTGAGGCCGCGCACGTTGCCCTCTTCGCGCATGATCACCCCGGCACCGAGAAAGCCGATACCGGACACCACGTAGGCGACCACCCGCACCGCACCTTCGGCACCGGCCAGACGGTTGGCCATGTCGACGAAAATCGCCGCACCGACCGCCACCAGCACGTTGGTGCGCAAACCCGCCGTGCGTTGCCGGTACTGGCGTTCGAAGCCGATCAGGCCGCCGAGGATGAAGGCCGCGCTGAGGCTGACCAGGGTGTCGAGCAAGGAGGTGAGGTTGAGATTGTTGATGGCTTGCATGTCGAACTCCTTGAAACCGCCCCCTTGCTCCCACAAGGGGGGAAACTTGCCTGTTACTGCCAGCCGAACCGGCGGATGTAGAAGCCTTTCACGGCCTGAGTCAGTGCCATGTACGCCAGCAGGATCACCGGCAGGAACACGAAGTACATTGACGGCAGCGCCTGCAATTTGAAGTAGTGCGCCAGCGGTCCCATCGGCAGGAAGATGCCCACGGCCATGATGATTGCGGTCATCACCAGCAACGGCATGGCCGCACGGCTTTGCAGGAACGGAATCTTCGGCGTGCGGATCATGTGCACGATCAGCGTCTGGGTAAGCAGTCCCACGACGAACCAGCCGGACTGGAACAGAGTCTGGTGATCCGGGGTGTTGGCATCGAACACGTACCACATCAAGGCGAACGTTGTGATGTCGAAGATCGAGCTGATCGGGCCGAAGAACAGCATGAAGCGCCCCACATCACCCGGCTGCCAGCGCTGCGGCTGTTTCAGCATTTCGTCGTCAACGTTGTCGAACGGGATCGCGATCTGCGAAATGTCATACAACAGGTTCTGCACCAGCAGGTGCATCGGCAGCATCGGCAGAAACGGAATGAACGCACTGGCCACCAGCACCGAGAACACGTTGCCGAAGTTCGAGCTGGCGGTCATCTTGATGTACTTGAGCATGTTGGCGAAGGTCCGGCGCCCTTCCAGCACGCCCTCCTCCAGCACCATCAGGCTCTTCTCCAGCAGGATGATGTCGGCCGCTTCCTTGGCGATGTCCACCGCGCTGTCCACGGAAATCCCGATGTCTGCGGTGCGCAGCGCCGGCGCGTCGTTGATGCCGTCACCCATGAACCCGACCACATGACCGTTGCCCTTGAGGATGCGCACGATGCGCTCCTTGTGCGACGGCGTCAGCCTGGCGAACACGTTGGTGGTTTCCACCGCCACCGCAAGTTCAGCATCGCTCATGCGTTCGATGTCATTGCCCATCAGCAGGCCTTGCTGGGCCAGGCCCACTTCGCGGCAGATCTTGGCGGTCACCAGTTCGTTGTCGCCGGTCAGCACTTTCACGGCCACGCCGTGTTCGGCCAGGGCCTTGAGCGCCGGCGCGGTGCTTTCCTTGGGTGGATCGAGAAACGCCACGTAACCGATCAGCGTCAGCTCCTGCTCGTCGCTCAGGCTGTAAGTGTCGCGCCCTTGGGGCATCGAGCGGGCCGCCACCGCTACCACGCGCAGGCCTTCAGCGTTGAATGCTGCTGTGACCTGACGGATTTTCGCCAGCAATTCATCGCTCAAGGCTTCGTCCACTTCACCGTGACGAACCCGGCTGCACACCGACAGAACCTCTTCCACCGCACCCTTGCAGATCAGTTGATGCGGCTGACCGCGCCCTTCGACCACCACCGACATGCGTCGGCGGTTGAAGTCGAACGGGATTTCATCGACCTTGCGAAACGCCGTGCCGACCTTCAGCTCACGGTGGATTTCCACGTGCTCCAGCACTGCCACATCCAGCAGGTTTTTCAGGCCGGTCTGGTAGTAGCTGTTGAGGTAGGCCATTTCCAGCACGTCATCGGAGTCTTCGCCCCAGACGTCGACGTTGCGTGCCAGGAAAATTTTGTCCTGGGTCAGGGTGCCGGTCTTGTCGGTGCACAGCACGTCCATGGCGCCGAAGTTCTGGATCGCGTCCAGGCGTTTGACGATGACTTTCTTGCGCGACAGGAACACCGCGCCTTTGGCCAGGGTCGAGGTGACGATCATCGGCAGCATTTCCGGGGTCAGGCCCACGGCAATCGACAGCGCGAACAACAGTGCTTCGGTCCAGTCGCCCTTGGTGAAACCGTTGATGAACAACACCAGTGGCGCCATCACGAACATGAAGCGGATCAGCAGCCAGCTGACTTTGTTCACGCCTTGCTGAAACGAAGTCACCGCGCGATCAGTCGCCCCGACCCGCTGCGCCAACGCACCGAAATAGGTGCTGTTGCCGGTGGTGAGAATCACCGCCACCGCCGTGCCGGACACCACGTTGGTGCCCATGAACAGAATGTTGTCGAGCTCCAGCGGATTGCGCGTATCGCGATCGGCCTGACGCGGGAATTTCTCTACCGGCATCGATTCACCGGTCATCGCTGCCTGGCTGACGAACAGGTCCTTGGCGCTGAGCACCCGACAATCGGCAGGAATCATGTCGCCGGCCGACAGCACGATCAGATCGCCGGGCACCAGCTGTTTGATCGGCAGTTCAGCACGCGGCGCATCCCGGCGCAGCACGGTTGCAGTGTTGCTGACCATCGCTTTGAGCGCATCGGCCGCCTGATTGGATTTGCTTTCCTGCCAGAAGCGCAGCAGCGTCGACAGCACCACCATCGAGAAAATCACGATGGCGGCCTTGAGGTCTTCGGTCAGCCACGAGATCACCGCCAACAGGGTCAGCAGCAGATTGAAAGGGTTTTTGTAGCAATGCCACAGGTGGGTCCACCACGGCAGCGGTTGCTCGTGTTCGACTTCGTTGAGGCCATGCTGCGCACGCAGCACATCGACTTCGAAATCGGTCAGGCCGTCGGTGTGGGTGCCGAGGTTGGTCAGCAGCACGCCGCTGTCGCAATGGGCGGCGTCCACCAGTTTATTGGCCAGAGTGGGCGGCACTTCACGGCTGACCGTGGTGTCGCCGAGGGTTTCCAGCAAGGCCAGGCGACGGAAGTGCCGGGCGATGTGACGGGTCCGCAGGAAGCCTGCGAAAAATTCCTTGAGCGTAAGTTTCATGGCTGTTGCCCCTATGGTCAGCCGGGAAACCGTCGAGCAGGTACGTCCTCGTCCTGGGCACCGCAAAACCGGCACGGCAAGGCGTGGCGCGCCGGTCAGAAAGACAGGCGTGTCGATAGGCTGCAATGACGACGATGAAGTCGACTTCACAGGCTTTTCAGTGTCGATGAGAAGGACGTCGGGACATGACCGGGACCGGTCATGATCGGGATGCCGCTGCTCGCTGTTCGGCGAGACAACGGCACAAAGGAATGCGCGTTATCTTGCCGAGAATCCGCCGGTTACAAGGACCGGCCGACAACTGTCACTCGAACAAGTACCCACTGTGGGTCTCCGCTATTGATGAAAACGCGCGAAGCTTACGCCCCGATATCTGGAGAGTAAACCCGGAAAAGGAAGTGTGTCGGGGAATGTGTCGGGTGTTCAGGAAGGGTTCAGGATTGCCCCCGAGATCGCCGAGATCGTTCCCACGCTCTGCGTGGGAATGCAGCCGGGGACGCTCTGCGCCCCATTGGAACGCGGAGCGTCCCTTGAGGCATTCCCACGCAGAGCGTGGGAACGATCAGTGTGGAGGCTGAAAGGATACTTAGCTGGCAGTCGCCAGCAACAGATCCGCCATCGAACGGCTGTGCCCACGGTTCTTGCCATGCTCATACAGCGAGCCGGCAATCTCGTCCGCACGGATCGGCAGGATCGACAACAGCGTATCGCTCAGACCATGGCTGGCCTGGCAGAAGCCCTGCATGTACAGGCCGGCCTTGCAGCGCTCGTCGGTGATCAGCTTGTAGTTGCGATCGACTTCGAAGTCGCCCAGGTACTCTTCCAGCGGCGCGAGCAGTTTGCGGTGCATCTGACGCTCGTAACCGGTGGCCAGCACGACCGCGTCGTAGACACGCACGGTGACTTCGCCGGTGGCGTTGTTGCGCACAGTCAGTTCGATACCGCGTTCGGTGGCGGTGGCTTGCTCGACGGTGGTCAGGGTACGGAACGCATGACGGGCAACACCGGAGACCTTCTGGCGGTAGAAGATGCCGTAGATGCGTTCGATCAGGTCGATGTCGACCACCGAGTAGTTGGTGTTGTGGTACTCGTTGACCAGACGCTCACGCTCGCTGCTCTTCTGCTGGAAGATCAGATCAGTGAATTCCGGCGAGAACACTTCGTTGACGAACGGGCTGTCGTCCGCCGGTTTCAGGGCCGAGCCGCGCAGGATCATGTCGACCTGCACCGACGGGAACGAATCGTTCAGATCGATAAAGGCTTCCGCCGCGCTCTGCCCGCCACCGATGATCGCGATGCTCATCGGCTGATTGTTCACGCACGGCTGCTTGGCCATTTCCGCCAGGTACTGCGAGTGGTGGAACACCCGACCGTCGCCCTTCAGCGCCTTGAACGCCTCGGGGATGCGTGGCGTGCCGCCGGCGCTGACCACAACGGAACGCGCGGTGCGCACGAACTGCTGGCCGTCCGTACCACGGGAAATCACCCGCAGCGCTTCAACCTGATGGTTGTGCAGCACCGGCTCGATGGTCAGCACTTCTTCGCCATAGCGGCTCTGCTCGGTGAACTGCGCGGCCACCCAGCGCAGGTAGTCGTTGTACTCCATGCGGCACGGGTAGAAGGTCCCGAGGTTGATGAAGTCCACCAGACGGCCGTGGTGCTTGAGGTAGTTGACGAACGAATACGGGCTGGTCGGGTTGCGCAGGGTCACCAGATCCTTGAGGAAGGAAATCTGCAGCTCGCTCTGGGTCGACAGGGTATTGCCGTGCCAGCTGTAGTTGGGTTGCTTGTCGAGAAACAGCACATCCAGCTCGCCCTGGATCGGGCCGCGCTCTTGCAGAGCGATGGCCAGCGCCAGGTTCGAAGGGCCGAAACCGACGCCGATCAGGTCGTGAACGATGGGCGATGCAATTGCCTGTGTCATTTCCAGTGTCCTCTGGATGAACCCCCGAACAGCGCGGAGGAAGAGCTTGGGTGACCGGCCGGCCCGGAGCAGGACAGCAGATCGTCTGTTGAGTAGGAACGAGGACAGTGAAATGAAATTTAACGACGACGGCTCAATGGGCATCCCATTGCTTGATGCGCACGCGGCAATGTTTCATGGCGTTGACGATGTGCTTTTCCACCAGAGCCTTGGAAATGCCAAGGCGCTCGGCGATCTCGGGGTGCGACAGGCCTTCGATCTTGCGCAACAGAAAGCTCTCGCGGCACAGCGGTGAAAGCTCGGCCAGCGCACGCTGCAACATCTCCAGACGTTGACCATGATCGAGGGTGCTGTGGGGAGACGGGGTGAAATAGCGCTCTTCGCTGTCGAGCACTTCCAGCGACTCGACCTGACGCAGGGCATTGCGCCGGTGGTCGTCGATCACCAGGTTCAGCGCGGTGCGATAAAGGAAGGCCCGGGGTTGTTCGATCGGCGTATCGCTGGAACGCTCCAGGACCCGCACATAAGCGTCATGCACCACATCTTCGGCCACCTGACGGTTGCCGAGCTTGGCGTTCAGGAAACACACCAGCTCTCGATAGTAGTTTTCCAACATGACTCCCGGCCGCCTGAATGCGGGTTCTGTCCTTGAGCACACCGTTCTGCTGAGCCGCACAAGGCAGTAGCAAGATAGTGGCAACTTGAGGCGCGTAATTTATAGTAATTCTCATATAGATTTAAAGTGGTGTTTGTCGTTGCCCGACAAATAGTGTCCGGGCTATACCTACAGATTGCTGTAACAACCTGTGTCGCCGCTTAAATTCCCCTCCGCTTTCATCGTTTACAGGACAGCTCCCCGTGTCTGTCGCGCCCTGCGGCAGCGTTCAACGGTGCCCGATCCTGCGCACTCTTCTGAATGACGGGCCGATTTCCACTGGCCGGAACCCTGCATGAAACGTCCCCGCCGCGCCCGACGCGCCCTGCTCGTAGTCCTTTGTCTGATCCCTGTTGTCGCCTACGCCGCCTGGCAGATCCTGCCTCCCGGACGGGACAAGTTCGCCACCGTGCAAGTGACCCGCGGCGATATCGAAAGCAGCGTCACCGCGCTGGGCACCCTGCAACCACGGCGTTATGTGGACGTCGGCGCCCAGGCGTCGGGGCAGATCCGCAAGATTCATGTGGAAGTCGGCGACGTGGTCAAGGAAGGTCAACTGCTGGTGGAAATCGATCCGTCCACCCAGAAAGCCAAACTCGACGCCGGACGTTTCTCCATCGAAAACCTCAAGGCCCAGTTGCAGGAACAGAAAGCCCAGCACGAGCTCGCGCAGCAGAAATACCAGCGTCAGCAGAACCTGGCCGCTGGCGGCGCCACCCGCGAAGAAGACGTGCAGACCGCCCGCGCCGAACTGAAAGCCACCCAGGCGCGCATCGACATGTTCCAGGCCCAGATCCGTCAGGCCGAAGCCAGCCTGCGCAGCGATCAGGCCGAACTCGGCTACACCCGCATTTATGCGCCGATGGCCGGCACCGTGGTTGCCCTCGATGCCCGCGAAGGCCAGACCCTCAACGCCCAACAACAGACACCGCTGATCCTGCGGATCGCCAAGCTGTCGCCGATGACCGTGTGGGCGGAAATTTCCGAAGCCGACATCGGCCACGTCAAACCGGGCATGACCGCCTATTTCACCACCCTCAGCGGCGGCCATCGACGCTGGACCAGCACCGTGCGGCAAATCCTGCCGGTACCGCCCAAACCCCTGGATCAGACCAGCCAGGGCGGCGGCAGTCCTGCCAGTTCCAGCAAAAGCGGCAGCGCGCGCGTGGTGCTCTATACCGTGCTGCTGGATGTCGACAACGCCGACAACGCACTGATGGCGGAAATGACCACCCAGGTATTCTTCGTCGCCAGCCAGGCCAAAGACGTTCTCACTGCACCGGTTGCCGCCCTGCAAGGCACAGCCACCGCGAACCGGCAGACCGCGCAGGTGATGGCCGCCAATGGCGACATCCAGTCCCGCGAAGTGCACACCGGCATCAGCGACCGCTTGAAAGTCCAGGTGCTGGAAGGCTTGAACGAAGGCGATCACCTGTTGATCGGCCCGGCCGACGGCAGCGGTGGCTAAATGCAGACGCCCTTGATCGACCTGC
Source organism: Pseudomonas sp. 1 (assembly GCF_056626735.1). NCBI lineage: Bacteria > Pseudomonadati > Pseudomonadota > Gammaproteobacteria > Pseudomonadales > Pseudomonadaceae > Pseudomonas > Pseudomonas sp. 1. Next base: position 152,238 of record NZ_JBWXMQ010000011.1, on the reverse strand, counting down.
GGGACATCCGCAAATCCTACGGCGGTGGCGACGCCCCTGAAGTGCATGTGTTGCGCGGGATCGACCTGTCGATCCACGCCGGGGAATTCGTGGCGATTGTCGGCGCGTCCGGCTCCGGCAAATCGACGCTGATGAACATCCTCGGCTGCCTCGACCGGCCCACCTGCGGCGAATACCGTTTCGCCGGGGAAAACGTCGCCGACCTCGACACCGACGAGTTGGCCTGGCTGCGGCGTGAAGCCTTCGGTTTCGTGTTTCAGGGCTATCACCTGATTCCGTCCGGCTCGGCCCAGGAAAACGTCGAGATGCCGGCGATCTACGCCGGCACTCCCGCCGCCGAACGCCACGCCCGCGCTGCCGCCCTGCTCGACCGCCTCGGCCTGGCCTCGCGCACCGGCAACCGCCCCCATCAATTGTCAGGCGGTCAGCAGCAGCGGGTGTCGATCGCCCGGGCACTGATGAACGGCGGCCACATCATCCTCGCCGACGAACCCACCGGCGCCCTCGACAGCCACAGCGGCAAAGAAGTCATGGCGTTGCTTGACGAGCTGGCGAGCCAGGGCCACGTGGTGATCCTGATCACCCACGACCGCGAAGTCGCAGCGCGGGCCAAGCGCATTATCGAGATCCGCGACGGCCTGATCATCAGCGACAGCGCCCAGGACAGTCCCGACGCCCGGACTACAGCCAGCCCCGGCGCCCTGCAAGCGGTCGACCTGCGCAAACGCCTGACAGAGGGCGCACAAGCCTCGGGGGCCTGGAAAGGCGAATTGGTGGACGCTCTGCACGCCGCATGGCGGGTGATGTGGATCAATCGCTTCCGCACCGCGCTGACCCTGCTCGGGATCATCATCGGCGTCGCTTCGGTGGTGGTCATGCTCGCAGTGGGCGAAGGCAGCAAGCGTCAGGTCATGGCGCAGATGGGCGCTTTCGGTTCGAACATCATTTACCTCAGCGGCTCGGCACCCAATCCGCGCACACCGCCCGGCATCATCACCCTCGATGACGTGGCGGCGCTGGCCAGCCTGCCGCAGGTCAAACGGATCATGCCGGTCAACGGCGCGGAGGCTGGTGTGCGGTTTGGCAACGCCGACCACATGAGTTACGTCGGCGGCAACGACACCAACTTCCCGGCGATCTTCAACTGGCCGGTGGTCGAGGGCAGCTACTTCACCGATGCCGACGAGCGCAACGCCAGCGCGGTGGCGGTGATCGGCAAGAAGGTTCGCGACAAACTGCTCAAGGATGTGCTCAACCCCATCGGCCAATACATCCTGATCGAGAACGTGCCGTTCCAGGTGGTCGGCGTGCTCCAGGAAAAAGGCGCCAGCTCCGGCGATCAGGACAGCGACGACCGCATCGCCATCCCCTACTCCGCTGCCAGCGTGCGGCTGTTCGGCACGCGCAATCCGGAATACGTCGCCATCGCCGCGGCGGATGCACGCAAGGTCAAGGAAGCCGAACACGCCATCGAGCAATTGATGCTGCGCCTGCACAACGGCAAAAAGGATTTCGAACTGACCAACAACGCCGCCATGATCCAGGCCGAAGCGCGCACGCAAAATACCCTGTCGCTGATGCTCGGCTCGATTGCGGCGATTTCGCTGCTGGTCGGCGGGATTGGCGTGATGAACATCATGCTCATGACCGTGCGCGAACGCACCCGCGAGATCGGCATTCGCATGGCCACCGGCGCTCGCCAGCGCGACATTCTGCGGCAGTTCCTCACCGAAGCGGTGATGCTCTCGGTGGTCGGCGGGATCACCGGGATTGGCTTGGCGCTGATCGTCGGCGGCGTGCTGATCCTCAGCGACGTTGCCGTCGCCTTCTCGTTGCTGGCGGTGCTCGGCGCTTTTGGCTGCGCCCTTGTCACCGGCGTTGTCTTCGGCTTCATGCCGGCCCGCAAAGCTGCCCGGCTCGACCCGGTCACGGCCCTTACCAGTGAATGATCGATCTATGAAACCGCGCCTCAGTTTATTGACCGTGTGCCTGTTGCTCAGCGCCTGCGGCAGTCCCGCCCAGCGTCCCGACAGCGGGTTGCAACCGCCCGCCAACTGGCAATCGCCCCACGGCGCCAGCGTCGACCGCATCAATGCGCAATGGTGGAAACAATTCGGCAGCCAGGAACTTGATCGTCTGATCGAACAGGCTCGCGCCGGCAGTTTCGACCTCGCCGCCGCCATGGCCCGGGTACGCCAGGCCCGGGCCGGCACCGTGATCGCCGGCGGCTCACAACTGCCTGAAGTGCAGGCCAGGCTCAATGCCAATCGGCAGAAACTGTTGCGCGGCAATGGCTACAGCCAACTGGACGCCGACAGCAGCAACAAGGCCGTGGATTACTTCGACGCCAATCTGAATGCCAGTTACGAAATCGACTTCTGGGGTGGCAAACAGGCCTTGCGCGACAGTGCGCAATTCGCCTTGCAGGCCAGCGAGTTCGACCGTGCCACGGTGGAGTTGACCTTGTTCGGCAGTGTCGCCGACACCTATGCGCAAACCTTGTCGCTGCGCGAGCAGAGCCGCATTGCCGAACTCAATCTGACCAACGCGCAAAACGTTTTGAAACTGGTGCAAACGCGTTTTGACTCAGGCTCGGCAACCGCCCTGGAACTGGCTCAGCAGAAAAGCCTGGTAGCCGCCCAGCTACGGCAATTGCCGCGGGTGCAGCAACAGGCCCGGGACGCTTCAATCAGCCTTGCAGCCCTGCTGGGCCGCCCGGTTCAGGAACTTGCGCTGAACCGGGAATCGTTCGATCAACTGCATTGGCCGGAAATCGCCGCGGGCGTGCCAAGCGATCTGCTCAATCGCCGCCCGGACATCGCCCGCGCCGAAGCACAACTGGCCGCCGCCAAGGCCGACGTCAAAGTCGCCCGCGCCGCGATGCTGCCCACTGTCACTTTGAGTGCCAGTATCGGCTCGGGGGCCGACCAGTTCCGCGACGTTCTGCGCAGCCCCTTCTATAACCTGACCGCCGGACTCATCGGGCCGGTCTTCAATAACGGTCGTCTCGGCGCAGAGCGCGACAAGGCCACTGCACGTCAGGATGAACTGCTGCAGAACTATCGCGGCGCGATCATCAACGGCTTCGCCGATGTCGAAAAAGCCTTGAACAGCATTCGCGGCCTCGATGAACAACGGCAATGGCAAAGCGAGGAACTGCGGCAAGCGCAGACGGCGTTCGACATCGCCCAGAGTCGCTACCAGGCCGGCGCAGAGGACTTGCTGACGGTACTGGAAACCCAGCGCACGCTCTATGCCGCGCAGGACTTGAATGTGCAGTTGCGATTGTCGCGAATGCAGGCAAGCATCGCGTTGTACAAGGCGTTGGGCGGCGGCTGGCAGACACTGGCATCACGCTGACCTGCGAATGCAATCGCCAGCAGGCCGAAGCCCACAACATTCATCGATGCAACTGAATGCGTGGGCGTCGACCTGCCGGCGAGTGCAGTGAAGAGCGTCTCAGACCGGCGTCTGTCTGGGCTTCAGATGACGCGCATACCATGGACGCCGCGGCACCTTGCGGAACAACGACGACAACACCTTCTCGTCGTCACTGAAGGTGATGCGCAGGGCCAGCTTCATGGTTTCCGGATCCATCTCCACTGACTTGCCAGGCTGCAGGCCCGGCACCGTGCTGCAGCCGTGAGTGATCGGCCCGAGCCACGGATCGGCGACTTCTACCCAGCGTCCCGGTGCAAACCACGGCACACCATTGACCTGCAAGCGACTGACCTCGCCCGGATGAAAGCGTTCGTGCGCGCGGAACCAGTCCTCCAGGCGATCATCGATCCAGCCATGGAACGCCCAGAACACCGGGCTCACATGAGAGGAGAACGGATCACCCAGGAAATCGTTTTCAGCGGCGTACCAGCGCGCGGAAAAATCGGCCGGATCACGCGCAAACGGCACCGGTTGCCCGTTGGAAGGATCGCGCGGCACGGACGCCCAGCGCATGTGCAGCCAGTCGTGCAGCCCCAGTTCAACTTCCGAGCCAAACTGTCCCAGGGTCAGCTTGGCCAGGTAGCGCGGGTCACGGTAGCGCGATTCCCACACCAGGAAATTACTGTGATACGTCTCGGCCGTCTTGATGTCGCTGACCCATTGCGAATATTCGTCATCGTCCTCGGCCAGCCAGGTCGGCGGCAGCGAAGTGCCGTCGTGGTTGTCGAAGTAGGCGGCGAAACCCTGGCGATCGCGGATCAACTCCGGCTGCGGCAGCGGAAAATGCTGCCACGACGGCAGATCCTGCATTGAACGCGCCGTGCCCAGCATGTGGCGGTGCATGAAGAAAAAATCGATCCCCGAACCATTGCGATCCTTGCGCGGGCCACGGGCGTCGCGCTCCTTGTCACGCGGGCCGGGCTGCCAGCCGATACCGCGCAGGGCGCCGCGTTTTTCCTCGCTCAAGGTATGCCACTTGTCGCGGCTGGCGTGCCAGAGCTGATGGAACAAGCGGTGCTCGGGAGAGATCAGCCAGGCCAGCAACGTCGGGTTCAACCCTGTGCGTTCGCGGGCCTCGGGGAACACACGCTTGACGGCAATGAAACGATGGTCCTGCGCCGGCAGCATCAAGGGTCGATCAAGGTTGAGGACGCGCCCGCTGAGGCTGCCGCTGCCGGCGTTGCCGAAACCGCCCCAGACTTCATCCAGCGCCATGTTGAATTCGTAGTCCGGTGCACCGTCGGCCGCCGATGTGCTGACCAGACGCCAACTCAATTGCGAGGCTTTGACGTCGGCGAGGTCCGCGAGAATTCGATAGCGCGGCGCCTGTGACGAGCGCAAACGCTCGGCCGTGTCGAGAAAACCGGTCACGCCGCGCCCTTTGTGGGCAACATCGAGAAACACTTCCAGACCGTCTCCGGGCAAACCCGCGATACCGGCGTCATGGCCCTCGAAACGAATCTGCCAGACACCGCGCAACGCATCCGCCAGGCGCTGCCCGGCAACATCCGCGATATCGAACGACGCCTCACCCGGGGTGATCGTCGGATCCGGCTTCGTCCATTCACGATGCCCAAAATACGCTGCAGGCACAGCGGCGCCGGTCAATGCCAGGCCCGCCATGAACCATCGTCGAGAAATCTTCATTGCCCTACCTGTGTCAGCCATGAAGCAGGCTTTATCCAAGCTAGAACGTTTGTTGCAGAGGGAAATTTATGGCGTCCCGGAAAGATCGCAGCCTTGGGCAGTGCCTGCCTCAAGCTGTGTTCTTTCGCGCCAGACCTAAATTACCCGGCTGCTCAGTCGTTCCACCCAGATAGCAAAGGCCCTTGCGCCTGCACCTCGACGGCGAACCTGACTGAGATGGCAATGACAAAACCACGTTCGAAAAAGGCTCTTTACATCGGCCTGCCGCTGGCCCTGGCGATCAGTGCTGCCGCAGGCTTTGCGGTCTGGGAACACTGGTTCAAGGACAATCCCGGTTACCCGGTCAAAGTCATGCAGCAAGCCGATGCGCTGCAGGATCGCATCCTCTCTTTCGACAGCCACATCACCGTGCCGCTGGATTTCGGCACGGCCGGCAACGAAGCCGACAAGGATGGCAGCGGCCAGTTCGATCTGGTGAAAACCGCCCGCGGACGCCTGTCCGGGGCCGCCCTGACGATCTTCGGCTGGCCGGAAATCTGGAACGGCGCCAACGCGCCACACCGTCCGACTGCCGGGTTTGTCGAAGAAGCACGCTTGGAACAGGAAACCCGCTACAAGATCATCAGCACCCTGGTGCGCGATTTCCCCAATCAGGTTGCCATCGCCTACACCCCGGACGATTTCCGCCGCCTGCATGGCGAAGGCAAGTTTGCGATTTTCATGAGCATGCTCAACGCCTATCCACTGGGCAATGATCTGAACGCCCTGGACAAGTGGGCCGCACGCGGCATGCGCATGTTCGGCTTCAGTTACGTGGGCAACAACGACTGGGCCGATTCTTCACGACCACTGCCGTTTTTCAATGACACCCGCGATGCGCTTGGCGGTCTGTCGGACATTGGCAAGCAAGCCGTGCATCGCCTCAACGATCTGGGCGTCATCATCGATGTCTCGCAGATGTCGACCAAGGCACTGGAACAGGTCGCACAGCTGAGTCGGGCACCGATCGTAGCCTCCCATTCGGCACCGCGGGCGCTGGTGGATATCCCGCGCAATATCAGCGACCAGGAAATGCAACTGATCAAGAACAGCGGCGGCGTGGTGCAGATCGTCGGTTTCCCGACTTACTTGCGCCCGTTGAGCCAGGCGACCCAGGACAAGCTCAACGCATTGCGGGCCAGGTTTGACCTGCAGCCGTTGCAGGGCCTGGAGATGGCACTGATGCCGGGCGACCCGATCATCACCGTGTGGCCGGAACAACGCTTTGGCGAGTACGCCGGCCAGCTCTACGCAATCGTCGACGAAGAGCCCAAAGCCAACCTCAAGGATTTCGGCGACGCCATTGATTACGCCGTGAAGAAAATCGGTATCGACCATGTCGGGATCAGTTCCGACTTCAACGACGGCGGCGGCCTGGACGGCTGGAAGGACGTCAGCGAAGCGCGCAACGTAACCGCCGAGTTGATCTCCCGTGGTTACAGCGAGGCCGACATTGCCAAATTGTGGGGCGGCAACTTCCTGCGGGTCTGGGAACAGGTACAAAAATCCTCCAAACCTGTCGTCAACCGCTGACACCTCTCGAACAAGCGATCAGAACTCATGACCAACCGTCGTTCTTTCCTCAAGCAGGCCGGCATCCTTGCCGCCGGCCTGCCCCTGGGCGCTGCCATCAACCTGCCGGCCCGCGCCGCCAACCCACAACCGCTCGCCGGGAACAAATGGGACCGATTGCGCCAGCTGTTCGATCAGGATCCGGATTACCTGCATTTCGCCAACTTCCTCGTGACATCCCATCCGCGCCCGGTACGCGAAGCCATCGAACGCTATCGAGTGACCCTCGACCGCAATCCCGGACGAGCGATGGACTGGGATCTGGGTGAAACCGAAAAACGCGAGCAAGCCGTGCGCGAATGGGCCGGTCGTTACCTCAAGGCCAAGCCCGAACAGATCGCCCTCACCGGCAGCACCACCGAAGGTCTGGCGCTGATCTATGGCGGCATCCATGTGCGTGCCGATCAGGAAATTCTCACCACCGAACACGAGCACTACTCAACCCACTACACGCTGGGTTATCGCCAACAGAAAGATGGCGTAAAGGTGCGCAAACTGAAGTTGTTCGACAGCAGCGCAAAGGCGTCCGTCGACGAAATACTGACCCGTATCGACCAGGGCATTCGCCCCGAAACCCGCGTACTGGGCATGACCTGGGTGCAATCGGGCAGCGGCGTGAAACTGCCGATCGGCGAGATCGGCAAACTGGTGGACCGGCACAATCGCCAGCGAGAGGAAAAGGATCGCATCCTGTACGTCGTCGACGGCGTGCATGGTTTCGGTGTCGACGACCTCGACTTCCCCGACATGCACTGCGACTTCTTTATCGCCGGCACCCACAAGTGGATGTTCGGCCCCCGCGGCACCGGGATCATTTGCGCACGCTCCAGCGAACTCAAGGACGTCACCCCGACCATCCCGACCTTCTCTGAAGCCACCACGTTCTCGACCATCATGACCCCCGGCGGGTATCACAGTTTCGAACACCGCTGGGCGCTGGACGAAGCGTTCAAGCTGCATTTGTCGCTGGGCAAGCGCGAGGTGCAAACGCGCATTCACGAACTCAACACCTACGCCAAGAACCGCTTGCTGGAACACCGCTCGATTGAACTGGTGACACCCCGCAGCACCGATCTGTCCGCCGGTTTCACCTTCTTCCGGATCAAGGATCGCGACTGCGATCAGGTCGCCGCCCGGCTCATGCAAAACCGCGTGGTGTGTGACGCAGTGGAACGCGACGTCGGCCCGGTGATCCGCATTGCGCCCGGCCTGCTGAACAGCGAAAACGACATTGAGCGTTTCATGGCCGTACTCGACAAACAGTTGTGACACTCCGCTTTCCTTTAAACGAGATGACTCATGAAACGTGATCTGTTGACCCCTGCCCACGGCGCCAGCGCGCTCAAGGCACTGGCCCTCGCCGCCCTCATGACCGGTCTGCTGCCGAGCGCCGCGCAGGCCGCGACACCGCCTGCCGCAGGCAAAGTATTCAAGGACTGCAAAGACTGCCCGGAAATGGTCGTACTGCCGGCCGGCACCTTCACCATGGGCACGCCGGAGGATGAGGTGGGCCGCGAACCCGACGAGGGCCCGATGCATGAAGTGACCTTCGCCAAACCCTTCGCCATGAGCCGCTTCCAGATCACCGCGGGTGAATGGGACAGCTACATTCGCGAGAGCGGTGCGGTGATCGCCAACGGCGACACGCGCCCTGGTCGCGAGTGCATCGCAAGCAAACCGCGCTACCCGCAAACCCCGCGTCAGCCGGCCGTGTGCATGGATTTCCAGGACATCAAGAACTACGTCGCCTGGCTGTCGAAAAAAACCGGGCAGAAATACAACATGCTTAGCGAAGCCCAGCGCGAATACGGTGCCCGGGCAGGATCCAAAGGACCGTTCCCCTTCCCGTTCGACGAGGGCAAGGGCTACAGCATCGCCAAACACGCCAACACCTACGGCCCGGCGGACGGGTACAGCTTCAGCTCGCCGGTGGGCAGCTACCCGGCCAATGCCTTTGGCCTGTACGACATGCACGGCAATGTCTATGAGTGGGTCGAAGACTGCTATCACCCGGACTACAACGGTGCGCCAACCGATGGCAGCGCGTGGCTTGAACCCAACTGCGAGACCCTGCGCATTCGCGGCAATGACTGGGGTGAAGCGCCGGTATTCTCCCGCTCGGGCAACCGCAACGACATCGATCCGAAAACCCGTGGCGACTGGATCGGTTTCCGTGTCGTGCGTGAGTTGTAATCGGCAGTAACGCTTCTCCCCCTCCCCCGGTCGCCGCCAGTCGGCGACCGTCTAAATTACGCACCTGATCAGACGTTCTACTGGGTATCTGCCTTACGACCCAAGGAACTGTCCTGTCATGACCCAGCCTACGCGCGGTGCAATTCATGAATTGTTCACCCTACTCAAACCTTTTCGGCTCGTCGTCGCACTGTCGGTCATTCTGGGTATGGTCGGTGGCCTGAGTGTCACGGTCCTGCTGGCCACCATCAATAATGCGCTGCACTCCGAATCCGGTCTGACCCAAGGCGTAGTCGCGCTGTTCGGCGGCCTGTGCGTGCTGGCACTGCTCAGCTCGATCTGTTCCGACATCGGCACCAACTATGTCGGCCAGCACATCATCGCCACCCTGCGCAAACAGCTGGGCGAGAAAGTGCTGTCGGCACCGATCGAGCAGATTGAACGCTATCGCAGCCATCGCCTGATTCCGGTGCTGACGCATGACGTTGACACCATCAGCGACTTCGCCTTCGCCTTCGCCCCCCTGGCCATCTCGCTGACCGTCACCCTCGGTTGCATGGGCTACCTGGCGATGCTGTCGTGGCCAATGTTCCTGATCATGGTCGTGGCGATCCTGATCGGCACTGGCATCCAGTACTTCGCCCAGGGGCGCGGGATCAAGGGCTTCTTCGCCGCCCGTGACGCTGAAGACGAACTGCAAAAGCACTACAACGCGATTGCCGAAGGCGCCAAGGAACTGCGCATTCATCGCCCGCGCCGCCAGCGCATGTTCAACAGCGGCATCAAGGGCACTGCCGATTTCATCTGCAAGACCCAGATCAAATCGATCAACACGTTCGTGATTGCCAAGAGTTTCGGCTCGATGCTGTTCTTTGTGGTCATCGGTCTGGCGCTGGCCCTGCAATCGTTCTGGCCCAGCGCTGACAAAACCGTGATGAGCGGTTTTGTTCTGGTGCTGCTGTACATGAAAGGTCCGCTGGAACACCTGGTCGGCACCTTGCCGGTGGTCAGCCGCGCGCAGATCGCCTTCCGCCGCATCGCTGAACTGTCGGCGCAATTCTCCTCGCCCGAGCCGCATCTGCTGCTCAGCGATCAGGGCCAGAAAGCCGAGCCGGTGCAGAGCCTGGAACTCAAAGACGTGCGCTACGCCTTCCCGGCCGTGGGCGAGGCCAAGCCGTTCACGCTGGGGCCGGTGAATCTGAAGATCGAACAAGGCGACATCGTCTTCATCGTCGGCGAGAACGGCTGCGGCAAGACCACCCTGATCAAACTGCTGCTGGGTCTGTATCCGCCGCAGCAGGGAGAAATCCGCCTCAACGGCGAATGCGTGACCGCCCTCACCCGCGATGATTACCGCCAGTTGTTCACCACGGTCTTTGCCGACTACTACCTGTTCGATGACCTGGTGCAAGGCGATACGCACATTCCCGACGATGCCAACAAATACCTGCAACGCCTGGAAATCGCCCACAAGGTCAGTGTGCAGGACGGCAGCTTCACCACCACTGACCTGTCCACCGGGCAGCGCAAGCGTCTGGCGCTGGTCAATGCGTGGCTGGAGGAGCGCCCGGTGCTGGTGTTCGACGAATGGGCCGCGGATCAGGACCCGACCTTCCGCCGGATCTTCTACACCGAGCTGCTGCCCGACCTCAAACGACTGGGCAAGACCATCATCGTGATCTCCCACGATGACCGTTATTTCGATGTCGCCGACCAGTTGGTGCGCATGGATGCCGGCAAAGTCAAAACCGCGCTCAACCCGGCCTGATACGCCAACCGCTCAGGGATGAGCTGATCCCGCTTTCGCGCGATAGCAGAGTTCTTCGCGGGTCGCGGGATTTTTTCCGGTTTTTACGCAGTGTTGCGTCTAATTATCATTAACTAATAAAACTGCACTCGCACTTCAGGAGCATCCCGAGCAAATGCAAGCCTTAAAGTTGTCCCGCACCCCTCTGGCCGAGGCCATCTCCCGCCGCAATCCGCGTGGCGCAATGCTGTCAGGTGCTCTGCTGACGCTGATGCTATTGGGCAGCACCCAGGTTCAAGCGACGCCGGTCGACGTCAACATCCCTGCGCAACCGCTGTCCCGGGCACTGCAACAGCTTGGGCAACAAGCCAATCTGCAGATTCTCTACAGCCCGGAATCCCTGGCTGGCCTGAACTCGACCGCAGTATCCGGTCACCTGGAACCGAAACAGGCGCTGGACAACTTGCTGCTGGGGAGCGGCATGACCTATCAACTGACCGGCAACTCGGTTTCGCTGGTGCCGGCCACCGGTGCAGACGCGGGAAACGCGCTGGAGCTGGGCGCGGTCTCGATTTCCGGCAAGGCGCCGGGCTCGACCACTGAAGGGTCCGGGCTGTACACCACATATTCGTCCAGCAGTTCGACGCGCCTGAACCTGACTCCCAAGGAAACCCCGCAGTCACTGACCGTCATGACCCGTCAGCGCCTGGACGACCAGCACCTGACCAACCTCAGCGATACCCTCGACGCCACTCCGGGCATCATCGTGCTGCGTGACGGTCAGGGCGCCGAGTCCGACGGCTACTTCTCCCGTGGTTTCGAGATCCAGAACTTCGAAATCGACGGCGTGCCGACCGTCAAGCGCATGGACAACTACACCCAGAGCATGGCGATGTACGACCGGGTGGAAGTGGTGCGTGGCGCCACCGGCCTGATCAGCGGCCTGGGCAGCCCTTCGGCCACCATCAACCTGATCCGCAAGCGCCCGACCGCCGAGGCTCAGGCCAGCGTCACCGCCGAGGCCGGCAACTGGGATCGCTACGGCACCGGTTTCGATGTCTCCGGGCCGTTGACCGAAACCGGCAACATCCGTGGCCGTCTGGTCGGCGACTTCAAGACCGAACAGTCCTGGATTGACCGCTACAAGCAGGATTCGCAGCTGATGTATGGCATCACCGAATTCGACCTGAGCGAAGACACCTTGCTGACCATGGGCTTCAGCTACCAGCGCACCGACGTCGATTCGCCAATGCGTTCGGGCCTGCCGACGCGCTTCACCGACGGTTCGCGCACCAACCTCAAGCGTTCCCTGAACTCGGCGCAGACCTGGTCTTACAACGACCACGAACAAACCAGCTTCTTCACCTCGATCGAACAACAGTTCGGCAATGGCTGGAGCGGCAAGGTTGAACTGACTCACTCCGAAAACAAATTCGACGAGGTCTTCAACTACGTAAACGGCACCCTGAACCCCGACGGCAGCGGCACCACCCAACTGCCGGTACGCTTCTCCGGCACCCCGCGCCAGAACAACATCGACGCCTACCTGACCGGCCCGTTCGGCCTGCTGGGACGCGAGCACGAGCTGATTGCCGGTGTGACCCTGTCCAACTACTACGAAAACGTGCCGAGCTACGGTGGCTGGAAATACGACTACTCCAGCTCCCCGGCCGGTGCCATCGACAACCTGCTGAACTGGAACGGCAACTCGGTCAAACCCGAATTCAACGTCACCGGCAAATCTACCGTCGATGAAACGCAATACGCCGCTTACCTGGCCACCCGGCTGCGCGCCACCGATGACCTGAGCATCCTGCTCGGCAGCCGCGTGGTCGACTGGCATCGTGACACCGAAGACAAGCCGTACGGCGCAGCAGAAACCAAGACCAAAGAATCGGAAACCGGTGTCTACATTCCTTACGCGGGTGTGGTCTACGACGTCAACGACACCTGGTCGCTGTATGCCAGCTACACCAAGATCTTCAACCCGCAATCGTCCTGGGTTCGCGACATCAACAACAAGCCTCTGGATCCGATGGAAGGCACCGGCTACGAAGTCGGCGTCAAGGGCAGCCACTTCGATGGCAAGCTGAACTCCAGCTTCGCGCTGTTCAAGATCGAGCAGGACAACCTGGCGATCTGGATCGACACCCCGGGCGGCAACACCTACAAGTCCGAACAGGGCACCACCACCAAAGGTGCTGAATTCACCCTCGATGGCGAACTGGCCGAAGGCTGGCAAGCGTCTGCCGGTTACGCCTATGCCGTCAGCACCGATGCCGATGACAACCGCATCGTCACCACCCTGCCCCGTCACAGCCTCAAGACCTTCACCAGCTATCGCCTGCCGGGCATCCTGGACAAAGTCACCGTCGGCGGCGGCGTGAACTGGCAGAGCAAGACCGGTGCCGACCTGCATACCTTCCAGCAAGGCAGCTACGCCGTCACCAACCTGCTGGCACGCTACGACATCAGCAAAAACCTCAGCGCCTCGGTCAACCTGAACAACGTATTCGACCGCGAATACCTCAGCTACGCCGGCGACCACGGGATGTACGGCGCACCGCGCAACATCATGACCGGGTTCAAGTACACGTTCTGATTTAACCGCTGCAATACAAAAAGCGCCCCGGTCTGACCGGGGCGCTTTTTTTGGGATGAACGTTTAATGACACAGCAAAGCATGCGGAAGGAAGCCAGGTGTAATTCGAACTACACCAACGGCAGACAAGGTTTCAAACCGGAACAGCCAAGCGCCTGAAACCGGACGTCACGACCGGCCTCTTCGCGAGCAGGCTCGCTCCCACAGGGACGGGTATTGAAGGCCTGATGTGGAATGAAGCGCACATCAGGCCAGGGCGGATCAGACCGTTTCGGGATACATCACGGTGCGCAGCACGCTCACCAGTTCCTGATAGATCGCCTCGACCTCTTCGGTGACCATGCGCATGCGTAAAAAGTCATGCACGTGGCCGCCGAACTCGCGGCATTCGAGCAAGCCGCCCGCCGCCGCCAGACACTCGGCGTAGGCGCGGCCTTCATCGACCAGCGGATCGAAGCCTGCCAGCGCCACGTAGGCCGGGGCTGCGCCGTTGAGGTCGGGGCTCAGCAGTGGCGAGAAGCGCCAGTCGCGGCGATCCTCGATGCTGCGGGCGTAGTGCTGGTAGAACCATTCCAGCGTTTCGCTTTCCAGCAGGTAGCCTTCACCGAGCAAGTCCATCGACTCTCGGCGCTGCGAGGCGTCGGTCACCGGGTAGCAGAGCAATTGCAGGCACGGTTTCAGCGCGCCGGGCGCACGCGCCTCAAGCGCCAGCACGGTCGCCAGCGTGGCGCCGACGCTGTCGCCGCCAAACACCAGGCGCGACAGATCGAGATCGAATTCGCCGGCCTGTTCGCGCAGCCAATCCAGGGCATCGGCACAATCGTGCAACGCCACCGGGAATTTGTGTTCCGGCGCGCGGCGGTAGCCCACCGACAGCACCGCACACGGTGTGCGCGCGCAGAACTCACGGCAAATACCGTCGTGGGAGTCGAGGCTGCCGACGACGAAACCACCGCCGTGCAAAAACAGCAGCACCGGCAAGACACCGTCCTTGTGCAACGGACGGTACAGCCGCAAGGTCAGCTCGGCGCCGTCGCGGGCAAGGTGTCGCACCTCACTCACTTCGACATCCGGCACCTCCCAACGCATCTGTTGCGAGGACTGCTCGAACGCCTCCCGGGCCTGCTCGGGTGTCCCTTGGTGAAACGCAACGTTCCGACTGTCTTCGACCAGATCAAGAAACGCCGCTACTTCCGAATTCAATGACATGCACCCCATCCCGGGCCGATGCGCACAATGCGCACCGGCCCTCTCAAAAAGTTAAAGACCGGCTCAACCCGCCGACTGTTGCAGGCAATGCTCGACCAGCGCTTCCAGCTCGGCCTGATACTGCTGCATCAAGGTCTCGATGGTGCTTGGGCGGAAGCGACGGGTGCTGTACATGCAACGCATCGACAGCTTGCCGTCGAACACCTGACCGACAATTTCCAGCCAGTTGCCGAGGTTGGCATCCAGGCTGTAGACATCGCCGATGTGCTCGTGCGCCGGCATCAACATCGCCTGCTCGTCAAAGGTCTGGTCGAACTGTCCCAGATAGTTGAAGGTCAGCCGCGCCTGGGGCAACGCCGCCAGACGCTGTTGCACCGATGCATCCGCCATGTAGCGCAGCGCGCCGTAGCCGACGCCTTTCTGCGGCACAGCAGCCAACTGCTCGCGGACCGCCAGGATCGAAGCGCCAAAATCCTGCTCCGCCAACGGCGCCAGCCGCACCGGGAACATGGTGGTGAACCAGCCAAGCGTGCGGCTCAGATCCAGACCTTCGACCAGGTCCTCACGACCGTGCCCTTCCAGTTGCACCAGCACCGACTCGGCCTCGCTCCAGCGACACAGCACACGACCGAGGGCGGTCAGCAGCAGATCGTTGATCTGGGTGCCGTACACCGCCGGCGCCTGTTTGAGCAGTTGCCCGGTGCGGGTGGCGTCGAGCCCCATGAACGTTTCTTCGCGAAAACGCACCAGGTTCTTGCCGCGCGGGTTGTCACACGGCAGATCCTTGCCCGGCTGATCCAGTTGTCCGAGCCAGTAATCCAGCTCTTGCCCGACCAGTGCCGGCACCTGCGCCGCCAGGCCATCGGCCCAGGCGCGATAGCTGCTGGTGCGCTGCGCCAGTTGCGGCTCGCGACCCTGGCTGAACGCCTCGTACGCGAGTTGCAGGTCTTGCAGGAACACCCGCCACGACACCGCATCGATTACCAGGTGATGCACCACCAACAGCAAGCGCACCTCGCCGTCCGGCAGATTCACCAGCAGGCCGCGCATCAGTGGCCCTTCGAGCAGGTTGAGGCTGCGCTGGGCTTCATTGACCAGTGCGTCGAGTTGCTCGATGTCGCTGATCTCACGCTGCCACAGCAACGGGTTGTGCCCGGCGATGCACAAGCTGTCCTGCAGCGTTTGATAGTGCTGCAACCAGCGGCCCTGATCCTGATAGAAGCGCAGCCGCAATGAGTCGTGCTGCGCCAGCATCAACCGCAGCGTCTGCTCCAGCGCCGGGGCATCCAGCGCCTGGCGCGAACGCAGCATCATCGCCTGGTTGAAATGATGCGGTTCGCTCATCCCCTCGGCGAAGAACCATTCCTGGATCGGCAACAGACCAAACGCCCCCGCCTGAGCTACATGACTGCTGTCGGCGGTCTGGCTCGAGCGCGCGACCGCTTGCTGGTCGAACAGGTTGCCAATGGTCTGGAAGCGCATCAGGTCGCGCAGCTTGATGTCCAGTTTCAGTTGCGGATGGTTCCGCGCCCGGGAAATCACTTGCAGGCTGAGAATCGAATCACCGCCCAACTCGAAGAAGTTGTCGCTGATGCCGACCTGCTCCACTTGCAGGACATCGGCCCAGATCTCGGCCAGCCACGCTTCCTGCTCGTTGCGCGGCGCCTGATATTGATCGGCGCAAAACTCAGGCTCGGGCAGCGCCTTGCGGTCCAGTTTGCCGTTCGGCGAGATCGGCAGGCGCGCCAGACTCATGATCTGCAGCGGCACCATGTATTCGGGCAACTGTGCGCGCAACAGGGTCTTCAGACGCTCGCCGGCGTTGTCGTCGGTGCTGACCACATAGCCGATCAACTGTTTGCCGGAGACGCCGTCACGGGCGATGACCACGGCATCGGTGACACCGTCCTGAGCGCGCAGGCAGGCTTCGATTTCACCCAGTTCGATGCGGAAACCGCGAATCTTCACCTGATGGTCGGCGCGGCCGACGTAATCGAGGATGCCGTCATGGCGCAGGCGCACCAGGTCGCCGCTGCGGTACAGACGGCTGCCCGGTGCCCCGAACGGATCCGGCACGAAGCGCTCGGCGGTGATGGCCGCACGGCCATGGTAACCACGGGCAACCCCGTAGCCGCCGATATACAACTGGCCGGACAAGTCCTGTGGCAGCGGATTGAGATCGTCGTCCAGTACCCACAGCGAGCGTTGGCCGACCACTCGCCCGATCGGCGCATAGGCGGCAGCGCAGGCTTCATCGTTCGGCGCTTTCCAGAGCATTGGCGTGACCACGGTTTCGGTCGGGCCGTAACCGTTGGTGATGAACTGCGGCTGCAACACGCGGCGCACTTGCGCCAGGGTCTGCTCCGGCACCGCGTCACCCCCAAGGCAGTAAATGCGCACCTTCGGCACGGCCATGCCGCTGGCCTCGACATACTCGGCCACCTGTTTGAGGTAGGCCGGCGGGAAGCAGGCAATATCGATCGAACGGTTGAGCAAGGCGTGGCTGGTCTGCTCCGGTGTCCACAGTTCATGATCGCGCAGCACCAGCGTGCCGCCAAAGGCCAGCGTGGTCAGCCAGCGTTCATGGGCGCCGTCGAACGCGAACGACATGAAGTGCAATTCGCGCGTGCCGGCATCCATCTCGTACAACTCACGGATTGCCTGGCAATGCATGCTCAGCGGTCCGTGGGTCACCGCCACACCTTTGGGCAAACCGGTGGAGCCCGAGGTGTAGATCAGGTAGGCGAGGCTGTCATCACAGGTCTGTACTTGCGGGGCCGTGTCGGGGTACTGATTGCCGTCGAAAAGGTCGAGATCAAGCAATGGCAGGTTCGCCGGCAATGGCAAACGCTGGCTGGCGGCGCCACGGCTGATCATCTGACGCATGCCGGAGTCTTCGATCATGAAAGCCAGGCGATCGGCCGGATAGTCGATGTCCAGCGGCACATAGGCAGCGCCGCTTTTGAACACGGCGAGCAGAGCCACCAGCATGTCGAGCGAACGTTCCAGTGCGACACCGATCAGCACTTCCGGACCGGCACCCGCGGCGATCAAATGATGCGCCAGCTGATTGGCACGGCACTCGAGTTGCGCGTAGCTCAACTGCTCGTCACCACATTCGGCGGCAATGGCCTCAGGGCGTTGCGCGGCAATCATCGCCGGCAACAGCGCGCGCCGATGCACCGCCGCCGGTTCTGCGCCCCACTGCTGCAAGGCCTGCCATTGTGGCGCGGCCAGACGCTGCAGGTTGCCCAGACGCTCCGTCGGCTGCCGCATCATGCTGTGCAGCAACACTTCCATGGTCTGGCGGATCCGCTCGACCGCTTCGACACTGAAACGATCACGCAGGAACAGGTACTCGATGGAGAACTCTTCTCCCAGATGCACCGCCAGGTCCATCGGGAAGTTGGTCACGTCATGGCTCGCCGAGGCGCCGAAGCGCAGGCCGCCCGGTGCCTGTTCCAGACGCTGGTCGATCGGGTAGTTCTCGAACACGATGATGCTGTCGAACAAGGCTTGCCCGCCCTGCCCCGACCAGCGCTGAATATCCGCCAGCGGTGCGTGAGCATGTTCACGCAGATCGAGGTTATAGGCCTGCAGACTGCTCAGCCAGGCATTCAGCGGCTGCGCCGGATCGAGGGTCTGGATCACCGGCAAGGTGTTGATGAACAGCCCCAGCATGTTGCCGGCATTCGGCAACCCTTCCGGGCGCCCGGCCACGGTGGCACCGAATGCCACGCTGTGCTGACCGGTGTAGCGCTGCAACAGCAGCAACCATGCGCCTTGAATCAAGGTGTTGGCGGTAATGCCCTGAGCCCGGCAATGCTGCTGCAACAAGGCGGTCTGCTGTGCATCCCAACGGGTGTACAACGCCTGGTGGCCGTGCTCGGCGGATTCGTGACGCGGGTGCATCGCCTGGCTCAGCGCGGTCGGTTCCACCAGTGTCTGCAAGTGGCCGCGCCAGAACTGCTCGAGTTGCGCCGAATCCTGCTGCTGCAACCACGCGATAAAGTCGCGGTAACGACCGCTCTCGCCCTCGATCTGGCCGGTGGCGTAGTGCTGCAGGACTTCGCCGAACAACTGCGAACTGCTCCAGCCGTCCATCAGGATGTGATGGCTGGTCCAGATCAACTGGTACTTGTCGGCGTCCAGACGAATCAGGCGCGTGCGTTGCAACGGCATGCGATCCAGCTCAAAACCCTGAACCCGCTGCTGGCGGGCGAACTCGGCGAGTTGCGCCTCATCCATCGGCGTGTCCAGCGCTTGCAGGTCAACAATGCCCTGACGGTGGACGACCTGCACCGGTGACGCCTGGCTGTCTTGCCAGTGGAACGACGTGCGCAGGATTTCGTGACGCTGCACCACGCATTCCCACGCGGCACGGAAGCGCTCGATATCGAGGCCTTCGACCGACAGGTTGAGCTGGTTGACGTAAAGATCGTCGCCATCATCGGACAAGGTGTGGAACAGCATGCCCTGCTGCATCGGCGACAACGGATAGATGTCTTCGATGTCCGCGACCGGCACCGGCAAACCGTCCAGACGTGCCTGGTCCAGCGCTGCCAGCGGGAAGTCCGACGGCGTCAGGCCGTGGTTGCCCGGGGTCACGCAGTGTTCGATCAGCGCCGTCAGTTCACGCCCGTATTCATCGGCCACAGCCTGCACGGTCGCGCTGTCGAACATTTGCTCGCTGAAGCTCCACGACAGGCTCAGTTCACCGCCATACACCTGACCGTTGACCGACAGCCAGTTGCCCAGCGGGGCCCGTTCGCCGAGGTCACTGCCGGCACTTTCGCCGGCCGGCAGGAACAGCGCGGCTTCGTCGAACTGGCTATCGAACTGGCCAAGGTAGTTGAAGGTGATTTTGGGCACAGGCAGCGCTGCCAGCGCCTCACGCGCCGAGGCATCGCCCAGATAACGCAAGGCGCCAAAACCGATGCCCTTGTCGGGAATCGCACGCAGTTGCTCCTTGATCTGTTTGATCGATTCAGCGAAACCGCTGGCCGGCGTCAGGTGTACCGGGAACACGCTGGTGAACCAGCCGAGGGTGCGGCTCAGATCGATATCGTCGAACAGGTCTTCACGACCATGACCTTCCAGCTGAATCAGTGCCGAATCATGCCCGTTCCAGCGACTGATGACCCGCGCCAGTGCGGTCAACAGCAAGTCGTTGACCTGCGTGCGATAAGCCGCCGGGGCCTGTTGCAACAATTGTCGGGTCAGCTCCGGCGCAAGGCGCGTCTGCACACTTTGCGCGTAGCGGTTTTCCAGGCTGCCGTCCGGACGTTCGCACGGCAAAGTGGCGGTCGCCCCGCGCAAGTGCTCACGCCAGAAGGCCTGCTCGTCATCGAGGCTGGCGGTGTGTGCCTGCAAGCGTTCGGCCCAGGCTTTGAAGGCGCTGGTCTTGGCCGGCAACGCGACCTCGCGCCCGGCCTGGATCTGGCTGAATGCGGTTTGCAGATCTTCCAGCAGGATCCGCCACGAGACACCGTCGACCACCAGGTGATGCACCACCAGCATCAAACGCTGAGTGTGATCCGGCAGATCGAACAACACACCGCGCAGCAGCGGCCCGTCGAGCAGATCGAGACTGCCCTGGGCCTGCTGACAGATCCCTTCGATGTCAGCCGAATCCGTCAGCGTGCGCTGCCAGAGCAGTTCCTGCACAGGCTCGGGCGGGCGGTGCGTGGCGGTCCAGCCTTCAGTCGTTTCAATGAACGACAGGCGCAAGGCATCGTGATGCGCAACCAGTGCCTGAAGCACCTGCGCGACGGTCCCGGCATGCAGAGTCATCGCCGGTTTGAGCAGCAGCGACTGGTTCCAGTGATGCCGCTCGGGGATCTCGCTGGCGAAGAACCATTGCTGGAACGGCAACAACGGCGTCGCCCCGCTGACCGGCCCCTGATCGATGCTCAGCACCGTGCCGCCCGATTGTGCGACCGCCGCCAGTGCCTGCACGGTCTGGTGCTGGAACAGATCCTTGGGCGTGAACTGGATACCGGCCTGCCGCGCACGGCCGACCACTTGAATCGAGATGATCGAATCACCACCCAGTTCGAAGAAGTTGTCTGTGGCGCTGACCCGCTCAAGGCGCAGGACATCGGCCCAGATCGTGGCGATGCGTTGCTCCATGTCATTGCGCGGCGCCACGTAGCTGTTCTGCATCAGGCTGGCGTCCGGTGCCGGCAGCGCCTTGCGGTCCAGTTTGCCGTTCGGGGTCACCGGCAGGTTCGACAGCACCATCAAGTGCGCCGGCACCATGTGCGCCGGCAGACTCTCCTTGAGGGCGTCGCGCACGCTGTCGCGCCATTCGCCCAGTTGTGCCTCCTCCACCGGCTGCGTCGGTACCAGATAGGCCACCAGTTGCTTGCCGCTCGGCCCGGCGTGCGCCAGCACCACGGCTTCACGCACGCGGCTCAACTCCAGCAGGCGTGCTTCGATTTCGCCCAGTTCGATGCGGAAACCACGGATTTTCACCTGATTGTCGACGCGGCCCTGATAGTCGAACACGCCATCGGCGCGCTCACGCACCAGATCGCCGCTGCGGTACAGACGACTGCCCGGCGCCCCGAACGGATCGGGTACGAAGCGTTCGGCGGTCATTGCCGGACGGTCCAGATAACCCCGGGCCAGCCCGGTGCCGCCCAGGTACAACTCGCCCATCACGCCCTGTGGCAATGCGTTGAGGTCAGCGCTGAGCACGCAGGTGCTGCGGTCGCCGATCCGCGTACCGATCGGCGCATAGGCCGCGCCGCACACGTCGCCGCGCCCGGCCTTCCAGATCAACGGGGTGACCACGGTTTCGGTCGGTCCGTAACCGTTGATGATGTGCTGCGGCGCCAGCGCCGCACGCGCCCGTTCGAAACTGTCGTTGGGCACGGCATCGCCGCCGAAACAGTAGATGCGCACCGCTGGCGGCTGGCCGACCTGTTCGGCGTGCTCGGCCAATTGCTGCAAGTACACCGGCGGGAACGCCGCCACCGTCACGCCGTGCTGTTGCATGGCGGCATAGGTCTGCTCCGGACTCCACAGACTGTCATCGCGCAGCAACAGCCGCGAGCCATGGGTCAGTGGGGTCAACCAGCGTTCATGAGCGCCGTCGAAAGCGAACGACATGAAGTGCAGCTCGCAATCGTCCGGGGTCATTTCATAGCGCTGACCGATCGCCTGGCAATGCATCGCCAGCGGTCCGTGTTCCACGCATACACCCTTGGGCTGGCCGGTGGAACCGGAGGTGTAAATCACGTAAGCAAGGTTTTGCGGGTGCACCTCGACCTGCGGCGCCACGTCTGGCCACTCGGCGGTCGGCAACGTGTCCAGATCCAGTGCGCGCAAACCGGTGCTCAGCGGCAACCGCGGGCGCAGTTGCGAATCGCTGAGCAACAGCGCGATGCCCGAATCTTCGATCAGATAGGCCAGGCGCTCGCGCGGATAACCGGCATCCAGTGGCACATAGGCGCCGCCGGCCTTGAGCACCGCGAGCAAGGCCACCAGCATCGATGGGCTGCGCGGCAGGGCGACGCCGACACGCACTTCCGGCCCGACGCCTTCATGGATCAGCACATGCGCGAGGCGGTTGGCCCGGCTTTCAAGCTCGGCGAAAGTCAACGTCTGATCGCCGCAACGCACGGCTTCCCGTTGCGCCTGCTGCGCCGCGATCACCGCGATGCGCTGATGCACCAGCAACGGATCCGTGCACGGTTGCGCACGATTGCTGTCCTGCAGACGGCGCTGTTCTTCACCGCTGAGCAGGGTCAACGCGCCGAGACGCGCATTCGCCGACTGCACGAACTGCTCCAGCAACGAAGCCAGTTGCGCGTGCAAACGCACAATCGCCTGCGCGCTGAAACGGGCGGCGGCAAAGCTGTAATGCACCGACAGGGTTTCGCCGAGGTTGACCCCGACCGTCAGCGGGAAGTTGGTTTGTTCACGGGTGTCGACCGCGCCGAAATTCAGACCCAGCGACGAGCCTTGCTCCAGCGCTTCGGAGATCGGGTAGTTCTCGAACACCAACAGGTTGTCGAACAGGCCATCGCTGCCCTGCCCCGACCAGCGCTGGATATCGGCCAGTGGCGTGTGTTCGAAATCACGCAGGCCTACGTTGAGCTCCTGCACGGTTTGCAGCCACTGGCTGACCGTCAGTTGCGGCTCTGGACGGGCAATCACCGGCAGGGTGTTGATGAACAGGCCGACCTGCTGCTCGACCCCCGGCAGATTGGCCGGACGCCCCGACACAGTGGCGCCGAAGGCCACGGTCGATTGCCCGGTGTAACGTTGCAACAGCAACAGCCACGCCGCTTGCACCAGGGTGTTGAGGGTGACTTTTTGCTGACGGGCAAACTCGCTCAAGCGCAATGTGCCCGTGGCGTCGATCCACTGCTGATAGTGCCCGGTACCGCCCTCGGCGCTCGTCGACCGATCCGCCAGCCCCTGGGCCAGGCGGGTTGGCTCATCAAATTGAGCCAGACGCTCGAGCCAGAATTGCTCGCTGAGCTGACTGTCCTGACGCTGCAGCCAGGCGATGTAATCGCTGTAGCGGCCAATGGGCGCTGCAGGCACCTGCCCGGCATAGCGTTGCAGCACTTCACCGAGTAACTGCGAGTTGCTCCAGCCGTCGAGCAAAATGTGGTGGCTGGTGTAGAGCAGTTCGTGGCGGTCTTGCGCGGTGCGCACCACCACCAGGCGCAACAGTGGCACCTCGTTCAGATCGAACGGACGGTTGCGCTCGGCCTCGGCCAGCGCATCCAGCGCTTCGTCCGGTTGGCCGCGCCAGTCGTGAACGGTGAACGGCAGCGTGGCCGAGCGTTCGACGATTTGCAGCGGCTGAGCCTGCGACCCGCCCCAGACAAACCGCGTGCGCAGAATGTCATGGGCCTCCAGCGCCGCTTGCCAGGCCTGACGGAAACGCTCGACATCAAGCCCTTCCACCGACACCCGCATCTGGTTGATGTAATCGCCCGAACCCTGTTCGTACAGGGTGTGAAACAGCATGCCCTGTTGCATCGGCGACAGCGGATAGATGTTGTCCACCGATGGCGGATCGGTGATCAGCGTATCGAGCTGCGCCTGAGTCAGGTCAGCCAGCGGGAAGTCCGACGGCGTCACACCGCGGTTGTGCGCCTCACAGCAATGGGCGATCAGCGCATTGAGCTCTTGTGCATAGTCGTCAGCCAGACGCTGGATCGTCGCCTGATTGAACATTTCGTGGCTGAACGACCAGCTGAGGCTGAGCTCACCGCCATAGACCTTGCCGTTGATGTCCAGCCAGTTGGCCAATGGTGCCAGCGAACTCTGCTCGCGGCCGGTGCTTTCACTGGCGGGCACGAACAGCGCGGCCTCGTCGAACTGGCTGTCGAACTGCCCCAGATAGTTGAAGGTAATGCGCGGCACCGGCTGCGCGGCGAGCGTCTGCCGCGCGTGTTCGTCGCCCAGGTAACGCAGGGCACCAAAACCCAGGCCCTTGTTCGGTACGCCACGCAGCTGTTCCTTGACCGCCTTCAGCGAGTCGGCCAGGCCCATGGCCGGGGTCAGACGCACCGGGAACAGGCTGGTGAACCAACCCACGGTGCGGCTCAGGTCGATGTCGTCGAACAGCGCTTCACGGCCATGACCTTCGAGCTGGATCAGGGTCGAGGCCTGACCGGTCCAGCGGCAGATCACCCGCGCCAGCGCCGTCAGCAGCAGATCGTTGATCTGCGTGCGATAGGCGGCGGGCGCCTGCTGCAACAGTTGGCGGGTCTGATCCGCATTCAGGCGGGTTTCCACGCTCACCGCGTGACGGTTCTGCAAGCTTGCCGCAGGGTTGTCGCAAGGCAGGTCGGAGGGCGCTTCGCCCAACTGGCCGGCCCACCACGTCAGTTCCTGTTGCAGCTCACCACCGGCGAACGTTTGCAGGCGTTGCGCCCAGTCCTTGAACGGGCTGGTCTTGGCCGGCAGTTTGACTGTCTGGCCGTTCTGCAGCTGCTCGCAAGCGTTCTGCAAATCTTCCAGCAACACGCGCCAGGACACACCGTCGACCACCAGGTGATGGATCGCCAGCAACAGGCGCTGGCTGCCATCGGCCACATTCAGCAGCACGGCGCGCAACAGCGGGCCGTATTGCAAATCGAGGCTGCCTTGCGCGGCGTCGCACACCGCTTCGATTTCGCCGGCGTGCTGCACGCTCGCCTGTTGCAGCAACGGCCGGTTATCCGGCGCGCGGTGCGTGGCCGTCCAGCCTTCGGCACCTTCGCTGAAGCTCAGGCGCAAGACGTCGTGATGCGCAACCAGTGCCTGCAAGGCGTGCTCGAGGACATCGGCGTCGACCGCTTGCGAAGGTTTCAGCAGCAACGACTGGTTCCAGCGCTGACGCTCGGGAATCGCCAGCTCGAAGAATCGTTGCTGGAACGGCAGCAACGGCGTGCTGCCGGTGACGGCGCCCTGCTCGATGCCGAACGCCGCGTCGCCACGCTGGGCGACCCGGGCCAGACCTTGCACGGTCTGGTACTGGAACAAATCCTTGGGAGTGATGCGCAGGCCGGCCTGACGCGCACGGCTGACCACCTGGATGGAGATGATCGAGTCGCCGCCAAGGGCAAAGAAGTTATCCGTGACGCCCACCTGTTCCAGCCCGAGCACGGCCTGCCAGATCTCGCACAATTGCCGTTCGTTGTCGTTACCCGGCGCCAGATAGGTGTGCTGCTCCAGCACTGCGTCAGGTTTGGGCAGCGCCTTGCGATCAAGCTTGCCGTTGGGGGTCAGCGGCAGTTTTTCGAGGAACAGCCAATGCGCCGGCACCATGTATTCGGGCAGGTGCTCGCGCAGAGCGGTCTTGAGCACTTCGCGCAGTCGCGCTTGTTCTTCGGCGTTACCCAGGGCAGCGCTCGGCACGATGCAGGCGACCAGTTGCTGACCGCTCGCGCCTTCCTGCGCCAGCACCGCCAGCTCGCGCACCGTGTCTTGTTGCAGCAAACGCGCTTCGATCTCACCCAGCTCGATGCGGAAACCACGCACCTTGACCTGATGGTCGATACGCCCGACGTATTGCAGGTTGCCGTCAGGCTGATAACGCGTCAGGTCACCGGTGCGGTAGAAACGCTCGCCCGGAGCGCCGAACGGGTTCGGCAGATACTTTTCTGCGGTCAACGCCGGCCGGGCCAGATAACCGCGGGTGATGCCGGCACCGGCCAGGTACAGTTCGGCGGCGACGCCTTGCGGCACCGGTTGCAACTCGCCATCGAGGACATAGCTGGCGGTGTGTTTCAGCGGCCGGCCGATGCTCGGCTGGCCACCCGCCGTGCGCCGTGTCCAGGTTGAATAGGTGGTGTCTTCCGATGGGCCGTACAGGTCGAAAACATGCTCGACCGTCGGTTGCGCATACAAGGTGTCGACCAGCGACTGCTTGAGCGGCTCACCGGCCAGATTGATGATGCGCACGCTCGGCGGGATCTCGCCGCTGCGTTGCAGGGCGGCAATCGCCGACGGCACGGTGTTGATCAGGCGCACCTGATCGCGGGCCGGCAACTGCGGCAACTCCAGGGCATTGCGAGCGATGATCAGCGAACCACCGTTGGCCAGAGTGACAAACAGCTCCCACACCGACAGGTCGAAACACACCGACGTCGAGGCCAGCACGCCTTGAATATCGTCGCGGCTGTACACCGATTGCGACCAGTCGATCAGCGCCAGCACGTTGCGATGGGCAATCGCCACGCCTTTCGGTTTGCCGGTCGAACCGGAGGTGTAAATCACATACGCCAGGTTGTCGGCCGACACCCGCGTTTGCGGCGCATGCGCCGGATACGCGGCGAAATCCTCGGCGGCGTTGTCCATCAGCAGCACGTCGGTGTCCGCCGCTGTCGCCAGACTGGCGGCGACGTCCCGTTCGGTCAGCAGGCACAGCGCCCGGCTGTCTTCGAGCATGTAGGCGACGCGGTCGGCCGGGTAATCCGGGTCGAGCGGCACGTACACGCCCCCGGCCTTGAGCACGGCCAGCAGCGCGACCAGCAGATTCTCCGAACGCTGCATCGCCACGCCGACGCGCACCTCCGGACCGACGCCTCGCTCGATCAACGCATGCGCCAACGGGTTGGCCCGTGCTTCAAGCTCGGCATAGGTCAGATGCCGCTCGGCGAACGTCACCGCGCGTGCATCCGGGGTCTGCGCGGCCTGCCGGGCGATCAACTGATGAATGCACAGGTCGCTGGCAAACGGTGCGTCGACAGGGTTCCAGTCGTGCAGCAATACCTGCCGCTCACTGGCATCGAGCAACGGCAATTCGCCGACACGTTGTTGCGCATCGCTGACGATGCCCTTGAGCAACGCCTGCAAATGCCTGCCCATACGCTCGATGGAGGCGGCTTCGAACAGGTCCGTGGCGTAGATCAGCGAGGCCCACACGCCCTCCGGCGATTCGTGGGTTTCCAGGGTCAGGTCGAACTGCGCCGTGAGGCTGTCCCAGTTCACGCTTTCAACCGCCAGCCCCGGCAACTGCATGGCCTGCCGGGCCTGCCGCGCGCCACTCTGATGGTTGAACATCACCTGGAACAACGGGCTGCGGCTCAGGCTGCGTTCCGGCGCCAGGGCTTCGACCAATTGCTCGAACGGCAGATCCTGATGCGCCTGCGCGCCCAGCGCCGCTTGCCTGGCCTGGGCCAGCAAGGCGCTGAACGTCATGCTGCTGTCGAGGGTGGCGCGCAAAACCTGGGTGTTGACGAAAAAGCCGATCAGCCCTTCGGTTTCCGCGCGGTTGCGGTTGGCAATCGGCACGCCGATGCGAATGTCGTCCTGACCGCTGTAGCGATGCAGCAAGGTCTGGAACGCGGCCAGCAACAGCATGAACATCGTCACGCCTTCACGGCGCGCAAGGTCCTGCAGGCCTTTGCTCAACGCCGCGTCCAGCTGCATGTCCAGACGTGCACCGCGATAGCTTTGCACCAGCGGGCGCGGATGATCGGCCGGCAGTTCCAGCACGCCCGGATCCGAGCCCAGATGTTCGACCCAATAGCTCAATTGCCGCTCGCGCTCACCGGCGTCCATCCAGCTGCGTTGCCACTGGGCGAAATCGGCGTACTGGATCGGCAACGGTGCCAGCGTGGCCGGTGCGCCCTGACTGAACCCGGCATAGAGTTCGATCAGTTCGCCGACCATCACTTGCATCGACCAGCCATCGGAAATGATGTGATGTTGCACCATCACCAGAACGTGATCGTCCGGTGCCAGCCGCAGCAGGCAGACCCGCAGCAAGGTGTCCTGTTCCAGATCGAACGGGCGGGCAATCTCGGCTTCGATGGCCGCACGCAAACGCGGCTCATCGACTTCGCCCTCCAGCTCGCGAACCTCGATCTGCAAGGCAAACGGTGCCTTGATCAGCTGAATGGCCCTGTCCTGATCACCTCGGGCAAACCCGGTGCGCAGACTTTCGTGACGCTCGATCAGCGTATCGAAACTGCGCTGCAGCACCGCCATGTCCAGGGCGCCGCGCAAGCGCAACGCCGTGGGAATGTGGTACGCCGCGCTATCCGGCTCCATCTGCCAGAGAAACCACTGCCGCTCCTGGGCATACGACAAAAGCAGCGGTTCACCTTCGGCGCGCCGGAAAATCGGCGCGATGCCATAAAGGTTAATGCCCTGTTTGCCCAGTAGAATCGCCAGCGCCTTGCGTTTCTCAGGAGAAAGCGCGCCTACCGATTCAATCAACTGCTGCATGCCGTGGTCCTCTCAGGAAATCAGTTTTTCAAGTTCATCTGCTGATAAACGATTGAGAGCCTCCAAGGATTTAGCCAAAACATCATGAACGGGCTGCAAATCGGGTTGCAGGGCTTGTACGGCTTCGCTGAAAGCCGCCAGATCGGCACTGGCGAACAGGCTGGCCAGCGGCACTTCGAAGCCCAGCAACTCACGCAGACGCAGGGCCACCTGCGTGGCCAGCAGCGAATGACCGCCGAGCTCGAAGAAATTGTCTGTCAGGCCGACCCGCTCCAGTTTCAGGACATCGGCCCAGACCCCGGCGACCTGCCGTTGCAGTTCAGTTTCAGGCGCCACATAGCTGTGTTGCAGCAGGCTGGCGTCCGGTTGTGGCAGGGCCTTGCGATCAAGCTTGCCGTTGGCGGTCAGCGGCAGGCTGTCGAGGAGCAACAGGTGCGCCGGCACCATGTAATCCGGCAAGTTGTGCTTGAGCGCCTGGCGCAGGCGTTCACGCCACTGGCCCTGCTGGTCGAGCTCGACCGACTGATCGGCCACCAGATACGCAACCAGTTGCACGCCGCCGGCGCCTGGCTGATCCAGCACCACGGCCTGACGGATTTGCGGCAGCGCCAACAGTTGCGCCTCGATTTCACCCAGCTCGATACGGAAGCCACGGATCTTCACCTGATGGTCGATGCGCCCGGCGTACTCGATCCGGCCATCGGCGCGATAGCGCGCCAGGTCACCGGTGCGGTACAGCCGCGCACCGTCGCCAGCGAACGGGTTCGGCACGAAACGCAAGGCGCTGAGGTCGGCACGCTTGAGATAACCGCGTGCCAACCCGGCACCGCTGACGTGCAACTCGCCGATGCAGCCCTTGGCCACCGGTTTCAGGTCGGCGTCGAGCACGTACCAGCCCAGATCCGGGATCGGCTCGCCCAGCGGGCTGCCGGCATCCTGTTCGAGATCGGCCAGGGTCAGCGGACGGTAGGTCACATGAACCGTGGTTTCGGTGATGCCGTACATGTTGATCAGCTGTGGCGCGGCATCGCCGAAGCGTTCGAACCATGGACGCAGGCTGCGCACTTCCAGCGCTTCACCGCCAAAAACGACGTAACGCAACGACAGTTGCGGAACCTGCGGCGCATCGCAAGCGACTTGCATCAGTTGCTTGAATGCCGACGGCGTCTGGTTGAGCACGGTGATGCGCTCACGGCACAGCAGCGCATGAAACTCCTGCGGCGAGCGGCTGACGCTGTGCGGCACGATCACCAGACGCCCGCCATGCAACAGTGCGCCGAAGATTTCCCAGACCGAAAAGTCAAACGCGTACGAGTGGAACAGCGTCCAGCGATCCTCGGCACCGAAGTTGAACCAGGGCTGCGTGGCCTCGAACAGACGCAGCACGTTGTCGTGAGCCAGCAGCGTACCTTTCGGCTTGCCGGTGGAGCCCGAGGTGTAGATCACGTAAGCGAGGCTGGCGCTGTCGGCCCAGACCTGCGGATCGGTTGCCAATTGATCCTGCCAGCGGCTGTCAACACCCAGCAGCAGGGTTTCGACGCGCTCGGCAATCTCCAGATGATCGAGCACACCCGGCTGCATCAGCAGCAAGGCAATGCCGCTGTCTTCGATCATGTATTGCAGGCGCTCGGCCGGGTACTGCGGATCCAGCGGCAGGTAAGCCCCGCCAGCCTTGAGGATGGCGACCAGGCCGACGATCATTTCGATCGAGCGCTCGGCTGCCAGCCCCACCAGCACATCGGCCCCGACGCCCCGCGCGATCAGAGCATGGGCCAGGCGGTTGGCCCGGGCGTTGAGTTCGCCGTAGCTCAATTGCTCCTCTCCCAGACTCACGGCAATCGCCTGCGGCGCCCGCCGCACTTGCGCTTCGATCAGCTGTGGCAAGGTGCGGGTTTGCGCAAAGGTGGCCGGCGCGCGGTTCCAGTCGTGCAACATCGCCTGTTGTTGTGCGTCTTCGAACAGGCTCAGATCGGCCAGCAGACGTTGCGCGGGCGAGTCCGCCATTTGCTGCAACAGGTGCTGCAGGTGACCCGCGATCTGCTCGATCTGCGCTGCGCTGAAATGCTGACGGGCATAGGCGAACTGCAACGACAGGCTGTCGCTCAGGTCCACCAGCACCGTCAACGGCAGGTTGGTCTGCTCCTGGCTGCGCGCCTGGTCGAAACGCAAGCCTTGCGGCGCACCGTTGTTCAGCGCCTCCGACACCGGGTAGTTCTCGAACACCAGCAGGCTGTCGAACAAGCCTTCGCCGCGTTGCCCGGACCAGCGCTGAATGTCCGCCAGTGGCGTGTATTCGAATTCGCGCATGGCCAGGTTCAGCGCCTGCACGGTTTGCAGCCACTCACCGAGGGATTGCTCGACACGCGGGGTGGCGATCACCGGCAACGTGTTGATGAACAGACCGATCTGTTGCTCGACACCTGGCAACTCGGCCGGACGCCCGGCGACCGTAGCGCCGAACGCCACGGTCGGTTGCCCGGTGTAACGCTGCAACAGCAACAGCCAGGCGGCCTGCACCACGGTGTTGAGGGTGACCTTGTGCTGACGGGCGAACGCCCCCAGACGTTGAGTCTGCTCACGGTCCAGCCAATGGGTCTGCTGGTCGTAACCGCTCTGGCCGGCAGTCGCCAGTGTATCGAGGCAACTGCGGGCCAGATGGGTCGGCTCGTCCAGGTCGGCCAGACGCTCCGTCCAGAAACGCTCGCTGGCCTGACCGTCCTGACGCTGCAGCCAGCCGATGTAATCGCCATAACGGCCCACCGGCGCGGCCGGGGTTTCACCGGCGTAGCGTTGCATCACTTCGCCGAGCAACTGCGAGTTGCTCCAGCCGTCCATGAGAATGTGATGGCTGGTGTAGATCATCTCGAAGCGGTCATCGCCGGTGCGGACCAACACCAGGCGCAGCAAGGGCGCCTGCAGCAGGTCGAAGCCTTGTTGCAGTTGCTCCTGCGCCAGCCCGTCGAGCGCTCCCGCCAGGTCATGCCGACCGCGCCAGTCATGCAGGCTGAACGGCAATTGGGCACGACGCTGGACGATTTGCAGCGGCTGCTCCTGCTCGGAGATCCACACGAAGCGCGTGCGCAGAATCGCATGCCGATCGACGGCGCCCTGCCAGGCCTGACGCAAACGCTCGGGATCAAGGCCTTCGACGCTGACGCGCATCTGGTTGATGTAATCCCCCGAACCCTGCTCGTACAGGCTGTGGAACAACATGCCCTGTTGCATCGGCGACAGTGGGTAGATGTCTTCGACCTCGGCACCGGCGTCGGGCAAGGCATCGAGCTGTTGCTGGTTGAGCGGCGCCAACGGGAAGTCCGACGGCGTGACGCCGGCATTGCGTGCAGCGCAGCAATGCTCGATCAGCGCCGCCAGTTCGCTCGCGTACTCATCCGCCAGACGTTGAATGGTCGCTTCATCGAACATCTCGCGGCTGAACGTCCAGCCCAGACTCAGCTCGCCACCGTAGACCTGACCATTGAGCTCCAGCCAGTTGCCCAGCGGCGCCAACGGACTTTGTTCGTCCCCGGCCTTTTCGCTGGCCGGGGCGAACAGTGTGCCGTCATCGAACTGGCTGTCGAATTGCCCGAGGTAGTTGAACGTGATGCGCGGTGTCGGCAGCGCCGCCAGCTCGCGGCGGGTCGCTTCATCACCGAAGTAACGCAGCACGCCAAAGCCCAGGCCCTTGCCGGGAATCGCCCGCAACTGCTCCTTGATCTGCTTGATTGAACCGTCGAACGACGCGTTCGGGGTCAGGCGCACCGGGAACAGACTGGTGAACCAGCCGACGCTGCGACTCAGGTCAAGGTCGTCAAACAGGTCTTCACGACCGTGCCCTTCCAGCTGAATCAGGGTCGAAGCCTGCCCCGTCCAGCGGCAGATGACCCGGGCCAGCGCGGTCATCAGCAGGTCATTGACCTGAGTGCGATACGCCGCCGGCGCCTGTTGCAGCAGTTGTCGGGTCAGCGCTTGATCGAGGCGCGTCTGTACGGTGTGCGCATCGCGGTTTTGCAGACGGGCCTGCGGATTGATGCACGGCAGGTCGACGGGTGCATCAGCCAGTTGTGCGCGCCACAGATCGAGTTCACCCGCCAGTTGCGGCGCGTGCTGTTGCAAGCGTTCGGCCCAGTGCTTGAAGGCGCTGGTCCTGGCCGGCAGGCGCAGGGGTTTGCCGTCGATGCGCTGTTGATAAGCGCTTTGCAAATCTTCCAGCAGAATCCGCCAGGACACCCCGTCCACCACCAAGTGGTGCACCACCAGCAACAAGCGTTGTGAACCATCGGCCAGGCTCACCAGCAAGCCACGCAACAGCGGACCTTGAGCCAGGTCGAAGCTGCGCTGCGCCGCAAGGCAGGCGTCCTGCAACTGTTGTTCATCGCTGACCGAAGCCTGCATCAACAGCGCGTGCCTGACGGTTGTTGCGTGGTGATTTGCGCTCCAGCCGTCGCTCGTTTCAGTGAACGACAGACGCAAGGCATCGTGATGCGCAACCAACGCCTGCAAGGCTTGTTCAAGTGCATCGGCCTCAATGCAGATGGCCGGTTTGAGCATCACCGACTGGTTCCAGTGATGACGCTCGACAATGTCCGTCGCGAAGAACCACTGCTGGAACGGCAGCAACGGCGTGGCACCGCTGACCGGGCCCTGGTCGATCGGCCCCGCACCATCGCCCAGCGTCGCGACGCCTGCCAGTGCCTGGACGGTCTGATACTGGAACAAGTCCTTGGGGGTAAAGCGGATACCGGCCTGACGGGCACGGGCCACCACTTGAATCGAAATGATCGAATCGCCGCCCAGTTCAAAGAAGTTATCGCCCAGCCCTACTCGCGGCAGCTTCAGCACATCAGCCCACACCGCCGCGATGCGTTGCTCCAGCTCATTGCGCGGCGCGATGTATTCGGCCTTGCCGGCGCCCAATTCGGGTTTCGGCAGCGCCTTGCGATCCAGCTTGCCGTTGGGGCTCAACGGCATCTGCGCAAGATTCAGCCACTGATTGGGCACCATGTACTCCGGCAGTCCGGCGTGCAGGTGACGCATCAGGCTGTCGCGCCAGTCTGCGCTTTCTTCGTTCAACACCACGTAAGCGGTCAGCAGCTTGCCGTCGATCACCAGCACCGCCGCCTCACGGACGTTGCCATGCTCCAGCAGACGCGCTTCGATTTCACCGAGCTCGATACGCAAGCCGCGCAGCTTGACCTGATGGTCGATCCGGCCGGCGTATTCGATCACGCCGTCGGCGCGGTAGCGCGCCAGGTCGCCGGTGCGGTAGATCCGCTCGCCATCGCCATAGGGGCTGACGGCAAAACGTTCGGCGGTCAGCGCCGGACGCTGGTGGTAACCGCGTGCCAGGCCGACGCCCGCCAGGTACAACTCGCCGAGCACACCGGTCGGCACCGGCTCGAGGTTGTCGTCAAGGATGTAGCAGCCGAGGTTGGCAATCGGCTGTCCGATCGGCACGCTGTCGCGGCCCTCCTCCACACACGTCCAGTGCGTGACGTCGATAGCGGCCTCCGTCGGGCCGTAAAGGTTGTAAAGCCCGGCCGCCGGCAGTTTGGCGAAGACTTGCTGTTGCGCGTCCGCCGGCAGCGCTTCGCCACTGCACACGATGCGTTGCAGGCTGTTGCACGTGGCGACGTCGGCGTCCTGCAGGAAGGCTTGCAACATCGACGGCACAAAGTGCAGCGTGGTGATGTGTTCGCGGTTGATCAACGCCACCAGTCTTGCCGGATCGCGGTGATCGCCCGGCGCTGCGACGACCAGCCGTGCGCCGGTCATCAATGGCCAGAAGAACTCCCACACCGAAACGTCAAAGCTGAACGGCGTCTTCTGCAGCACGCTGTCGCCCGCGCCGATCTCATAGGCCTGTTGCATCCAGCACAGACGGTTGGTCAGGGCGACATGACGGTTGCCGGCACCTTTCGGTTTGCCGGTGGAACCGGAGGTGTAGATCACGTAGGCGAGGTTTTCACCGGTGACCGCCACGGGCGGATTGTCGCTGGCGAAGCCCTCAAGCGATTCCTCGAGCAGCAGGGTTTGCACCTGCCCGCTCAATGGCAAGGCATCGAGCAGATGCGCCTGAGTCAGCAGCAGCTGCACGCCGCTGTCTTCGATCATGTAGGCCAGGCGATCCTGCGGGTATTCCGGGTCAAGCGGCACGTAGGCGCCCCCGGCCTTGAGCACGGCCAAAAGACCGACGACCATTTCGATCGAACGTTCGGCAGCGATGCCGACCAGGCTTTCAGGCCCGAC
This sequence comes from Pseudomonas sp. 1, assembly GCF_056626735.1. NCBI lineage: Bacteria > Pseudomonadati > Pseudomonadota > Gammaproteobacteria > Pseudomonadales > Pseudomonadaceae > Pseudomonas > Pseudomonas sp. 1. The sequence continues at coordinate 117,856 of NZ_JBWXMQ010000011.1, read as the reverse complement.
ACCCTGCGCCATCAGCTTGTGCGCCAGGCGGTTGGCGCGGGCATTGAGCTGCGCGTAGCTCAGGCATTCGTCGGCGAACTTCAGCGCCGGGGCGTCCGGGGTGCGCAGCACTTGCGCTTCGATCAACTGCTGCACGCTCAGGTGTAGCGGGTATTCGGTGGCGGTGGCGTTCCAGTCTTCGAGGATCTGCTGGCGCTCTTGCGCGGCGAGCATCGGCAACGCGGCGATCGCTTGCTGCGGCTCAGCGACAATCGCCCGCAACAATGCCTGCCAATGTTCGAACAGGCGCGCAATGGTCGACGCTTCGAACAAGTCGCTGGCGTAGGTCAGGCTGACCATCAGCCCGGCGGCGGTTTCCGTGGTGTCCAGGGTCAGGTCGAATTGTGCGGTGGCGCTGTTCCACGGCAGGCCTTCGATGCGCAAATCCGCCACATCGGTGACCGGCGCCGCATCGCGCTGGTGGTTGAACAGCACCTGGAACAACGGGCTGTGGCTGAGGCTGCGCTCTGGCGCCAGCGCTTCCACCAATTGCTCGAACGGCAGATCCTGATGCGCCTGGGCGCCCATTGCAGCCTGCCGTGTCTGCGCCAGCAGATCACGGAAACTCAGGTCGCCGGCAAACTGTGCACGCATCACCTGGGTGTTGACGAAGAAGCCGATCAGGCCCTCGGTTTCGGCGCGGTTGCGGTTGGCAATCGGCACGCCGACGCGGATATCGTCCTGACCGCTGTAGCGGTGCAACAGGGTCTGGAACGAGGCCAGCAGGAGCATGAACATCGTCACGCCCTCACGTCGGGCAAGCTCCTGCAATTGCATGCTCAACGCGGGTTCCAGTGGTGCATCCAGTCGCGCGCCGCGATAGCTCTGCACCGCCGGACGCGAATGATCGAGCGGCAGCTCCAGCACCGGTTGTTCGCCGCCCAGTTGGCCCACCCAATAATCGAGCTGACGCTGACGCTCGCCCGCCTCCATCCACTGCCGTTGCCACTGCGCGAAATCGGCGTATTGCAGCGCCAGCGCGGGCAGTTCGAGCGGTTGGCCGGTGCGTTGTACGGCATACATCGCCATCAGTTCGCGCACCATCACTTGCATCGACCAGCCGTCAGAAACGATGTGGTGCTGAGTGATCACCAGCACGTGATCATCCGCCGCCAGACGCAGCAGGCTGACGCGCAGCAGCGGGCCGTTCAGCAGATCGAACGGCCGGCGAATCTGCGCCTGCACCCAGTTCGAAAGAGTGTCCTCGGCGTCGAGGCTGTGCTGTTCAATCGTCAGTTGGCCCTGCGCATGAATCACCTGCACAGTGCGCTCGTCGTCCTGACGGAACGTGGTGCGCAACGGCTCGTGACGCGCCACCAGTTGATTGAAGCTGTTCTGCAACGCGACGATGTCCAGCGCACCGCGCAAGCGCAGCGCACTTGGCACGTGGTAAGCGGCGCTGTCCGGCTCCAGCTGCCAGAGGAACCACTGCCGCTCCTGGGCATAAGACAACGCCAGTGCATCACCGCGTTGCAGCGCCGTCATCGGCATGCTTTCGCTGTGTTGCAGGGTGGCGCAGGCGGCGGCAAAGGCTTGCAGCGTCGGTTGCTCGAACAGGGTGCGCATCGGCACATCAATTTTGAGTGTCTGGCGGACCCGGGAAATCACCTGGGTGGCCAGCAGCGAATGGCCGCCTCGTTCGAAGAAGTGATCGTTGAGCCCCACCGCGCCGGACTCAAGTACGGCTTCCCAGATCTGCGCCAGCTGCACTTGCAGCAAGGTTTGCGGCGCTGCATGAACGCACCGGGCCTGGCTCAGCTCGACTTTCGGCAGCGCGGTGCGATCAAGTTTGCCGTTGTTGTTCAGGGGCAATGCGTCCAGCGCCAGCAGGTGCGCCGGCACCATGTAATCCGGCAGCACCTGTTGCAGCGAAGCCTTGAGCGAGTCCAGCCACTGCGCCTGCGCGGTCGCAGGTTCGGTGCCTGTTTCGGGCACCACGTAAGCCACCAGCTGCGCGCCGCCCGGAAAATCCTGAGCGATCACGGCCGCGGCGCGCACGCCCTCCTGCGCTTGCAGGCAGGCTTCGATTTCACCCATCTCGATGCGCAAGCCACGAATCTTCACCTGGTGGTCGATACGTCCGGCGTACTCCAGATCAGCGTTTTCGTTGTAACGCGCCAGGTCGCCACTGCGATACAGACGCGCCCCCGCCTCGCTGGCAAACGGGTCTGGCAGGAAGCGTTCGGCGGTGAGGGCCGGACGATCGAAATACTGCTGGGCCAGACAGGCGCTCGCGCCGATGCACAACTCGCCCACACCACCGGCCGGCAACAATTGCCCGGTGCTGTCGAGCACGTACAACGCGCGGCCGGGAATGGCCCGGCCAATCGGAATGCCGAAGGTGTCGCTGGCATCGCTCAGGCGGCAGTCGTGAACGCTCGACACCACCGTCGCCTCGGTCGGACCGTAGGTGTTGAGCAAGCGCACGTGGCTCAGCCCTGCTTCGTGCCACAGGCGCAGGCCTTCGACCGACATGGCTTCGCCACCGACATGCACCTGGCGCAACGCGCCCAGACTCGCGACGTTGCCGCCAGCGCATTCACGCGCCAGCAAGAACCAGTAAGCCGCCGGCAAGTCCGCCAGCGTCACGCCGTGGCCGACGATCTCGTCCGCCAACCGGATCACATCCCAGAGTTCGTCGCCGCGCATGATCAGCGCTGCGCCGACACACAGCGGCGGGTAACACTGCTCGACAAAACCGTCGAAGCTGAAGGTGGCAAATTGCAGCACGCGATCATCGGCACTCAGCGCCGAATACTCGGCACCGGTCTGGCAGAACTCGCGCAGCGCCGCGTGAGCAATCGCCACGCCTTTTGGCTGACCGGTGGAGCCCGAGGTGTAAATCACATAGGCCAAGTCATCGACCGTGGCGTGATTCAGCGGATCGCTGTCCGGGTAAGCGTCCAGCGTTTCGATGAGGTCGCCCAGCTGCAAATACTCCAGGCCCACTGCAAGCGGCACGTCTTGCAGGAGAGCGGATTCGTCGAGCAGCAGATCGACCCGGCTGTCTTCGATCATGTAGGCCAGACGCTGGGCCGGGTAGTTGGCATCAAGCGGCACGTAGGCGGCGCCCGTTTTCAGCACCGCCAGCAGGCTGACGATCATTTGCGGGCCACGGCGCAGCGCCAGGCCGACACGTTTGCCCGGCGCCGCACCGCTGGCCAGCAGACGGTGGGCCAGGCGATTCGCCTGGCGGTTCAGTTCGTCATAGCTCAGGCGCTGGTCACCGCACTGTACGGCCAGGGCCTGCGGTGTGGCTTTGGCTTGCGCGGCAATACGCTCGTGCACCAGGCCGGTGTGCTGCAGCAGCAGCGCGGGTGGCCGGCAGTGGGCGAGCATGGCGTGTGTGGCGGCTTCATCGAGCAGCGTCAGGTTGCCGAGGCAATCTGTGGCGTCGGCGATCAGTTGCTCAAGCAAGTGGCGCAGGTTGGCGCAGAGCCTGTGCACCTGGGCGGCGCTGAATCGCGCAGCGTCGTAGCTCATCTCCAGGCTCAGCGTGGCGCCGAGTTCGATACCCAGCGTCAGCGGATAGTGAGTGCGTTCGTGGTTGTGCAGGTTGCCGAAGGTCAACCCGGCCGGAGCGCCCTGTTTCAGCGCCTCGGCGACCGGGAAGTTTTCGAACACCAGCAGGCTGTCGAACAGCGCCGAGCCCTGCTGCCCTGCCCAGCCCTGAATGTCGTACAGCGGCACATGTTCGAACTCGCGCAAGGCCAGGTTCTGCGCTTGCAGATCACTCAGCCACTGGCCGACGCGGTGATCCGGGCGCGGGTTGCACACCAGCGGCAAGGTGTTGATGAACAGCCCCAGTTGCTGCTCGATGCCCGGCAGCGGCGCCGAACGACCGGCCACTGTGGCGCCGAACGCTACGCAATCCTGCCCGGTGTAGCGTTGCAGCAACAGGCTCCAGGCCGCTTGCAGCAACGTGTTGAGGGTGACTTTCTGCTGACGGGCGAACTCGCCCAGACGCCGCGTTGCGGATTCGTCGATCACCTCGCGATGTTCGTCAGTGCCATCGCCGCCCACGGGCGGACGCAGGGCATCGGCAAGCAGCGTCGGCGCCTGCAACGGCGCCAGCGCAGCCTTCCAGAACGCCTTGCCGGCGTCTGCCGATTGCTGCTGCAACCAGCCCATGTAATCGCGGTAATGCCCGACCGGCGCCGGCAGTGAGCGCCCGGCGGCGTAGTGGGAAATCACCTCGCCGAGCAACTGGGCATTACTCCAGCCGTCCATCAGGATGTGGTGGCTGGTGTAGATCAAATGCCAGTGATCGTCGCCGGTGCGCACCAGTTTCAGGCGCAGCAACGGCGCGCAGTCGAGTTCAAAACCCTGCGCCCGCTCCGTCTCGGCCAGCGCATCGGTGTCGGTGTTGTCCAGCACTTGCAGCGGCAGTTGCACCTGACGGCTGATCACCTGATGGGCGCTGTCCAGGCCTTGCCAGTGGAAGCTGCTGCGCAGCACGTCATGACGCGCCAGCGCCGCTTGCCAGGCGCTGGCAAAACGCTGCGGATCGAGGCCCTGAATGTCCAGACGCATCTGGCTGATGTACGCCTCGGCCTGCGGCTCATACAGGGTGTGGAACAGCATGCCCTGCTGCATCGGCGACAGCGGATAGACATCTTCGATGACAGCAGCGGCGACCGGCAACGCATCCAGTTGCGCCTGGCTGATGCGCGCCAGCGGGAAGTCCGATGGCGTGGCTTGCGCAGTGTCGAGGGCGCAGCAGTGCTCGATCAGCGCCGTCAGTTCGGCCGCGTAGCGATCAGCCAGGCTTTGCACGGTGGCACGGTCGAACATCTGCGAACTGAAGCCCCAACTCAGGCTCAATTGGCCGCCGTAGACCTGGCCTTCGACGGTCAGCCAGTTGTCCAAAGGCGCCTGTGAATCCTGGGCGACACCGCCGGACTCGGCGGATGGCACCAGCAGCGCCTGCTCATCGAACTGACGGTCGAACTGCCCCAGATAGTTGAAGGTGATGCGCGGCGCAGGCAATGCGGCCAGTTCTTCGCGCACCGACGGCGCGGCCAGATAACGCAGCACGCCATAACCCAGACCTTTGTCCGGCACCCCACGCAGTTGTTCCTTGATCGCCTTGATCGAACCGTCGAGATCCTCGGTCGCCACCAGATTGACGGCGAACAGGCTGGTGAACCAGCCGATGGTGCGCGTCAGGTCGATGTCGTCGAACAGGTCTTCACGACCATGGCCTTCCAGTTGAATCAGGGTGCCGGGCTGCCCGCTCCAGCCACTGATGGTCCGCGCCAGGGCCGTCAGCAACAGATCGTTGACTTGCGTGCGATACGCCGCCGGTGCCTGTTGCAATAATTGGCGCGTGCGCTCGGCGTCCAGACGCCATTCGATCTTTTCCCCGAAACGGTTTTCCAGGCTGCCCTCAGGACGTTCGCACGGCAGATCCCGTGCGCCGTTGTGCTGGGTTTTCCAGTAAGCCAGTTGATCGTCGAAGCGCGCAGCCTCGGTACTCAGGCGCGCAGTCCAGCTCTGGAACGCGCTGGTCTTGGCCGGCAATTGCACGCCACCGCCCGCCGCGAGCTGTTCGTAGGCTTGCTGCAAATCTTCCAGCAACACACGCCAGGACACGCCGTCGACCACCAGGTGATGGAGGATCAGCGACAAGCGCTGAGTGCCATCGGCCATGCTCACCAACACGGCACGCAACAGCGGCCCGTTGGCCAGATCAAGACTGCGTTGGGCTTCGTCGCAATGGGCGGTCAGTTGCTCGGCCGTTCCGGCCGTGCGCTGCCACAGGTCAGCGCGTTCGAGCTGTGCGGCGTACGCTTGCTGCCAGCCTTCGGCACCCTCGACAAAACGCAGGCGCAAGGCATCGTGATGATTGATCACATGGGTCAACGCGGCGTCGAGCCACTGAGCATTCAGCGCCTCGCGCGGGGTCAGCAGCAGGGACTGGTTCCAGTGCTCACGCCGGGGCATCGCGCGGCTGAAGAACTGCTGCTGGATCGGCCCCAACAAGGCTTCGCCCGTGGCCGGCGCCTGATCCACCGGACTGTGACGGTCGAGGATCGCGACCAGCGCCAGACTGCGCACCGTCTGATACTGGAACAGATCGCGCGGGCTGATACGGATCCCGGCCTGCCGCGCGCGGCTGACCACTTGAATCGAAATGATCGAATCGCCGCCCAGCTCGAAGAAGTTGTCTTCCAGACCCACGCGTTGCAAACCGAGCACGTCTTCCCAGATCGCCGCCAGGGCTTTCTGCATGGCATCCTGCGGCGCGACAAAAGCTTGCTGCGGCGCGGCATCCGGCTGCGGCAAGGCTTTGCGATCCAGCTTGCCGTTGGCGGTGACCGGCAACCTGGCCAGCGTCATCAGGTAAGTCGGCACCATGAATTCCGGCAGGCTGCCGAGTAGCCAGGCCTTGACGTCCTGCTGCCACTGTTCGTCTGCCTGAGCGGTTTCCAGCACCAGGTAGCCGACCAGATGTTTACCGCCCTGCACCAGCACCACGGCTTCGCGCACCAGCGGATGCTGCATCAGGCGGGTTTCGATTTCGCCCAGCTCGATACGCAAGCCACGCAGTTTCACCTGATGGTCGAGACGCCCGAGGTATTCGATGACGCCGTCGGCACGCTGGCGGACCCGGTCACCGGTGCGGTACAGGCGCGCGCCTTCGTGGAAGGGACACGGTACAAAACGCTCGGCGGTCAGCGCCGGACGCTGGTGATAACTGCGCGCCAGCCCTGCTCCGCCCAAATACAACTCACCCGCCACGCCGCTCGGCACCGGCAACAGTTCGGCGTCGAGCACATGGGTGCGCAGGTTGGCGATGGGCCGCCCGATCGGCACGCTGTCGGCGCCTTCGTCGACACAGGTCCAGTGGGTGACGTCGATGGCCGCTTCGGTCGGGCCGTACAAGTTGTAGAGTCCGGCATTCGGCAGTTTGGCGAACACTTGCAGTTGCGCGTCCAGCGGCAGCGCTTCGCCGCTGCAGACAATCCGTTTGAGCCCGACACAGGCCTCGACGCCCGGCTCATGAATGAACGCCTGCAACATCGACGGGACAAAGTGCAGCGTGCTGATGCCGTAGCGGTTGATGGTCTCGATCAACAGCGACGGATCGCGGTGCGCGCCCGGCGCTGCCACGACCAGACGCGCACCGGTCAGCAGCGGCCAGAAAAACTCCCAGACCGACACGTCAAAGCTGAACGGGGTTTTCTGCAGCACCGAATCGCTGGCATCCAGTGCGTAAGCCTCCTGCATCCAGCACAACCGGTTGACCAGCGCCGCATGACTGTTGCCGGCGCCTTTGGGTTTACCGGTGGAACCGGAGGTGTAAATCACGTACGCGAGGTTTTGCGGATCGACGCCGCCCTCGACACGGCTTTCGCTGTAGCGATCCAGCCAGTCGGCTTCCTGATCGAGGGTAATCACTTTCACCCCGGCAGTCGGCAGCGACGACAGCAGCGCACTCTGGGTCAGCAGCAAGGTGATGCCGCTGTCCTCGATCATGTAGGCCAGGCGCTCTTGCGGGTATTCCGGATCCAGCGGCACATAGGCGCCGCCAGCCTTGAGAATCGCCAGCAGGCCAATCACCATTTCCAGCGAACGCTCGACGCAGATCCCCACCAGGCTGTCGGCGCGCACGCCTTGCTCACGCAACAGATGAGCCAGTTGGTTGGCTCGCGCATCCAGTTGCGCGTAGCTCAGGGTTTGTTCGCCGAACACCAGCGCCGGTGCATCCGGGGTACGGGCCACCTGGGCTTCGATCAATTGATGAACGGGTTGCCCGGTCGGATAAACCGCTGTTGTCGCGTTCCAGGCATGAACCAGCCTGTGCTGCTCATCTGCGTCCAGCAATGGCAGTTCACCAACGCGTTGCGCGGGATCAGCGACCATGGCCTTGAGCAGACGCAACCAATGGCGCGCCATACGCTCGATGGTCGGCGCGTCGAACAGATCGCTGGCGTAAGTCAGGGCGGCGTGCAGCTTGCCGCCCTTCTCGTAGGTGTCGAGTGTCAGGTCAAACTGAGTGGTGCGGCTTTGCCAGTCGAGGCTGTCGAGCACCAGGCCCGACGCGGTGCCGAGGGCGGCGATATCGGCCACCTGCGACTGGTGGTTGTACATCACCTGGAACAGCGGCGTGTGACTGAGGCTGCGCTCCAGTTTCAGCGCTTCGACCAGTTGCTCGAACGGCAGATCCTGATGCGCCTGGGCGCCGAGCGCCGTCTCTTTGATCGCCTGCAACAACGCATCGACGCGGGTCTGGCCATCGATCTGGGTGCGCAGCACCTGGGTGTTGACGAAGAAACCGATCAGGCCTTCGATCTCGGCGCGATTGCGGTTGGCAATCGGCACGCCGACACGGATATCGGTCTGCCCGGTGTAACGGTGCAGCAGCGCATTGAACGCGCCGAGCAACAACATGAACAAGGTGACCTGATGCTGTTGCGCGGTGGTGCGCAACTGGTCGGCCAATGGGCCGTCGACGGCAAACTCGTAGCGCGTACCGCGATAGCTCGGCATGGCCGGACGCGAATGGTCCAGCGGCAGTTCCAGCACCGGATGCTCGTCGCCCAGCTGCGCCTGCCAGTACTCCAGTTGCCGCGCTTGCTCGCCAGCCTCCAGCCAGCGACGCTGCCACAGCGCGTAATCGCTGTACTGAACCGGCAGGGCCGCCAGCGCGGGCGACTGGCCGGCGTCAAAGGCGTCATAGCAGCGGATGAATTCGTCGATCAGCACATTCATCGACCAGCCATCGGAAACGATGTGGTGTAGGGTCAGCAGCAAGACGTGCTCCTGTTCGGCGAGCTTGAGCAACGTCACCCGCAGCAACGGCCCGACCGCCAGATCGAACGGCAATACCGATTGCTGCTCGGCGGCACGCACGACAGCCTGCTCGCGCTCGGTGGCCGGCAGCGCACTGAAATCTTCGTGCTGGATGTTCAAGGTGGTCGGGGCCGGCACTTGCAGCAGGCTGTCATCCGCCTGGCGCTGGAACACCGTGCGCAAGGTTTCATGTCGCTCCACCAGCGCAGCAAATGCCTGCTCCAGCGCTGACAGGTTCAGCCGTCCGGTCAGGCGCACCGCGCCCGGCAAGTTGTAGGCGCCGCTGTGCGGATCCAGTTGCCAGAGAAACCACATCCGTTGCTGCGCGTAAGACAACGCCTGGCGATCGTCGGCCTCGATCCCGGCGGGAATCGGGAAACGGGCGAAATCCACGCCCTCCTTTTGCAGGGCCGCGAGGAACATCTGGCGCTTTTCCAGGGGCAACCCGATAAACCGGCGAGCAAGTTTCAAGGAGTCTTCAGCATTCATTTCTCAGCATCCGGATCAGTAGGCAGGAAGCACAAAGGCACGTCGTCCCTATAAAACGAATGCACACCGGAAAAATTAGCGAATGAGAAGAAGTATCAGCAGGTCAGCCGCAAGCCCAAAGCTGCGAGCTGAAAGAAGAAACGACTGCAGGCAGACAGCCTGCAGTCGTCGATTGAAAATTCAGGCAATGGCGGGCATCGAGTGCCGGCGGTGATGTACGTCGAGCTGATCCTTGATGACCTTCAGCACTTTGGCCTCGTGTTCATGGATGAAGAAATGACCGCCGGCCAGCATGTCCACGGAGAAACTGCCGAGGGTTTCCTTGCTCCAGCCGATCAATTGCTCGGTGGTCGCGCGATCAGTGGTACCGCCCAGCACATGCACCGGGCATTTGAGCAGCGGGCGCTGGATCGGCTGAAAACGTCCGCACAACAGGAAGTCGGCACGCAGCACCGGCAGGGTCAGGCTCATCAATTCGGCGTTGGCGAGAATGTCTTCGCTGGTGCCATTCAAGGTGCGCAACTGCTCGATCAGTTCGGCATCGCTCTTGGGTTCGGCGAAACCGCGGTCATAGTCACTGCGCAGCGTCGGCGCCGCCGTACCGGAGGCGAACAGCGCAACCGGTTCCGGCAATCCCAGGGCGCGCAAGGCATGGGCCAGCTCGCAGGCCAGCAGCGCGCCGAGGCTGTGGCCGAAAATGGCATAAGGCGCGCGCAGGGTCGTTTGCAGTTCGCTGGCCAATTGACGGGCCAGCGCGCGCATATCGGTTTGCAGCGCTTCGCCAAAACGTGCGCCGCGACCCGGCAGCTCGACCGGTTGCAGCGTCAGCCACTGCGGCAATTTGCGTCGCCAGCGGCTGTAGACCATGGCACTGGCGCCCGAATAAGGAAGGCACAGCAATGTCAGCTGAGTCACCCGGCTCACCTCGAAAAGTTGTCTGTATAGAAGAACGAAGGCAGCCCTGCAGAAATTAGCCCGCGCGCGTCTGTTCAGTCATTTCAAGTGGCGGAAACTCTGCACCGCGGAGCCCAGCACCACCGCCCCGGCGGCAATCGCCAGCCAGAAACCGCTGCGGGCGCCGAACGCATCCACCAATGCGCCGGAACCGGCAGCGCCGATGGCCACACCGATGCTCAGGCCGGTGACCAGCCAGGTCAGGCCTTCGGTGAGCTTGGCCGGCGGCACGATGCGTTCGATCAACGCCATCGCCACGATCAGGGTCGGCGAGAAGAACAGCCCGGCGATGAACACCGCGACAGCCAAGCCGAAAATATTGCTCGCCAGCAGCAACGGCAGCGTGGTCACCGCTGTCGCCAGACCGCCGTAGAGAAACAGGCGCGGCAGCGGCAGTTTCGAACGCATCGCGCCGAAGGCAATGCCGGCCAGACAGGAACCGATGGCGTACACCGACAACACGATGCTGGCCGCCGCCGGCTGGCCCTGCTGCTGGGCGAACGCGACGCTGACCACATCCACCACGCCGACAATCACGCCCATGGCGAGCATCAACGCCAGCAACCATTGCACGTCGGTCGAACGAATGATCGAACCCTGATGCTGCGACTCACGCGGATGCACCGGCGGCTCGGTGCTGCGCTGGGCAACAAACGCCGTCACGCCAATCGCCAGCATGATCAGCGCCGCCAGTGGCCCGGCCTCGGGAAACACGCCGACGCACAGGCCGACCGACAACGGCGGGCCGACGATGAAACAGACCTCGTCGAGCACCGACTCCAGCGCATAGGCGGTCTGCAATTGCGGCTGGCCGCGATAGATTTCGGTCCAGCGTGCCCGCGCCATCGCCGACATGCTCGGCATGCATCCGGCCAGTGCGGCGCAGACAAACAGGGTCCAGGTCGGCGCCTGCAAACGGGTGCACAACAGCAACATCAGCAGCGCGCCCCCGCCGATCAGCGCCGCCACCGGCAGCACTCGCCCCTGACCGAAGCGATCCACCAGTCGTGACACCTGCGGCGCGCAAAACGCCGTGGCCAGGGCAAACGTCGCTGCCACCCCACCCGCCAACGCGTAGCCGCCGGTCAATTGCGAGAGCATCGTGATCACGCCGATACCGGTCATGGAAATCGGCATGCGCGCGATCATCGCGGCCATCACAAAGGCCCGGGCGCCGGGGGCGTTGAACAACTCGCGGTAAGGATTTGCCATCGGATGCAGCCTCATCAGGGGCGGCCAAGTTGCCACAAAGCCTGACGGCCGGGGAAGCGCGCAATTGTTGGTGGAGTGTGAAGTCCCCAACGCGCGCAGGGCCAATCGCTGCTGGGTTGATCGTTCCCACGTCGAGGCGTCGAACCGTCCGCGTGGGAATGCATCCCGGGACGCTCTGTGTCCCATGCGGACTCGGGAACGCCCAAGAGAAACCTGTCGATCATTTCATGTACGCGGATGAACTCTCGCCGCCGGCCATCAGTCAGCTAAATAAGCCCCCAACCCAAGGCGCAACCCTGCATGCAGATTTCCCTCGCCCGTCAGGTGGCACTCGTCACCGGCGCCAGTTCCGGCATCGGCCACGGCGCCGCCAAAGCCCTGGCCGCTGCCGGTGCTGCCGTCGTCATCAACTACAACCGCCAGGCCGAGCCGGCCGAAGCGCTGGCCCGGCAGATCGTCGCCGACGGCGGTCAGGCCATCGCCATAGGCGCGGATGTATCGAAGGAAGAAGATGTAGAGCGGCTGTTCCAACAGACCCTCGATACCTTCGGAACACTGGACATTCTGGTGGCCAATTCCGGCCTGCAAAAAGACGCGGCGGCTGTGGATATGTCGCTGGACGACTGGAACACGGTAATCGGCGTCAACCTCACCGGCCAGTTCCTCTGCGCTCGCGCCGCGCTGCAGATCTTCAACCGCCAGGGCGTGCGCGAAGGCGTGTCCCGGGCTGCCGGCAAGATCATCCACATAAGCTCGGTGCACCAGCGCATTCCCTGGGCCGGGCACGTCAATTACGCAGCGTCCAAGGGCGGCGTCGATCAGTTGATGCAGACTCTGGCCCAGGAGGTCAGTCACCAGCGAATCCGCATCAACGGCATCGCGCCGGGGGCGATCCGCACGGCGATCAATAAGGACGCCACCGAAGGCGACGCGGGCCAGGCCCTGCTCAAACTCATCCCTTACGGGCGCATCGGCGATGTCGAGGACGTGGCCAACGCGGCGGTGTTCCTCGCCTCCGATGCCTCCGACTACATCGTCGGCACCACCCTGTTCATCGACGGCGGCATGAGCCTCTATCCGGAGTTCCGTGGCAATGGTTGAGCATCAATCCGAACGACAAAGCCCCATCGACGCCCACGGCATCATTGGCGACCTGCGCAGCGCCGCGCTGATCAATGACAAGGGCAGCGTGGATTTTTTCTGCTGGCCGGAGTTCGACAGCCCGTCGATCTTCTGCTCGCTGCTCGATACCCCCGATGCGGGGATTTTCCAGTTGGCCCCGGACCTGCCCGACGCCCGGCGCGAGCAGATTTACCTGCCGGACACCAACGTTTTGCAGACCCGTTGGCTCAGCGATCACGCCGTGGTGGAAATCACCGATCTGCTGCCCATCGGCGACAACGACGATGCACTGCCGCTGTTGATGCGCCGGGTGCGGGTGGTCAGCGGGCAGGCGACGTTTCACCTGCGCTGCGCCGTTCGGCACGACTATGCCCGCGCGCAAACCCGCGCCGTTATCGATCAAAAGGATGTGCTGTTCAGCGCCAGCGGGCAGCCAACACTGCGGCTGGCCTCGGACCAGCCCTTGAGCGTCGGTCAGGACGCCGCCGTCGCGCAATTCACCCTCAAGCAGGATCAGACCGCCGCGTTCATGCTCGGCGCCAGCGATGATCCGCGCTTTGCCGAAGGCGCCGCGCAGTTGTGTATCGAGCGCACGCTGAAGTTCTGGCGCGACTGGATCGGCCAGTCCAACTATCGCGGTCGCTGGCGGGAAATGGTCAACCGCTCGGCCCTGGCCCTGAAGTTGCTGACCTCGCGCCAGCACGGCGCGATCCTCGCCGCCGCCACCTTCGGCCTGCCGGAAACCCCCGGCGGCGAACGCAACTGGGACTATCGCTACACCTGGATCCGCGACGCCTCGTTCACCGTCTACGCCTTCATGCGCCTGGGTTTTGTCGACGAAGCCAACGACTACATGCGCTGGTTGCGCGGGCGGGTCAGCGATTGCAGCGGCCATCGGATGAAGCTGAACATCCTCTACGCCATCGACGGTCGCCAGGAACTCCCGGAAACCGAACTCACGCATTTATCCGGACACGGCGGCGCAAAACCGGTGCGCATCGGCAATGGCGCCTACGACCAGATCCAGCTGGATATCTTCGGCGAACTGATGGACGCCGTTTATCTGGTCAACAAGTACGGCGACGCGATTTCCCACGAAGGCTGGAAACATGTGATGGAAGTCATCGATCAGGTCTGTGAGACCTGGCAGACCAAGGATGTAGGCATCTGGGAAATGCGCGGTGAGCAACATCACTTCCTTCATTCACGACTGATGTGCTGGGTGGCGCTGGACCGGGCGATCCGCCTGGCCTCGAAACGCTCGCTGCCGGCGCCCTTCGCCCGCTGGGACCAGACCCGCCAGGCAATCCACGCCGACATCTGGGACAACTTCTGGAACGAGGAGCGTGGGCATTTCGTGCAATACCAGGGCGGCACGGCGCTCGATGGCTCGATGCTGCTGATGCCGCTGGTGCGTTTTGTCAGCGCCAAGGATCCGAAATGGCTGGCGACGCTGGAAGCGATCGAGCAGCACCTGGTACGTGACGGCATGGTTTACCGCTATCGCAATGACGATGCCGGCATCGATGGCTTGTCCGGCACTGAGGGCGCCTTTGCCGCGTGCTCGTTCTGGTACGTCGAATGCCTGGCCCGCGCCGGGCAAGTGGAAAAGGCCCATCTGGAGTTCGAGCAACTGCTGCGTTATGCCAATCCACTTGGGTTGTACGCGGAGGAATTCGATAACCGTGGCCGGCATCTGGGTAATACGCCACAGGCATTGACCCACCTGGCGCTGATCAGCGCGGCGAGTTTTCTGGATCGCAAGTTGAGTGGGGAGAAGAATTACTGGCAGCCGTAGTCATATTTCTTCGCCAGAGCCTGTAAGAAAAATCTCAACTCCAATTGCCGTTTGTAGGAAGGCCACCGACGAACGGCAAACAACCCCGAGCCTTGCCCTTGGCGGGCCGGCCTACACAATCTATTCCTTTCGATACAACTGGTTGATGGCACGGCCCGCAAAAACCTGCCAACCCCGTGTAACGCTTGGCCCGCAACTCGCACTTACACCCCGAAATACCTTGTTGCCAGCTGTTACATCCACCCCTACCATCCACCGCAACGGGCACAGCGGAGCTGTCCAATAAAAACCCGATTCAAGGAACCAGAATGAGCCAACGCATCCACCGCCCCATCGATTCCCCTCTGCGTACGGGCCTGACCCGCGACGAACTGTGGGAAGCCGCCGACAAGGGCCTGATCAAATGCTGGGAAATCGGCCGCCAGCGCGCCATCCGCTTCCCCGACCTCGCCCAACGCTGCAGCGCCGACGAACTGCCGGTGCTGGGCTGGAAAGGCGGGGTCAGCCGCAGCCTGAAGAAGAATGAAAAGTACGGATCACTGAAATACCTGGCCCAGTGGCAGGGGTTGCGTGGCGAGGATCTGGATATTGATTTGGGTGCCGAACGGGTCATGACCTGCTCGCGGACGAAAATGGTGGTGACGTTTACGCCGGATCGCAGCAAGTATTTCAATCAGGTGGCGGAAGCTGAAACTTGAGGAATCCCGTATGACCCAAGCCGTGATGCCGTTTTGCAAGACTGAAAGTCTGACCATCGCCTATGAGCATCACGGCCCTGAAGACGGCATGCCGGTCATCCTGCTTCACGGCTTCCCCTACTCCCCCCGCGCCTACGACGAAATCGCCCCGTTCCTCGCCGCCGAGGGTTATCGAGTGATCGTGCCGTACTTGCGCGGTTACGGCCCGACCCGTTTCAACAGCGCGGACACGTTGCGTTCCGGCCAGCAAGCGGCGCTGGCTCAGGATCTGCTGGATCTGATGGATGCGCTGGGTATCGAGCAAGCGACGTTGTGCGGTTACGACTGGGGCGGTCGGGCGGCTTGCATTGTGGCGGCGTTGTATCCCGAGCGGGTGCGTGGGTTGGTGACGGGCGATGGCTACAACCTGCAAGACATTCCGAATTCGGTGCAGCCGCTGGATCCGCAGAGCGAGCACCGTTATTGGTATCAGTACTACTTCCACACGCCCCGTGGCGTTGCAGGGCTGACGCAGAATCGTCGGGCGCTGTGCGAGTTGCTGTGGCAATTGTGGTCACCGACCTGGGCGCGGAACGCCGAGCGTTATCCACTGAGTGCGCCGGCGTTCGACAACCCGGATTTCGTCGAGGTGGTGATTCACTCCTACCGCCATCGGTTCATGTACGCGCCGGGTGATCCGGCGCTGGAAGGCATGGAGCAGGCGCTGGAGAAACAACCGGCGATCAGCGTTCCGACGATTTCGCTGTGCGGTGCGGATGATGGCGTCGGCCCGGCTCCGGAAGACGATGAAGATGCGCAGCACTTCACCGGGGTTTACGAGCGGCGGGTGCTGGCGGGTGTCGGGCACAACATTCCCGAAGAAGCGCCGGGCGAAACGCTCAAGGCATTACTGGATCTGCTCCAGCGCTGACCGAAAACCGCTCCCGATACGCCTGCGGCGTCACGCCCATGGCCCGCAGGAAACTGCGTCTTAACGTCTCTTCACTGCCAAAACCACAATTGGCCGCGACCCGCTTGATCGGCAACCCGGTATCGCTCAACAACCGGCGCGCGGTTTCGACGCGGATCAGTTCAATGGCCCGGGCCGGGGTCTGGCCGGTGTCGGCGCGGTAGTGGCGCACGAAACTGCGTTCGCTCATGCCGGCCTGTTCGGCGAGGGTCGGGATGCCCAGATCGCAAGTCAGGTGTTCGGCGATCCACGCGTGCAGGTCGTCGAAGCGGTTGCCCTGTTTTTGCAGTGACAGCGTCACGCTGAATTGCGACTGCCCGCCCGGTCGCTTGAGGAAAACCACCAGTTGCCGGGCGACGTCCAGGGCCATTTCGCGGCCGAGATCGTCTTCGACCATGGCCAGCGCCAGGTCAATGCCGGCGGTAACGCCTGCCGAGGTCCAGACCGGGCCGTCGTTGATGAAGATCGGATTGGGCTCGACCTGCAAGCGTGGATGTTGCTGCGCCAGTTGCTCGCAACGGGTCCAGTGGGTGACGACCCGGCGACCGTCGAGCCAGCCGCTGGCGGCCAGCAAAAACGCCCCCGTACAGACCGAAGCCACGCGTCGGCAGCCATTGGCATGTTCGCGCACCCAACTCACCAATTCGGCGTCTTCGGCAGCGGCGTAAACGCCCCAGCCGCCAGCGATGATCAGCGTATCGCTGGGCTGCTCCGGCAACGGTTCGGCCAGCATCGCCAGCCCGGCGGAGGAGTTCACCGCCCCGCCGCCGCTGGCGATGACCAATGGCGCGTAAGGCGCAGGCAAACCCTGCTGGCGGGCGATATCGTTGGCCGAGGCGAAAACCTGCAACGGCCCGGTGACATCGAGCAATTGCACATTGGCGAAGGCGAGTACGTGGATGGTTTTCGGCATTTGGCGTAATTCGAGGGCTGATTGGCGTATGCGCCAAAACCTACGCGCCTACAGTGAAGCCGTCTACCCCCTTTTCACGGAGAAGAACCATGGCGTTGCAGATCGGTTTTCTGTTGTTTCCCCAAGTGCAGCAACTCGACCTGACCGGCCCGTATGACGTGCTGGCCTCGTTGCCGGACGTGCAGGTGCATCTGGTCTGGAAGGATCTGGTGCCGGTGACTTCCAGCACCGGGTTGCTGCTGAAACCGACCACCACCTTCGGGGATTGCCCGGATCTGGACGTGATCTGCGTACCCGGCGGCGCCGGGGTCGGGTCGTTGATGGAGGATGAGCAGACGCTGGCGTTCATCAAGACGCAAGCGGCGCAGGCGCGTTACGTGACGTCGGTGTGCACCGGTTCGCTGGTGCTCGGGGCGGCGGGTCTGTTGCAGGGCAAACGGGCGACCACGCATTGGGCTTATCACGATCTGCTGCCGACACTGGGCGCGATCGCGGTGAAGGATCGGGTGGTGCGCGACGGCAATCTGTTTACCGGGGGCGGCATCACGGCCGGGATCGATTTTGCCCTGACCCTGGCGCAGGAACTGGTCGGCGTCGACACCGCGCAGCTAGTGCAGTTGCAGCTGGAATATGCGCCGGCGCCGCCGTTTGATGCGGGCAGCCCGGACACTGCGCCGAGCGGGATTGTCGATGAGGCGCGCAAGCGTGCGGCACCTTCGCTGAAACTGCGCCGGGAAATCACCGAGCGCGCTGCGGCGAAATTGAACCTGCGCTGATCTTTCAGCCAGACACAAAGCCCTGTGGGAGCGAGCTTGCTCGCGATGAGGGCGTGTCAGTTGACCTTTGTGCCACTGACCCACCGCCATCGCGAGCAAGCTCGCTCCCGCAGGGGGGCCTTGCCCTCCTTCACGTCTCATACAGGGAGTGGTGCTGTCCCTGATTTCCCGTACACCTTCACTTGTCCCCTCGCCCCCGGACGTGTAGAAAGCCTGTCCACAAATCGTGCACAAGGACTTTCCATGACCGCTCTGCCATGGCTCTATCTCGGGCTTCTCAGCCTTGGTTACGGATTAGCGCTGAGTTTTGGCCAGCTCGGCTGGCTGGCGCTGATCTCCATTGCACTGCTGGTTTTCGCCGGTTACGCCGTGCGCCAGCAAACCGTGCCGGTCGGGCGATATCTCGGCCATGGCCTGTTTATCGTGCTGGCGCTGGCGCTGGCCCTGCACTGGCTTCCGGGCTTCTACAACGGTCGGGTCATCGCACCGCAGCGCTTCACCGACAACGCGGTGCCGTTCTCGATGTACCTGAATCTCGACAAACCACTGATTGGCTTCTGGCTGCTGCTGGTCTGCCCATGGATCGTCGCGCGGCGCTCGTTGCGCCTGACCGTCTACGCGACCGCGCTGGCACTGACGCTGAGCGTGATTCTGGCGTTGGGCGGCGCGGTGTTGCTGGGCATGATCACCTGGGCGCCGAAATGGCCCGACCAAGCGTGGCTGTGGGTGCTGAATAATCTGCTGCTGGTGACGCTGGTCGAAGAAGCGCTGTTTCGCGGCTATATACAGGGCGGCCTCAGCCGGCGTTTCAAGCACCTGCCTTACGGCGAAAACCTCGCGCTGCTGCTTGCGTCCCTGCTGTTCGGCCTGGTGCATGTGGGCGCTGGCTGGCAATGGGTGTTGCTGGCGAGCCTGGCAGGTGTCGGCTATGGTCTGGCCTATCGTTTCGGCGGGCTTGGTGCGGCAATCGCCACGCACTTTGGCCTGAACCTGCTGCATTTCGGTCTGTTCACCTATCCGATGCTCGCGGGTTGAAGCAAGGGCCGTTTTGCGACGCCGTACTTATAAATGAAAAAAAACTTCAATAAATCGCCGACCCCGCCGACAACCCTTCAAAGCCTTGCGGATTGAAAAACCATGCGTAATAACCAGCCCATTACACAACGCGAACGGACTTTCCCGGCTCAGCAGCGGTTGATTTCCACAACCGATGCCAAGGGCGTGATCACCTACTGCAACGACGCGTTCGTCGAAATCAGCGGGTTTTCGCGTGAGGAACTGATCCGTGCGCCGCACAACCTGGTTCGTCACCCCGACGTCCCGGCGGCGGTGTTTGCGCATATGTGGGGCACACTGAAACAAGGCTTGCCATGGATGGGCATTGTCAAGAATCGCTGCAAGACCGGTGATCATTACTGGGTGAACGCCTATGTAACGCCGGTGTTCGACGGCAATCAGGTGGTCGGTTACGAGTCGGTGCGGGTCAAACCCACCGCCGAACAGATCCGTCGTGCCGAAGCGCTCTACCAACGCATCAACCAGGGCAAGTCGGCGATTCCACAAACAGACAAGTGGCTGCCGGTGCTGCAGGACTGGCTGCCGTTCATTCTGGTCAGCCAGTTGAGCTTCATGATCGGCGCCACCCTGAACTCGCAGTGGGGCTTCGCCCTCGCCGCCGGTCTGTCGGTGCCGCTGGGCCTGCTGGGTCTGCAATGGCAACAACGCGGGCTCAAGCGCCTGCTGCGTCTGGCCGAGCAAACCACCTCCGACCCGTTGATCGCGCAGATGTACACCGACAGCCGTGGCCCTCAGGCGCGTCTGGAAATGTCGATCCTGAGCCAGGAAGCCCGTCTGAAAACCTGCCTGACCCGTCTGCAGGACACCGCCGAGCACCTGACCGATCAGGCCAAACAGTCCGACGCCCTGGCGCACAACAGCTCCAGCGGTCTGGAACGTCAGCGCGTGGAAACCGAACAGGTCGCCACCGCCGTCAACCAGATGGCCGCCACCACGCAAGAAGTGGCGAGCCACGTCCAGCGCACCGCCGACGCCACCCAGGAAGCCAACCGCCTGACCGGTCGCGGCCGCGATATCGCCGGGGAAACCCGCGAAGCTATCCAGCGCCTGTCGGTCGTCGTCGGTGAGACCGGCCTGACCGTGACCCAACTGGCCAAGGACAGCGACGAAATCGGCGGTGTGGTCGACGTGATCAAAGGCATCGCCGACCAGACCAACCTGCTCGCACTCAACGCCGCGATTGAAGCAGCGCGTGCCGGTGAAATGGGCCGTGGTTTTGCCGTAGTCGCCGACGAAGTCCGCCAACTGGCGCAACGCACCAGCGAATCCACCGGCCAGATCCACGCCCTGATCGCCAAGCTGCAACAGACTGCATCCAGCGCCGTACAAACCATGGAAGCCGGCCATCGCCAGGCGGAAGAAGGTGTGGCGCGGGTACTGGAAGCGGATCAGGCCCTGGTCGGCATCAGCGAAGCGGTGGCCAACATCACCGACATGACCACCCAGATCGCCGCCGCGACCGAAGAGCAAAGTGCCGTGGCTGAAGAAATCAGCCGCAACATCAGCAACATTTCGGAACTGGCGGACCAGACCTCGGAACAGGCGCATAACTCGGCGTTGTTGAGTGAAGAGCTGACGAAGACTGCCAACACGCAATACTCGTTGGTGGAGCGGTTTAACCGCTGATTGTTCTGGCAATAAAAACCCCGGACAGCGAAAGCTTCCGGGGTTTTTTGTTTGTTATTTACGGCGATTGACGACTACTGCGGCAAACGAAGCTTGTCCAGCAGACGATTCACCAGCAGCTCGTTCAACATGATCAGCTGTTGCAGCGCCAGCAGCGGTTTGCGCTCCGGGCCTTTCACCGAGTTGGCGATATTGCCGGCCATGGCGTTGGCTGACGACAGTGATTCGCAGGCTTCGACCAGCAGTGTTTCGTCATCGAGCGTGGGATCGACCATGTAGATGGGGCGGGCCTTGGGCGGGAAGTACTTCGGGATTTCGGGGCCGAGGTAATAGTCGAGTGCGCGGTCGGCGGCTGCTTTTGTCTTTTGGGACTCAAGCTCGGGGTCGTTGGAGGTTGGATCGGTTTCTGGCGGGTTTGGTGTGGCTTTGAACATAGATGTAACTCCTATCGCAGACTTCAAGGAGCCATCACCCACGCTACCAAACGATGGGTGGCGGCCATACGCGGGTTGGTAGACCGGCTGCAATAGGAACCCGGCGCTCACGAATGAGCCCCACGCATGACCACCATAAAACCGAGCCCCAAGAAAAGGACTGCATACGGTGTTGCCACACAGCTATTACAGACGGGCTACCAAACCCGATCACTGTTTTTCAGTGACAGGGAAACGATATAGCCCACCCCATAGCCGCGTAAGCCGGCGGATTCTGGCGTACGCGTAGGTAACGACGCAAGGTGTTGTAGCCCTTATGGCGTAACGGTTCGTGTACTTTAAACGCCGTTTCGGAATTACGTTTACGCACAGAAAACAAGCAGATACTTCCCTGCTGCAATCCGCATGGCTTCTCACCACTCAACACGATGAGCGTTAGCTCGAGTACCGCTTTTGATCTTGATCCACGGGCGACGTCGGAAGGCTGAGTGGAGGGATTCATCCGGGGGTGGGAGCGCAGCGACCGTTTGGCGAAGCCAAACACATCGAGAGGAGGTGCAGCGAAGCAAACCGTAGGCGATGCCCCCGGATGAATCCCGGAGCGAAGGAACCCCGAGCCTCAGCGAGCGGGCCGAACGTAGGAGCAAGACCTTTTGGTTACTTTTGGGGCGTTTGCCAAAAGTGACCCGCCGTAAGGGCGGAACCCTAAGCAGCCATAACCGCAGCAACGGATATGCCCCCAAAAAAAGCCTCAACAAAGAAACCCGGCAACCCTCTCCGCCGCCGAAGCCAAATGCTGCTCCTGCGTAAACCCGGAAACCTTCAGCGGCTTCAAATCATGATCCCCAGAGGCCAACCAAAAAACCTCAATACTCGGTGATAAATCGTAAGCCTCAACAGCGTCCCGATTGCCAAGCGCATCCCGCTCCCCCTGAACAATCAGCGTCCGAGTCCGCAAAGAAGCCAAATGCTCAACCCGCGGTTTCTCAGGTTTCCCAACCGCATAAAACGGATACCCCAGACAAACCAAAGCATCCGCGCCAAGCTCATCGGCAAGAAGACTGGCCATCCGCCCCCCCATCGACTTGCCGCCAACCGCCAAAACCCCAGCGACATGAAGTCGCACCAAGCCATACACCTCACGCCAACATTCGAGCAACTTCGGCGCCGGATTCGGCGGGCGTTTGCTGCCATCAACCCGCCGCTGCGCCATATAAGGAAACTCAAACCGCAACACGTTGATACCAAGCCCGGCAAGGCGCCCAGCCATATCGTTCATCCAGTCGCTGTCCATCGGCGCCCCGGCACCATGGGCAAGAATGAGCGTCGCCGAAGCCTCGCCAACAGCGGCATCCCAAAGCCACCCGTGATCCCGCAGGCACTGCGCCCATTGATCCCCGTCAATACTGGCCTTGTGCTGTTTGTCCATGCTTGCCTCGCTTTTAGTCTGCCTATAACTCCAGGCGAAGGGTTCGCGGCGTTTTCTGCGCGCACTCACTTCGGCTGAACCGTGGATGGGGAACCATGAACACTTCTATCAGTACCGCCTACAACTACAAGGTGGTCCGCCAATTCGCCATTATGACGGTGGTGTGGGGCATCGTCGGCATGGGGCTCGGGGTTTTTCTCGCGGCTCAATTGGTCTGGCCCGAACTCAACTTCAACCTGCCGTGGACCAGCTTCGGACGCCTGCGCCCGCTGCACACCAACGCGGTGATCTTCGCGTTCGGTGGCTGTGCCTTGTTCGCCAGTTCGTTCTACTCGGTGCAGCGCACCTGCCAGACGCAACTGTTCGCGCCGCAAATCGCCGCCTTCTGCTTCTGGGGCTGGCAGCTTGTGATCCTGCTGGCGGCCATCAGCCTGCCACTGGGTTACACCAGTTCCAAGGAATACGCCGAGCTGGAATGGCCGATCGACATTCTGATCACCATCGTCTGGGTCGCCTACGCGATCGTGTTCTTCGGCACGATCATGCAGCGCAAGACCAAGCACATTTATGTGGGCAACTGGTTTTTCGGCGCGTTCATCATCACCGTGGCGATCCTGCACATCGTCAACAACCTTGAGTTGCCGGTGAGCTTCACCAAGTCCTACTCGGTATACGCCGGTGCAACCGATGCGATGGTGCAATGGTGGTACGGCCACAACGCCGTAGGCTTTTTCCTCACCGCCGGTTTCCTCGGGATGATGTATTACTTCGTGCCGAAACAGGCCGAACGTCCAGTGTATTCGTATCGCCTGTCGATCGTGCACTTCTGGGCGCTGATCACCCTGTACATCTGGGCCGGTCCCCACCACTTGCACTACACCGCGCTGCCGGACTGGGCGCAGTCGCTGGGCATGGTGATGTCGCTGATTCTGCTGGCGCCGAGCTGGGGCGGCATGATCAACGGCATGATGACCCTTTCGGGCGCCTGGCATAAGTTGCGCAGCGACCCGATCCTGCGCTTCCTGGTGGTGTCGCTGGCGTTCTACGGCATGTCGACCTTCGAAGGTCCGATGATGGCGATCAAGACCGTGAACGCCCTCTCCCACTACACCGACTGGACCATCGGCCACGTACACGCCGGCGCGCTCGGCTGGGTGGCGATGATCTCGATCGGCGCGCTGTACCACATGATCCCGAAAGTGTTCGGCAAAGAGCAGATGCACAGCATCGGCCTGATCAACGCGCACTTCTGGCTCGCGACCATCGGCACCGTGCTCTACATCGCCTCGATGTGGGTCAACGGCATCGCCCAGGGCCTGATGTGGCGTGCAGTGAACGAGGACGGCACGCTGACCTATTCCTTCGTCGAAACCCTGGTGGCCAGCCACCCAGGCTTCGTCGTGCGGCTGATTGGCGGGGCGATCTTCCTCAGCGGCATGTTCCTGATGGCTTACAACACCTGGCGCACCGTGCGGGCCTCGCAGCCTGCTGACGTCGTTGCTGCCGCGCAGATGGCCTGAGGAGTCCGCCATGAAACACGAAACGATTGAAAAGAACGTCGGCCTGCTGATGCTGCTGATGGTATTCGCCGTGAGCATCGGCGGCCTGACCCAGATCGTCCCGCTGTTCTTCCAGGACGTGACCAACAAACCGGTGGAAGGCATGAAGCCCTACACCGCGCTGCAACTGGAAGGCCGCGACATCTACATCCGCGAAGGCTGCGTCGGTTGCCACTCGCAGATGATCCGTCCGTTCCGCGCCGAAACCGAACGCTACGGCCACTACTCGGTGGCCGGTGAAAGCGTCTGGGATCACCCGTTCCTGTGGGGTTCCAAGCGTACCGGTCCGGACCTGGCCCGCGTTGGCGCGCGCTACTCGGATGACTGGCACCGTGCGCACTTGTACAACCCGCGCAACGTCGTACCGGAATCGAAAATGCCGGCCTACCCATGGCTGGTCACTCAACCGGTCGACAGCAGCCACACCGAAACCAAGCTCAAGGTCATGCGCACCCTCGGCGTGCCATACACCGACGACGACATCAGCGGCGCGGTGGCCAGCCTCAAGGGCAAGACTGAAATGGACGCCCTCGTCTCCTACCTGCAAGTGCTTGGCACTGCGATCAAGAGCAAGAGGTGATTGAGATGGCCTTTGAAATGAGCGCGGGGCTGATTCGCGGCCTCGGCACGGTCGTGGTGTTCGTGGCCTTCGTCGGCCTGACCCTGTGGGTGTTCAACCGCAAACGCACGCCGGAATTTGCCGAAGCGCGCCTGCTGCCGTTTGCCGACGAGCCGCAACCCGACCCAACCCCTGCAACTGAAACAAGGAGTACCCGGTCATGACCACCTTCTGGAGTACGTGGATATGCGTACTGACCATCGGCAGCCTGATCGGCCTGACCTGGCTGCTGGTCGGCACCCGTCGGGGCGAAACCAAGGGCAGCGTCGACCAGACCATGGGCCACAGCTTCGACGGCATCGAGGAGTACGACAACCCGCTGCCGCAGTGGTGGTTCATGCTGTTTGCCGGCACGCTGGTGTTTTCCGTGGGCTATCTGATCCTTTATCCGGGCCTCGGCAACTGGAAAGGCATCCTGCCCGGCTACGAGGACGGCTGGACCGGCGTCCACGAGTGGGAAAAGGAAATGAGCAAGGCCGACGCCAAATTCGGGCCGATCTTCGCCAAGTTCGCCGCGATGCCGGTGGAAGAAGTGGCGAAGGATCCGCAGGCGCTGAAAATGGGTGGCCGTCTGTTCGCCTCCAACTGCTCGGTGTGCCATGGCTCGGATGCCAAAGGCGCGTTCGGCTTCCCTAACCTCGCCGACAAGGACTGGCGTTGGGGCGGCAGCGCCGAAACCATCAAGACCACCATCATGGGTGGCCGGATGGCGGCGATGCCGGCGTGGGGTGAAGTGCTGGGCGAGGCTGGCGTGAAAAACGTTGCCGCCTATGTGCGTCATGAACTGGCGGGGCTGCCATTGCCGGCGGACAACAAGGCGGATCTGCAAGCCGGTCAGCGGGCGTTCAGCACCACCTGCATCGCCTGCCACGGGGCAAACGGCCAGGGCACTGCAGCCATGGGCGCGCCGAATCTGACGCACCCGGCCGGTTTCATCTACGGCACCAGCCTGACCCAACTCGAGCAGACCATTCGCCATGGCCGTCAAGGCCACATGCCAGCTCAGAACGAGCTGTTGGGCAACGATAAAGTGCAATTGCTGGCCGCTTATGTGTACAGCCTTAGCAATGGATTGAATACAGAAAAACTGATTACTGAAGACAACAAAAAGTAATCATTGCGTACAACACTGCCGCACGTTTCCAGTGCGGCAGTTTCCAGCCCCTTTGCGACGCATTGTCGCACCCCTTCAGCCCCTCTCCTTTCGGTTACCCGGATTCGGGTCTACGCTTGCTCGATGCGGACTGGCCCGTGCCGGTTCCAGGTCGACCCTGAGCGAGGCGTTGAACGAATCGGCTGACTGACATGGCCGCAAAGGCCGGTAGATACCGGCTGTCGTGCCGATTACCGTCCGTCACCCGAACCGAGCGCTCGAACACACCCCGTTACATCCGACCGGGACCCCTCGCTTTTTTCGTCCGCTGCGACATTTTGCCCGAGGGCAATTTTGTCCTTACGCGGCGCATGGAAAGGCCGCAGAATCAGCGTTGGAAAGCATTGACCCAGGTCATGGCGCGTTGCATTGACCCCCTGCTTTCTACATACTTGCGGCCGATTTTAATCCTAATAAAACACCCAAACCGTGGAACCTTAGAATGAGCACAGCAATCAGTCCGACTGCTTATAACTATAAGGTAGTCCGCCAGTTCGCCATCATGACGGTGGTCTGGGGGATCCTTGGCATGGGGCTCGGTGTCTTCATCGCCTCGCAACTGGTCTGGCCGGAGCTGAATTTCGGTCTGCCGTGGACGAGCTTTGGACGCCTGCGCCCGTTGCACACAAACCTGGTGATTTTCGCCTTCGGTGGTTGTGCACTGTTTGCCACTTCCTACTATGTCGTGCAGCGAACCTGCCAGACGCGACTGATTTCCGACAGCCTCGCGGCCTTCACCTTCTGGGGATGGCAAGCGGTCATTGTCGGCGCGATCATTACCTTGCCGCTGGGTTACACCACCACCAAGGAATACGCGGAACTGGAATGGCCTCTCGCCATTCTGCTGGCCATTGTCTGGGTCACCTACGGTCTGGTGTTCTTCGGCACCATCACCAAGCGCAAGACCAAGCACATCTATGTCGGTAACTGGTTCTACGGTGCGTTCATCGTGGTGACCGCGATGCTGCACATCGTCAACCACATGTCGCTGCCGGTCAGCCTGTTCAAGTCCTACTCGGCTTACTCGGGCGCCACCGACGCGATGATCCAGTGGTGGTACGGCCACAACGCCGTGGGCTTCTTCCTGACCACCGGTTTCCTGGGGATGATGTACTACTTCGTGCCGAAACAGGCCGAACGTCCGATCTACTCCTATCGTCTGTCGATCGTGCACTTCTGGGCGCTGATCACCCTGTACATCTGGGCCGGCCCGCACCACCTGCACTACACCGCTCTGCCGGACTGGGCACAATCGCTGGGCATGGCAATGTCGATCATCCTGCTGGCGCCGAGCTGGGGCGGCATGATCAACGGCATGATGACCCTGTCGGGCGCCTGGCATAAGCTGCGCACCGACCCGATCCTGCGTTTCCTCGTGGTATCGCTGGCGTTCTACGGCATGTCGACCTTCGAAGGTCCGATGATGGCGATCAAGACCGTCAACTCGCTCTCGCACTACACCGACTGGACCATCGGCCACGTACACGCCGGTGCACTCGGCTGGGTAGCGATGATCTCGATCGGCGCGATCTACCACATGATCCCGAAACTGTTCGGCCGCGCGCAGATGCACAGCGTCGGTCTGATCAACGCGCACTTCTGGCTCGCGACCATCGGTACCGTGCTGTACATCGCTTCGATGTGGGTCAACGGCATCACCCAAGGCCTGATGTGGCGTGCAATCAACGACGACGGCACCCTCACCTACTCGTTCGTCGAAGCGCTGCAGGCCAGCCATCCTGGCTACATCGTCCGTGCCCTGGGCGGTGCGTTCTTCGCCAGCGGCATGCTGTTGATGGCCTACAACGTGTGGCGCACCGTTCGCGCCTCGGACCCGGCTGAAGCTGAAGCCGCCGCCAAGATCGCCGTAGTTGGAGCTCACTGATGAAGCATGAAGCTGTCGAGAAGAATATTGGCCTGCTGGCCTTCTTCATGGTCATCGCCGTCAGCGTCGGTGGCCTGACCCAAATCGTTCCGCTGTTCTTCCAGGACGTCACCAACAAGCCGGTCGAAGGCATGAAGCCGCGCACCGCCCTTGAACTGGAAGGCCGCGACGTTTACATCGCCAACGGCTGTGTCGGCTGCCACTCGCAGATGATCCGTCCGTTCCGTGCCGAAACCGAACGCTACGGCCATTACTCGGTCGCCGGTGAAAGCGTCTGGGATCACCCGTTCCTGTGGGGTTCCAAGCGTACCGGCCCGGACCTGGCCCGCGTCGGCGGTCGTTACTCCGATGACTGGCAGCGTGCGCACTTGTACAACCCGCGCAACGTAGTGCCTGAGTCGAAAATGCCGGCCTACCCGTTCCTCGTAGAAAACAAGCTCGATGGCAAAGACACGGCCAAGAAAATGGAAGTGTTGCGCACGCTCGGCGTCCCTTACACCGACGAAGACATCGCCGGTGCCAGGGATGCCGTGAAGGGCAAAACCGAAATGGACGCGCTGGTGGCCTATCTGCAAGGCCTGGGCACCATCATCAAAAGCAA
Source organism: Pseudomonas sp. 1 (assembly GCF_056626735.1). Taxonomy (NCBI): domain Bacteria; kingdom Pseudomonadati; phylum Pseudomonadota; class Gammaproteobacteria; order Pseudomonadales; family Pseudomonadaceae; genus Pseudomonas; species Pseudomonas sp. 1. Next base: position 89,724 of record NZ_JBWXMQ010000011.1, on the reverse strand, counting down.
ACGGTGATTCTTGATGGATATCGGGATGATTCGAGGCCTGGGCACCGTTGTCGTGATGGTCGCCTTCATCGGCCTGGCGTTGTGGGTGTTCAGCCCCAAGCGCAAGTCGGAGTTTGAAGACGCGACCTTGCTGCCCTTCGCGGATGATCCCGAAGCCATCAAGCACGTCGAGCAAGCTTCTAGGAGTAACAAAGAATGACTACATTCTGGAGTCTGTACGTCACAGTCCTCAGTCTCGGTACGATCTTTTCCCTGACCTGGCTGTTGCTGTCGACCCGCAAGGGTCAGCGCGCCGAGCAGACCGACGAGACGGTCGGCCACTCCTTCGACGGGATCGAGGAGTACGACAACCCGCTGCCGAAATGGTGGTTCATGCTGTTCGTGGGCACCATCGTGTTCGCGTTGGGTTATCTGGTGCTGTACCCGGGCCTGGGCAGCTGGAAAGGTCTGCTGCCGGGCTACAACTACCTCGATACCGAGAAGCAGACCCCGTTCGCCAACGGCCAGACCGGCTGGACCGGCGTTCACGAGTGGGAAAAGGAAATGGCTCGCTCGGACGCCAAGTTCGGTCCGATCTTCGCCAAGTTCGCGGCGATGCCGATCGAGGAAGTCGCGAAGGATCCGCAAGCCCTGAAGATGGGTGGCCGTCTGTTCGCCTCCAACTGCTCGGTCTGCCACGGTTCCGACGCCAAGGGCGCTTATGGTTTCCCTAACCTGACCGACGCCGACTGGCGCTGGGGCGGCGAACCGGAAACCATCAAGACCACCATCATGGGCGGTCGTCACGCGGTGATGCCGGCCTGGGCGGAAGTGATCGGTGAGCAAGGCGTGGCCGACGTGGCCGCGTTCGTGCTGACCAATCTGGATGGCCGCAAGCTGCCGGAAGGCACCAAGGCGGATCCGGCCAACGGCCAGAAACTGTTCGCTGCCAACTGCGTGGCGTGCCACGGTCCGGAAGGCAAAGGCACCCCGGCAATGGGCGCCCCGAACCTGACCCACCCGGCCGCGTTCATCTACGGCTCGAGCTTCGCGCAGCTGCAGCAGACCATCCGTTACGGCCGTCAGGGCCAGATGCCTGCCCAGGAACAACTGCAAGGCAACGACAAGGTTCACCTGCTGGCGGCTTATGTTTACAGCCTGTCCCACGGTGAAAAACCAGCGGAAGCCGAGGCCCAGTAAGGCCAACGTTTGTAGCAAAAAAAACGGCCCCGCCAATGAGAATTGGCGGGGCCGTTGCTTATGGCCGACTGGCCCAGATGGATTTCAGCGGAACCGTGTCCGCGAATTGCGGTTTTTGCCAATCATTGTTCTCGATCAGATTGACATGCAGTTGCTTGCGATCATCCGAAAAGCTAGCTGTCAGGTACGTCTGCTGGGACGCTGCGCCGCTGAGAAACGAACCTCTCCGACATTTTTCGAGTACGCAGATCAATCTGTGGGGCTAAAAGAACCACATCGCAGCTTCACATCTCGCAACCGAAATTCGTTGGGCACATTGGCTGGCAAGCGATAACGTCCTTCGGCAGCCGATGCGCTGCGACCTCACCACTCATCTTGCAAGGAAGGCATACGATGAACGAACAACATCAGAATCAGGACGGTGATGAGCCGATTCAAACGGATGAACAGACGCCACAAAACGATGTGACCGATAGCGACAGCCTGAAACGACAAAAGCGCTCCACGAAAGGCAATGCCGCAGCTGACAGAAAAAAAGGCACCGGTGGAATGGATAGCCTTGGCGGCGGCCGGATACTGTGAACGACCGATGAAAGCGGCTGCGTCTGCTCTTGTGCAGCGCAGCCGCTTCGATGTCAGCAGTGCCTGTCGTCTATAGTCAATTGATCTGCATCATGCTTTGCTGCATTCGCTACACCATTCAGATTTTTTCCCCAACGCGACCAAAGGTCGCACCCGTTCGTCGGTGGTACAGGCGTATCATTGGGCCACTGCAACACCCCTTTTTGACCCCGGTCGGCACGTATCGACCGAGGCATTTTTCCACTGCCGTGGGATGCAATGATGAGCAACCAGATTCCGGTACACGACGTCACGCCGCCCGACAAGAACGCGAACAACAGCGTCGATCTTTATGCCGCTCGAGAAAAAATCTACACAAGAGCTTTCACTGGCCTGTTCCGCAATCTGCGGATGATGGGCGGCACGGCGCTGTTCCTGTTGTATTTCGGTACGGTGTGGCTGAACTGGGGCGGCCATCAGGCCGTGTGGTGGAACCTGCCGGAACGCAAGTTCTTCATTTTCGGCGCCACCTTCTGGCCCCAGGATTTCATCCTGCTTTCGGGCCTGCTGATCATTGCCGCATTCGGCCTGTTCTTCATCACGGTGTATGCCGGGCGGGTCTGGTGCGGTTATACCTGCCCACAAAGCGTGTGGACGTGGATTTTCATGTGGTGCGAAAAGGTCACCGAAGGCGACCGCAACCAGCGCATCAAGCTGGACAAGGCGCCGATGAGTGCCAACAAGTTCCTGCGCAAGTTCGCCAAGCACGCCATGTGGTTGCTGATCGGTTTCGTCACCGGCATGACCTTCGTCGGCTACTTCTCGCCGATCCGTGAACTGGTCTTTGACTTCTTCACCGGGCAAGCCGATGGCTGGTCGTATTTCTGGGTCGGCTTCTTCACCCTCGCCACGTACGGCAACGCCGGCTGGTTGCGGGAGCAGGTGTGCATCTACATGTGTCCGTATGCGCGCTTCCAGAGCGTGATGTTCGACAAGGACACCCTGATTGTTTCCTACGACCCGCGTCGCGGCGAAAGCCGTGGCCCGCGCAAGAAAGGCGTCGACTACAAGGCCCTGGGCCTGGGCGACTGCATCGACTGCACCATGTGCGTTCAGGTCTGCCCGACCGGCATCGACATCCGCGACGGCCTGCAGATCGAGTGCATCGGTTGCGCCGCATGCATCGACGCCTGCGACAGCATCATGGACAAGATGGATTACCCGCGCGGACTGATCAGCTACACCACCGAACACAACTTGTCCGGGCAGAAGACCCATAAACTGCGCCCGCGCCTGATCGGCTACGCCGTGGTGCTGCTGGCGATGATCAGCCTGTTGGTGACCGCATTCTTCATGCGTTCGCTGGTGGGCTTCGACGTCAGCAAAGACCGCGTGCTTTACCGTGAAAACGCCGAAGGCCGGATCGAAAACGTCTACAGCCTGAAGATCATGAACAAGGATCAGCGCGACCACACTTATGTGCTGGAAGCTGCCGGCTTGCCGGATCTGCGCCTGCAAGGCAAACGCGAGATCAAGGTGCCGGCCGGGGAAATCTTCAGCATGCCGGTCGAACTGTCGAGCGCACCTGAACAATTGCCATCGAGCACCAACGAGGTGAAATTCATCCTCAAGGATGCCGATGACGACAGCGTCCACGTAGAAGCCAAGAGCCGTTTCATCGGCCCACAAAATCGTTGAGAGAACTGAACATGCCCGCAGCAAACACCGCAAGTCCCTGGTACAAGCACCTTTGGCCATGGATCATCATCGGGATTCTGGCCTGTTCGGTGACCCTGACGCTGTCCATGGTGACCATTGCGGTGAACAACCCGGACAACCTGGTCAACGATAACTACTACGAGGCCGGCAAAGGCATCAACCGTTCACTGGATCGCGAACTGCTGGCGCAGACCCTGAAGATGCGCGCTGCCGTGCATCTGGATGATGTCACCGGCGAAGTCGATCTGCGCCTGAGCGGCGACAGCCAGCCGAAAACCCTGGAACTGAACCTGATCTCGCCGACTCAACCGGAGAAGGATCGCAAGATTGTTTTGGCTCGCAGCGAGACCGAACAGGGCCGGTACATCGGCCAGTTGAGCGACAAGATCGAAGGCCGGCGTTTTGTTGAATTGCTGGGCACCCAGGACGATCACGTGTGGCGGATGTTCGAGGAAGAGCTGGTCAGCCATGACAAGGATTTGTTGCTCGGTGATGAGCCGTTGCAGGGCGCTGAAGACCTGAAGCAGTAAGCCTTACTCTGATCGCACCCACGCTCTGCGTGGGCACGCAGCCACGGACGCTCCGCGTCCCGGCCGAAGCGGACGCGGAGCGTCCGTGGAGGCCGTCCCACGCGGAACGTGGGAACGATCATCGGAACGCCTCATGACCATTCCAGTCCCCTGCTACCACTGCGCCCTGCCCGTCCCGTCCGGCAGCCGCTTCACCGCCGTCGTGCTCGGGGAATCCCGCGAGTTCTGCTGCCCCGGCTGTCAGGCGGTGGCCGAAGCCATCGTCGCCGGTGGCCTGGAAAGCTATTACCAGCATCGCAGCGAAGCCTCGGCCAACCCCGAAGCGCTGCCGGTGCAACTGGTCGATGAGCTTGAGTTGTACGACCGCGCCGACGTGCAACAACCCTTCGTGCGCCACGAAGGTGAACTGGCCGAAACCACGCTGCTGATGGAAGGCATCAGTTGCGCCGCGTGCGGCTGGCTGATCGAGAAACACCTGCGCACGCTGCCCGCCGTGGCCGAGGCGCGGTTGAACCTGTCCAATCATCGCCTGCATGTGCGCTGGGCTGACGCTCAGTTGCCGCTGAGCCAGATCCTCAGCGAACTGCGCCACATTGGCTATGCCGCACACCCGTATCAGGCCGACCGCGCCAGCGAACAACTGGCCAGCGAAAACCGCCTCGCCCTGCGCCAACTCGGCGTCGCCGGCCTGCTGTGGTTCCAGGCGATGATGGCGACCATGGCCACCTGGCCGGAATTCAACATCGATCTCAGCCCGGAGCTGCACACCATCCTGCGCTGGGTCGCGCTGTTCCTCACCACGCCGATTGTGTTCTACAGCTGCGCGCCGTTTTTCAAGGGCGCCATGCGTGACCTGCGCACCCGTCACCTGACCATGGACGTCTCGGTGTCGCTGGCGATCGGCGCGGCCTATCTCGCCGGGATCTGGACCTCGATCACCGGGATCGGCGAACTGTATTTCGACGCGGTGGGCATGTTTGCGCTGTTCCTGCTTGCCGGGCGCTACCTCGAACGCCGCGCCCGCGAGCGCACCGCCGCTGCCACCGCGCAACTGGTCAATCTGTTGCCCGCCTCGTGTCTGCGTCTCGACGATGCCGGCCAGAGTGAACGCATCCTGCTCAGCGAACTGCGCCTCGGTGATCGGGTGCTGGTGCAGCCCGGCTCGGTGCTGCCGGCGGACGGCAAGATCCTCGATGGCCAGTCGAGCATCGACGAATCGGTGCTGACCGGCGAATACCTGCCGCAGCCGCGCGCCATAGGCGATGCTGTCACCGCCGGCACGCTGAACGTGGAAGGCGCGCTGACCGTCGAGGTGCAGGCGCTGGGCCAGGAAACACGACTGTCGGCCATCGTCCGCCTGCTGGATCGCGCCCAGGCAGAAAAACCACGGCTGGCGGAAATCGCCGACCGCGCTGCGCAGTGGTTTTTGTTGTTGTCGCTGATCGCGGCGGCCGCCATTGGCCTGCTGTGGTGGGAGCTGGATTCGTCGCGAGCATTCTGGATCGTCCTCGCCATGCTGGTGGCGACCTGCCCGTGCGCGCTGTCGCTGGCGACGCCAACCGCCCTCACCGCTGCCACCGGTACCCTGCACAAACTCGGCCTGCTACTGACGCGCGGCCATGTGCTGGAAGGGCTGAACCAGATCGACACGGTGATTTTCGACAAGACCGGTACCCTCACCGAAGGCCGACTGGTGCTGCATTCGATCCGACCGCTTGGCGCCCTCGACAGCGATCAATGCCTGAGCCTCGCCGCCGCCCTGGAAAACCGTTCGGAACACCCGATCGCCCGCGCCTTCGGTCGCGCGCCACTGGCTGCCGAAGACGTCCACAGCACGCCTGGCCTGGGGCTTGAAGGGTCGGTCGATGAGCAGCGTTTGCGCATCGGTCAAGCGGCGTTTGTGTGTGATCTCAGCGGCGCGCCGGTGCCTTCGATGCCGAAGGAACCGGGTCAATGGCTACTGCTCGGTGACCGTCAGGGGCCGCTGGCCTGGTTCGCCCTCGACGACCGTCTGCGCGATGACGCCCCGGCCCTGCTCGCCGCATGCAAGGCGCGCGGCTGGCGCACGCTGCTGCTGTCGGGCGACAGTTCGCCGATGGTCGCCAGCGTCGCCGCCGAACTGGGCATCGATGAGGCGCGCGGCGGTCTGCGCCCGGACGACAAGTTGCAAGTGCTGCAACAACTGCACAAGGACGGCCGCAAGGTGTTGATGCTCGGTGACGGGGTCAACGATGTGCCGGTACTGGCCGCCGCCGACATCAGCGTGGCCATGGGCTCGGCCACCGATCTTGCGAAAACCAGCGCCGACGCAGTGTTGCTGTCCAACCGTCTCGACGCACTGGTACAAGCCTTCACGCTGGCCCGCCGCACCCGCCGGGTGATCATCGAGAACCTGTTGTGGGCCGCACTGTACAATGGCCTCATGTTGCCGTTCGCCGCCCTCGGCTGGATCACTCCGGTGTGGGCCGCCGTCGGCATGTCGATCAGTTCGCTGACCGTGGTGCTCAACGCCCTGCGCCTGACTCGCCTGCCGAGCGCGCCGGCCGTCAACGCCACGTCAGAAACCCGCCCGCTGCCGGCCTGAGCCGCGCGGGCATGGAGTACAGATGCCAGCTCTCTACGTGATGATTCCGGCCGCGCTGCTGATCGTGGCCATCGCCGTCTACATCTTTTTCTGGGCGGTGGACAGCGGCCAGTACGACGACCTCGACGGCCCGGCCCACAGCATCCTGTTCGACGATCAGGATCCGAACCATACCGCCGCTGTGGACGAAGCCAACCCCGCGAAACCGGACGACAAGGCGCCACCCCATGCTTGAACTGGCGCCGCTGCTGGTGTCTGCGTTGATTCTCGGCCTGCTCGGCGGCGGGCATTGCCTGGGCATGTGCGGTGGTCTGATGGGCGCGCTGACCCTGGCGATTCCCAAGGAACAACGCAGCCGACGCTTTCGATTGCTGCTGGCCTATAACCTCGGGCGGATTCTCAGCTATGCCACGGCGGGATTGCTGATCGGACTGGCGGGATGGGCCGTGGCGAACAGTCCTGCTGCGCTGTTCATGCGCGTGCTTGCGGGTTTGCTGCTGATCGCCATGGGCCTGTATCTGGCAGGCTGGTGGAGCGGCCTGACTCGCATCGAAAGCCTCGGTCGCGGACTGTGGCGCTACATTCAGCCTGTCGCCAATCGCCTGCTGCCGGTGTCGAGCCTGCCCCGGGCCTTGCTGCTGGGCGCTCTGTGGGGCTGGCTGCCGTGCGGGCTGGTTTACAGCACGTTGCTGTGGTCGGCCAGTCAGGGCAATGCTCTCGACAGTGCATTGCTGATGCTCGCTTTCGGGCTCGGCACCTGGCCGGTGCTGCTGGCAACCGGCCTCGCGGCCGAGCGGGTCACGGCGCTGTTGCGCAAACGCAGCGTACGCATGGCCGGCGGTCTGCTGGTGATCCTGTTCGGCATCTGGACTCTGCCGGGCCCGCACCAGCACTGGCTGATGGGCCACTGATCCCGTTGATGCAAATCAAGATGCCTTTTCGCGCCCTCCCCTAGACTCGGCACACTGCCAGCCTATCCGGGGGAATGCCCGCATGCTCGACGCCATTCGTTGGGACACCGATTTGATCCGCCGCTACGACCTGGCGGGGCCGCGCTACACCTCGTACCCGACGGCCGTACAATTTCACAGTCAGGTCGGCACCTTCGACCTGTTCCACGCCCTGCGCGACAGCCGCAAGGCCCTGCGCCCGTTGTCGCTGTACGTGCACGTGCCGTTCTGCGCGAATATTTGCTACTACTGCGCCTGCAACAAGGTCATCACCAAAGATCGCGGCCGCGCGCTGCCGTATCTGCAACGGCTCGAGCAGGAAATCCAGCTGATCGCCTGCCACCTCGACCCCGCACAGAAAGTCGAGCAACTGCACTTCGGCGGCGGCACGCCGACCTTTCTCAGCCACGACGAACTGCGCCAGTTGATGGCGCACCTGCGCAAGCACTTCAATCTGCTGGACGATGATTCCGGCGACTACGGCATCGAGATTGACCCGCGCGAAGCCGACTGGTCGACCATGGGCCTGCTGCGCGAATTAGGCTTCAACCGGGTCAGTATCGGCCTGCAAGACCTCGACCCGGCGGTACAACGGGCGGTCAATCGCCTGCAAAGCCTGGAAGAAACCCGCGCGGTGATCGACGCAGCGCGGACTCTGCAATTTCGCTCGATCAACATCGACCTGATCTACGGCCTGCCCAAACAGACCCCGGACAATTTCGCCCGCACCGTCGAGGAAGTCATCAGCCTGCAACCGGACCGACTCTCGGTGTTCAACTACGCGCACCTGCCGGAACGCTTCATGCCACAGCGGCGGATCAACGGCAACGAACTGCCAAGCCCGGCGCAGAAACTGGAAATGCTGCAACGCACCATCGAACAACTGACCGCCGCCGGCTATCGCTACATCGGCATGGACCACTTCGCCCTGCCCGACGATGAACTGGCGATTGCTCAGGAAGAATCGACCCTGCAGCGCAACTTCCAGGGCTACACCACCCACGGTCATTGCGACCTGATCGGGCTGGGCGTGTCGGCCATCAGCCAGATCGGCGACCTGTACTGCCAGAACAGCAGCGACCTCAATCACTACCAGAACACCCTCGCCGGCGCGCAACTGGCCACCAGTCGTGGTCTGGTGTGTAACGCTGACGATCGCCTGCGTCGTGCAGTGATCCAGCAACTGATCTGCAATTTCAGCCTGGATTTCGCCGAGATCGAACGCAGCTTCAACATCGATTTTCAGGGTTATTTCGGCGCGCTCTGGCCGCAATTGCAGGGCATGGCGCAGGACGGGCTGATCGAACTGGATCGCGAGCGCATCACCGTGCTGCCGGCCGGTCGCCTGCTGGTACGTTCGGTGTGCATGGTGTTCGACGCCTACCTGGAACAGCAAAACCGCCAGCGTTTCTCGCGGGTGATCTAGCTTTTTCAAGCACAACGCAGGGGTTGTCCGGGTATCACGGTCATCGAAACGGTGCCTTGCACGCCGTCCGAGACACGTTTATCGGCCGTCATCCCTGCGGCTTCATGCCTTGGGGGCAATCTCGCCACAGGCTGGCCTGAATGTCCTCCGCTGGGTTACCCTTACGCCTTATGTGTGTTTTCCCACAAGGATTTAAGAAATGTCCGAGCCAGTTAAACTGCGCGCTCACAACCAGGCTAATTGCAAGGATTGCAGCCTGGCCCCTCTCTGCCTGCCACTTTCGCTGAATCTGGAAGACATGGATGCGCTGGACGAAATCGTTAAACGTGGCCGCCCGTTGAAAAAGGGTGAGTTCCTGTTCCGCCAGGGCGACACCTTCGATTCCGTTTATGCAGTACGCTCCGGCGCCCTGAAGACCTTCAGCCTGAGCGACACCGGCGAAGAACAACTGACCGGTTTCCACCTGCCGAGCGAACTGGTCGGGCTGTCCGGCATGGACACCGAGAAACACCCGGTTTCCGCCCAGGCGCTGGAAACCACTTCGGTTTGCGAAATTCCCTTCGAGCGCCTCGACGAACTGGCCCTGCAACTGCCGCAGCTGCGCCGTCAGTTGATGCGCGTGATGAGCCGCGAAATCCGCGATGACCAGCAAATGATGTTGCTGCTGTCGAAGAAAACCGCCGACGAGCGCATCGCCACGTTCCTGGTCAACCTGTCGGCGCGTTTTCGCGCTCGCGGCTTCTCGGCCAACCAGTTCCGCCTGAGCATGTCCCGCAATGAAATCGGCAACTACCTGGGGCTGGCGGTGGAAACCGTGTCCCGAGTTTTCACCCGCTTCCAGCAGAACGAACTGATCGCAGCCGAGGGCAAGGAAATCCATATCCTCGACCCGATCCAGCTCTGCGCCCTGGCCGGCGGCTCGCTCGAAGTCTGATCTCGACCCGCGGCCGAGCGTATCGTTTCAGCCGCGGGTATACTGCGCCGTTTGCAGCCCTGCCAGGACACCTCGACGATGGTCTTCGACTCCTTCGACATCAAATCCCTGATCCGCCCCGTGATCGACTTCCCGAAACCGGGTGTGATCTTTCGCGACATCACCCCGCTGTTCCAGTCGCCCAAGGCCCTTCGCCTGGTGATGGACAGCTTCGCCCACCGCTATGTGGAAGCCGACTTCACCCACATCGGCGCGATGGACGCTCGCGGTTTCCTGATCGGGTCGGTGCTGGCCTATCAGCTGAACAAGCCGCTGGTGCTGTTTCGCAAGCAAGGCAAACTGCCGGCGGATGTGCTGGCCGAAGGCTACGCAACCGAGTACGGCGAAGCGTTCCTCGAAGTGCACGCCGACAGCCTGTGTGAAGGCGATTCGGTGGTGATGTTCGATGACCTGATCGCCACCGGTGGCACGCTGATCGCAGCGGCCAACCTGATCCGCCGCATGGGCGCCCGTGTTCACGAAGCGGCGGCGATCATTGATCTGCCGGAGCTGGGTGGTTCGCAGCGTCTTGAGGACATGGGGATTGCGACGTTCTGCCTGACGCAGTTTGCCCTGACTGACAAGTAAAACCCCGCGCCCGATCGTTCCCACGCTCTGCGTGGGAATGCCTCAACGGACGCTCCGCGTTCGGCTTTGGAAGGGACGCGGAGCGTCCCGGGCTGCATTCCCACGCAGAGCGTGGGAACGATCAACACCGAGGATTACAGTCCCATCTGCTTGCTGATGATCTCGTTCATCACTTCCCGCGTCCCGCCGCCAATCGACAGAATGCGGTTATCCCGGTACAGCCGCTCCACCAGGCTTTCGCGCATATAACCCAGCCCGCCAAGAATCTGCACCGCCTCGTTGGTAATGCGATCCGAAGTGTCCGTGGCAAAGTTCTTGGCCATGGAGATTTCCTTGATCACGCTCTGCCCCGCCGCCATCTTCGCCGCCTGCCGGTAGGTGAACTCCCGCGAGACTTCCAGCGCCGTGGCCATTTCCGCAAGGCGATGCTTGATCACCTGGAACTTGCCGATGGGCTTGCCGAACGCCTGCCGCTCCTTCGCCCATTTCAGGCTCTCTTCCAGCGCCAGTTGCGCGGTCATGTTGGCCATCAAGGCCAACGCCAGACGCTCGCTCTGAAAGTTGCCCATGATGCAGGCAAACCCCATGTTCTGCGCGCCGATCAGATTGCCCACCGGCACCGGACAATCGTCGAAGAACAATTCAGCGGTGTCCGACGCCCACCAGCCCATTTTCTTCAGTTGCCGGCCAACGGTGAAACCGGGTGTGCCCTTCTCGATCAGTAGCAGGCTGATGCCGGCAAAACCGGGCGCACCGGTACGCACCGCGACGGTGTAGTAATCGGCGCGCACGCCACTGGTGATAAAGGTTTTGCTGCCGCTGACCCGGTAATGATCGCCATCGCGCACGGCGCGGGTCTGCAGGTTGGCGACGTCGGAGCCGCCGCCCGGCTCGGTCACTGCCAGGGCGCTGATCTTCTCGCCGCTGAGCACTTGAGGGACGACGCGGTCACGGACTTCGGGCCGGGCCCATTTGACGATCGGCGGCAAACCGATATCAAGCGAACCGAGCCCGGCTACAAGCCCGCCGGAACCACAACGCATCAGTTCTTCGCTGGCGGCGATCTTGGCGAACAGATCTCCTTCGTGACTGCCACCCAGCGCTTCGGGGTAACCGATGCCGAGGATGCCGGCCGCACCGGCCTTGAGGTAAAGCTCACGGGGGAAGCTTTCGGCTTCTTCCCACGTATCGATGTCCGGCAGGATCTCGCGCTCGACGAAACGTCTGACGCTGTCGCGGACCAATTGGTGGCTGGGGTCGAAGTATTCCTGGAAGGCGGGCATCGGCGAACTCCATGGAAGGGTTCGCCGAACTTAACCGAGCGCTTGCTTGGTTTTCAACAGGATTGTGTGGCTCAGAGGGAAATCGGCTTGCGCCCTGCAAACGAGTGAGCCAGCGTGCCGCCGTCCACCAGTTCCAGTTCGCCACCCAACGGTACGCCGTGAGCGATGCGCGAGGCGATCAGGCCTTTGCTCTGCAGCAACTGAGCAATGTAGTGGGCGGTTGCTTCACCTTCAACGGTCGGGTTGGTGGCGAGGATGACTTCGGTGAAGGTGCCCGCCTCTTCGATCCGCGCCATCAATTGTGGAATGCCGATGGCCTCCGGGCCCAGGCCGTCCAGCGGCGACAGGTGCCCCTTGAGCACGAAGTAGCGACCGCGGAACCCGGTCTGCTCGACCGCGTAGACATCCATCGGCCCTTCCACCACGCACAACAGCGTGTCGTCGCGGCGGGTGTCGGCGCATTGCGGGCACAGATCGTCTTCGGTCAGCGTGCGGCACTGACGGCAGTGTCCGACCCCCTCCATGGCCTGGCTCAGGGCCTGGGCCAGGCGCGTGCCGCCGCTGCGGTCACGCTCGAGCAACTGCAACGCCATACGCTGGGCAGTTTTCTGACCCACGCCCGGCAAAGTTCGCAGGGCGTCGATCAGTTGGCGAATCAAAGGGCTGAAGCTCATGGGGAAAAAGTCCGACAAAACAACGAGACGCGGTTTATACCCGCGCCTCCGGCCAGCGTCAAATCCTCAGTCCTGTGCAACCTTCACCACCAGTTTGCCGAAGTTACGCCCCTCCAGCAGCCCGATAAACGCCTGCGGTGCCTGCTCCAGGCCCTCGACCACGTCCTCGCGGAATTTCACCTTGCCATCGCGCACCCACGGCACCATGGCGCTGATGAATTCCGGCTGACGGTCGCCATAGTCGTCAAACACGATGAAGCCCTGAATCCGTACGCGTTTGGTCAGCAAGGTGCGTTGCAAGGCAGGCAAGCGATCCGGGCCTTTCGGCGCTTCCGAGGCGTTGTAGCCGGCGATCAGGCCGCACAGCGGGATCCGCGCCTTGGGATTGAGCAGAGGGACGACCGCATCGAAAACATGGCCGCCAACGTTTTCGTAATAGATGTCGATGCCATTGGGACAGGCCTTGGCCAGTTGCTCGGCAAAGTCCGGTGCCTTGTGATCGATGCAGGCGTCGAAGCCCAATTGCTCGACCACGTATTTGCACTTCTCGGCACCACCGGCCACGCCGACGGCGCGCAGGCCTTTGATCTTCGCCACCTGGCCGACCACCGAGCCCACTGCACCGGAAGCGGCGGCGACCACCAGAGTCTCCCCTTCTTTTGGCTGGCCGATGTCCATCAGGCCCATGTAGGCGGTCATGCCGGGCATGCCCAGCACGCCGAGGGCCATCGATGGGCTCGGCAGGCCGGACGGGATCGGGATGATGTTGCGGCCGTCGCTGATGCTGTGGCTTTGCCAGCCAGTGGCACCCACCACCAGATCGCCGGGGTGGAATTTCGGATGACGTGACTGTTCTACACGGCTGACAGCACCGCCGGTCATCACCTCGCCGATCTGTACCGGCGCTGCATAGGACGGCGCATCACTCATGCGCCCGCGCATGTAGGGATCAAGTGACAGGTACAGGGTCTTGAGCAACACCTGGCCGTCTTCAAGGTCCGGCAGCGCCTCGCGCTCCAGACGGAAGTTCTCGGGCGTTGGCGCGCCCACCGGTCGCGAGGCCAGCACGAAGCGTTGATTGAGGGTCAGAGGGTCGGACATGTCAGCGTCTCCTTTGAATGATGAATTCGGTGGTATAGGGAGCAGACCTTGGTGGGGATGGTGCGTTCCGTTTGATAAGCGATCGTCGAGGTATCGAATCGTCCACTTTGTCGGGGTCAGTCCAGAGCGTGGGAACGATCAACAGGCCAAAAAAAATGCCAGGCACGATGCCTGGCATTTTTTGTCGCTCATCCAACCCGCCAAGGCGAATCAGAACGGCAGTTTCATACCGGCCGGCAGGTTCATGCCAGCGGTCATGCTGCCCATTTTCGCCTGGCTGTTGGCTTCGATCTGACGCACGGCGGCGTTGACGGCTGCAGCCACCAGATCCTCGACCACTTCACGGTCGTCTTCGTCCAGGCCTGGCAGTACGCTCGGGTCGATGCTGACCTTCTTCACGTCATGACGACCGGTCATCACCACGGTGACCAGATCGCCACCGGCTTTGCCGGTGACTTCGGCGTTGGCCAGTTCTTCCTGCATCTTGGCCATTTTTTCCTGCATTTGCTGCGCCTGCTTCATCAGGCCGGCCATGCCACCTTTCATCATGGGAATCACCTCAAAAGTACTTGGATCAAAACAGCGCCCGGCCACACAGGCCGGACGCCCTCAGTTATTAGCCCTGACTGACCAGGGCGTCGACAGGTTCAATAGTATCGTGTCGCACGACCGCACCGAACTGCTGGACCATCTGCTGGATGAACGGATCGCCGTGGATCGACTCCTCCGCCTCGCGCTGACGGTTGGCACGGCGCCGGGACGCGGCCTGGGCCGGGGTTTCCTGCTCGGGCTTGATCAGCTCGATGGTCAGGGTCAGCGTGCGTCCGTGGAACTGGTTCAGCGCATTGTTCAGACGACGCTGCTGGGTGGCGTTGAACAAGGCACTGTGGGCCGGGTCCAGGTGCATCAGCCAGTGGTCGCCATCGACCGCGATCAGCGTGCAGTTGGCGGCGATGCTGCCGGTCATGCCGGAGATCGGCAGTTGCGGGAACAGCTCCAGCCACTGCAGGGCCAGACCGGTGGCCGGCGCGGCGGCAGGTTCCGGCTCGGGTTCGGGAGCCGGTTCTGCGGCGTGTTCGCTGGCCAGATCGTCGAGGTAACTGTAGGCCGAATCCATGTCCGGCTCGATGTAGTCCTCGTCGAGCGGCGGCTCGTCGTCCATGTCCATGCCCGGTGTGGCGGCATCGACTTCGGCCACTGACGGCTCGGGGATCGGCGCGGCGGCCCACTCCGGGGCGTCCGGCACGACGCTGTCCGGGGTCGGCAGCGGCATAGGCGGCAGATCCGGCTGTTCGGCGGTGGTTTCCAGCACGGGCTCGACCGCTGGCTGCTGCCCAGGCGCAGGTTCTACCGGGTCATTCCACGGCAGGTCGACGACTTCTTCGGCCACGACCGGCTCGGGTTCTGGCTCAGGAACGGGTTCAGGCGCAATCACCGCGGCAACCGGTACAGGCTCGGGAACAGGCGCAGGTGCCGGTGCAACCACCGGAGCCGGCGCAACAGCGGCAGCCACTACCGGCGCAGGTTTCGGCGCGGCAGCCACTGAGTTTGCGGAATCAACTGTGGCCTGGCTGATCCCCACTGGCTTTAGCGGTTGCCTCGGGGCATCCGCCGTGTCTGCCGGCCGGAAGGCCAGCATCCGCAGCAGCACCATTTCGAAACCGCCTCGCGGGTCCGGCGCCAGCGGCAAGTCGCGGCGGCCGATCAGGCCCATCTGGTAATAGAACTGGACGTCTTCGGCCGGCAGGGCCTGGGCCAGCGCCAGCACCCGGTCACGGTCGCCGTGGCCGTTATCGACACCTTCCGGCAAGGCCTGGGCGATGGCGACGCGGTGCAGCACGTTGAGAATTTCCGAGAGCACGCCGTTCCAGTCCGGACCCTGTTCGGCCAGGTGACGCACGGCTTCGAGCAACGCCTTGGCATCACCTTCGATCAGCGCGTGCAGCACGTCGTAAACCTGGCCATGATCCAGCGTACCGAGCATTGCCCGCACATCGGCGGCCAGCACCTTGCCTTCACCGAAGGCGATGGCCTGGTCGGTCAGGCTCATGGCGTCACGCATCGAACCGTCGGCGGCGCGGCCGAGCAGCCACAGGGCATCGTCTTCGAACGGTACGTTTTCGGCGGTCAGGACGTGAGTCAAATGCTCGACCACACGCTCAGGTGTCATGTTCTTCAGGGAGAACTGCAGGCATCGCGACAAAATCGTTGCCGGAAGTTTCTGCGGGTCGGTGGTCGCCAGGATGAACTTGACGTAGGGCGGTGGCTCTTCGAGGGTTTTCAGCAGCGCATTGAAGGAATGGCTGGAGAGCATGTGCACTTCGTCGATCAGGTAGACCTTGAAGCGCCCGCGGCTCGGGGCGTATTGCACGTTGTCGAGCAGCTCGCGGGTGTCCTCGACCTTGGTCCGGCTCGCGGCGTCGATCTCGATCAGGTCGACGAAACGACCTTCATCGATCTCGCGGCACACCGAACACTCGCCGCACGGGCTTGAAGTGATACCTGTTTCACAGTTCAGGCATTTGGCGATGATCCGCGCAATCGTGGTCTTGCCAACGCCCCGCGTACCGGTGAAGAGGTAGGCGTGGTGCAGGCGCTGGCTGTCCAAGGCATTGATCAGAGCCTTGAGCACATGGGTCTGGCCGACCATTTCGCGGAACGAGCGCGGACGCCATTTACGTGCAAGAACCTGATAACTCATCGAAAACCGTCGCGGCAAAGGAAGCAGAAGCGGCTAATGCTAGCGGAGCAAGGGCAAAATTGCATCCGATGTGCTCGTCTATTCTGGCTAAGCTGCATGAGCGAGGGCTTTTGTCGGCTCGGGATCGGGAATTACCGGAGCATTTATGCGGTGGGCCGTGGGGGCATTACTGGGATTGAGCCTGAGCGCGATGGCGTCGCAACCGCCGCTGCGCTTCGTCGTTGCCGACAGCTGGGCGATGCCGATGGTGCAGATCGAACGCGGCCGCCCGACCCAGGGCATCCTTTACGACATCATGCTCAGCCTGGCGACTCAGGTTGGCGTGCCGGCGCAATTTCACGTCCTGCCCCGCAACCGCGTGCAGAACGCCATGGAACACGGCGAAGTCGATGTGCGCTGCTATGCCGCACAATCCTGGCTGCCGAATCTGTCCGGGGATTACATCTGGAGCATTCCGCTGTTCTTTCAGCGTGATCTGCTGATCAGCCGCCAGGACCAGCCGCCCAGCGTCGATCCGGCCCTCCTGCCCCGCCAGTCGATCGGCACCGTGCTCGGCTACAGCTACCCCACGCTGCAACCGACATTCGACACCGACCGGCTATGGCGCGAAGACGCGCGCAACCAGGCGCAGGTACTCGACAAACTAATGGCCGGCCGCTACCGCTACGCCGTGAGCAATCAATGGACCCTGGACTGGTTCAATCAGCGCCTGATGCCGCAGCAGCAACTGCAAGCGGTGGCGGTGTTGCAGGAACAGAAGATCGGCTGCTATGTGCGCAACGACCCGGACGTGCCGGTGCAGCGGATATTGAGGACATTGCTGCGGATGAAAATGTCGGGGGAGATTGATGACATTATCCGGTTGTATACCGGAGGATCGGCCAGTGAACCGTGAGCCGGGCCTTCAATGCCCCGCCGTATCGCGAAATTGCTGGTACTCGTGATACTCGACCCACGTCACCACATCGTACGGCACATAAAGCTTCAGCCTGGCGCGGGAGATGGCGATGTACACGGCGCAGATCCGCTGATCGAACGCGTAGGCATCCTTGAATTTCTCGTTGGTCAGCAACCCCGGCGTCAGCAGGACCTTGTCGAACTCCATGCCCCCCGCCTCTTGCGCGAGCATCAACAGGCAGCCGTTGCCGGCGTTGTCGATCATTCGGTTCAGGCGCGTCAGGTCGGCAATCATGAAGCCGTTTTCCAGCTTGTCCTTGACCCGCAGAAACGATTCGTCGAACCGGTTTGCGTCGCACACCGCTTGCCAGTCAGGCAGGTCGCTGAAATACGGATGCACGCCGTTTTCGCTGAATTCGGAACGGTAGAAATCCGGTTTGAACAGTTCGATGGCGGTGGCCATGAAATGCTTCAGATCATCCTGGGTTCGCTTGTCCGGGAATCTGAACTTGCGATTGGAATCGTGCAGATGGATCGCCCAGATCATGCTGTCCCATGGCGATGCCGTCAGCACCACGCAACCTTCGGACGGCACGAAGCCTTCCGGGTATTCCTTGATGACGACGTCAGCATCACTGGCACCCTCGAATGGAATCTTGCCCTTCTGCGAGTGTCGGGCGATCAGCGGATTGACCAGCCGTTCGACATTGCGCCCCGAACGCACGGAATAGCTGATATCGCTCTGGCGAACCTCACGGTGCCGTTTGACCGGCACGCCGCTGGCCTGCTGATACTCGTCGCCGAGGGTGATCAGCACCTGACGCCCGCGCTCGATGATCTGCAACAGCGACCCGGGAATGTCCTGACTCTCGTCGATCAGCACATGCGTGTAGCGCGCCGGCACCACGCAACCAGCGATGCAGGCCCGCTTGATCATCAGTAGCGCTTCGAAGCCGGTCTGGCTGCCCCACGCCGGATTGAGTTCGAGGTAGCCCCACACCCGGCTCGAATATTCCAGCAACACCTGAGCGTCGACGCTGGAGAGCGGCTGGTTGAAATGCGGCAGATGCTTCGCCGAAAAGGTGTGATCGCGGAAGCGGCAGTAGCGTTCGATCACTTTGAGGCAGAGTTCAAGGGTCGCCTGCCCGTCGTGGTGGCGAAAACCGAAGATATTCAGTTCCTGCGCCAGCGCCTGCCGGGTCGGGATTCGCCCTCCCTCCGCCTGCGGCCTGCGCCCGAGCATCAGCGACTGCGCAAACGCCAGGAAGGTCTTGCCGGCCTTCTTCTCGCTCGGCCCCGCCATCCGCTGGCGAAGCACCTCCAGTTTGGCCGGGGTGCGCGCCAGCAACAGGGTCTTTTCCGGGCGCAGATGTTCCAGCAAGGCCACCAGCAGATGGCTTTTGCCGATCCCTGCGTAACCTTGAACGTGCAGATCTTCGTCCAGGTTGGCGCGGAAGGTTCTGACCAGTTTGTCCTGGGCCGGGCTCAACCAGCGCTCGCGGTAACGGGGCGTCACTATCGGCTGGCTGAACGGGTCATGGCGGCGATGACGCCGGACTTTGTATTCGAAATCCCACTGACCATCGGGCAACAAGTAGTCGCGCGCCGATATTTCTTCAGCCAACAGAAAACGCAGGTTCAGAGGATTAAGAACCTTCAGGCCGAAATACAATTTGCGCGGGTCGAACAGCCGCCGGGCTTCTGACAACAGACCAGCCGTCGCTGACTGACGTTTTTCGACAGCCCAGGCCAAGAGTTTGGCCAGAATCTTTTCTGCCGCAATTGCGCCGAGATCCTGCTCTTTCGTCTGCACGAGATTCTGAATAACCAGCACCGCCGCCAATTCCGGATCGGTCAGGCTCTCGAGCGCTGTTGCGCCCTCCGCCTGCAACAGGTTCGCGCAGGTTTCATCCGTGACGGGCAAGAACACAGGGCTGGATAAATCGGAATGTTCCGGGAGCATAAAACCTCGCGACCTGGGCACAACCCCTGAGGTCGATCCCGGTCAGACTCTTCATTCATTTCGGTTGTGGCGAGTATGCGCGATTGCAGGAGAAATGATTACCCCGTGTCGACGCCATCGCGAGCAAGGTGTGCTGACTCGAACGACGAATCGCAGGCATAAAAAAACCGCAGTGGGCGAAACCCATGCAGTTCTGTCTGACTCGTTCGATGTTCGTTAAGGTGGTAACCCTACCAGCCACACCCCGGCACACAATGTTCCCGCTGTGGCTGCTGCCTTCCGGCTCTGACCAGGTTCACGGGTAATCGTTGCGGGGGGACCGATAGGGTCACCATAACGACACTCGCCTGTCGGCGAGCCGCGCCATTGTACCTATCTGAGACGAAGTTACAACCGCTCGTTGCAGATAAAAAACATGAAGGGCTTCAAGCACTTGCTATTGCGCCTGAAGCACCTCGTCCGCGCGGCCGCCCTCTTGCTGGATCACCAGATGAATGAAGTGCAGCTTGGCGATCGCCGCAGGCGGCAGGACGAATGGATAGAAATCCGGCTGGCCCATGCTGCGCGACAGTTCGTTGAGCATGCCGGCCAGTTCGATCCACGCATTGACGAACGACAGGAACGCCGCGCCGCCGGGATGCTCGGGGTCGTACAACGTGCTGGACGGGAACGGCTGGTAATCCAGGTCCATCTCCCGGGCGCTCATGCCAAAGCCCAGCGCGGTATCCACCGCGTCCATCATGTGCAGGTAATGCGCCCAGGTTTCCGCCCAGTCTTCCCATGGGTGCATGGTGGCGTAGGCGCTGACGTAATGCTGCGACCAGTCGGCCGGTGCGCCCTGCTGATAATGGCGCTCAAGTGCCTCGGCATAACTGGCGCGTTCGTCGCCGAACAGGTTGCGGAATGAACCCAGCCAAGGGCTGTTGGCGATCAACCGATCCCAGTAGTAATGCCCGACCTCATGGCGAAAATGCCCGAGCAGCGTGCGATAGGGTTCGTGCATCTGCGCCCGGACCTGCTCGCGGTGGGCGTCGTCGGCTTCTGCGATGTCGAGGGTGATCAGGCCATTGGCGTGGCCGGTCATCGGCGCATTGCCTTGCAGATCGACGCCGATGAAATCGAAGGCCAGGCCGGTTTCTTCGTCGACGGTTTTCGGGATGACCGGCAGGCCGAGGCCAATCAGTTGCGCCACCAGTCGCCGCTTGGCGATTTCCACTTTGCGCCAGCGCTCGGGGTTTTCCGGGGCGGACAGGTCGGGAATGGTGCGATTCAGAGCGCAGGCCGCGCACAGGGTGTCGTGATCGTTGGCGGGCAGCAGCCAGTTGCAGCCGGCCGGAGTGTCGAGATTGGCGCAACGCCGGAACAGCCCGGCCTCGGGATCGACGTCCAGCGCCCAGGTGCCCTCTTGCGGCCCCGGTTGCAGCGAGGTCAGCCGACTGTGTTCCGGTTGATAACCCAGCGCCGCGTTGCAGGCCAGGCACTGGCTGTTGCGAAAGAACAGCGACTGGCCGCAGCGGCACGGCCAGACCTTGCTGTTGCGCGAGGATTCGCCCATGAACGGCGCGACGATGCGGGAACTGAGCTGCTCGAAAAAGCGGTACATGGCGATCTCTCCCTGGGGCTTGCCAAGACTAGATCATTCCCGCGCGCAGATCGTTCCCGCGCTCTGCGTGGGAATGCATACCGTGACGCTCTGCGTCACAGCGGACGCGGAGCGTCCGGGCGGCATTCCCACGCGGAGCGCATCTGTCGATCAATCAGGCAGTGATACCGTGCCCTTTCAGGAACCCGATAAACGCCTCTTCATCCATCACTTTCACGCCCAGCTCGTTGGCCTTGGTCAGTTTCGACCCGGCGCCCGGTCC
The DNA here is from genome assembly GCF_056626735.1 of Pseudomonas sp. 1. Lineage (NCBI taxonomy): Bacteria > Pseudomonadati > Pseudomonadota > Gammaproteobacteria > Pseudomonadales > Pseudomonadaceae > Pseudomonas > Pseudomonas sp. 1. Next base: position 68,730 of record NZ_JBWXMQ010000011.1, on the reverse strand, counting down.
GGCCACCACGCAATGAGTCTTGGCCGACACGGAACCCGCAACCTTGGCGCCGAGGCTTTCCAGGTGTTCCTTGGCGACATCGCGACTCATCAGCTCGACCTTGCCGGTCAGCACCCAGGTTTCGCCGGCCAGCGGCAGGCCTTCGACGACTTTCCTTTCGCTCTGCCAGTGCATGCCGAAATCGCGCAGCTGCTTCTCGGCGTCTTCGGCCAGTTGACGATGCTCGGGCAAGGCGAAGAACCCGCGAACCGAGTTGGCCTGTTTCTCCGGCAATGCCTGACGCATGTCCAGCCAGTCAGCGTTCATCACCCCTTCCAGCGTTTCGAACTTGTCCGCCAGTTTCTGCGCCCCGCCCGGGCCCACCGAAGGAATATGCAGCTTGTCGAGGAAGCCGCCCAGCGTGGTACTCGCGGCAAACTCGGCGCCCAACTCGCCCTGGTCCTGAATCTGCAAACCGTGGCCCAGCAGTTCGCTGATCACCTGCCGGTTGTGCGCATCCTCGAAGAAGCTGTGAATCTCGTGCGCCACTTCCAGGCCGATGTCCGGCAGGTACGTCAGCACTTGCGGCAAGGCTTGCTGGACACGCTCCAGCGATCCCAGCGAACGCGCCAGCACTTTGGCCGTCTCCTCGCCGACATCCGGAATGCCCAGCGCATAGATGAAGCGCGCCAGACCCGGCTTCTTGCTGTCTTCGATAGCAGCCAGCAACTTGTTGCTCGACACTTCGGCGAAGCCTTCGAGGTCGACGATGTCCTCGAACTTCAGCGCGTAAAGATCAGCCGGCGAACTGACCAGACCTTCGTCCACCAGTTGCTCGACACTCTTGTCGCCAAGGCCTTCGATGTCCATCGCCCGGCGCGATACGAAGTGAATGATCGCCTGCTTGAGTTGCGCACCGCAGGCCAGTCGGCCGACGCAACGATACACCGCGCCCTCACTGATGGTTTCCTTGCCCTTGCTGCGCTTGACCAGTTGCGTGCGCTCGACGTGCGAGCCGCACACCGGACAATTCTCGGGAATCTGCACCGGCCGCGCGTCTTCCGGGCGACGCTCGGCAACGACTTGCACCACTTGCGGAATCACATCACCGGCGCGGCGAATGATCACCGTGTCGCCGATCATCAGGCCCAGCCGGGCGACTTCGTCCATGTTGTGCAGCGTGGCATTGGCCACGGTCACACCGGCGACCTTGACCGGTTTCAAGCGCGCCACAGGCGTGACGGCGCCGGTGCGGCCGACCTGGAATTCCACGTCGAGCAGTTCGGTGAGCTCTTCCATGGCCGGGAATTTGTGGGCGATGGCCCAGCGCGGTTCGCGGGCGCGGAAGCCCAGTTCGCGCTGGTCGGCAATGCTGTTGACCTTGAACACCACACCGTCGATTTCGTAAGCCAGCGAATTACGGCGCTCGCCGATATCGCGGTAGTAATCCAGGCATTCGCCGATGCCTTTGGCCAGTTTCAATTCATGGCTGATCGGCAGCCCCCAGGCTTGCAGCTGCTTGAGGTTGCCGATGTGAGTGTCGGAAATATCGTGAGAGACCTGGCCGATGCCGTAGCAGCAGAATTCCAGCGGACGGTTGGCGGTGATCTTCGAATCCAGCTGACGCAGGCTGCCGGCGGCGGCGTTGCGCGGGTTGGCGAAGGTCTTGCCGCCGATTTCCAGTTGCGAGGCGTTGAGGCGCTCGAAACCGGCCTTGGACATGAACACTTCGCCGCGCACTTCCAACGTCGCCGGCCAGCCCGTGCCGTGCAGCTTCAGCGGGATGTTGCGCACGGTGCGCACGTTGACGCTGATGTCTTCACCGGTGGTGCCGTCGCCGCGTGTGGCGCCACGCACCAGCACACCGTCCTGATACAGCAGGCTGACCGCCAGGCCATCGAGTTTCGGTTCGCAACTGTATTCCACCGCCGCGCCACCGCCGAACAGGTCACCGGCCGGCAGATCCAGACCTTCGGTCACCCGGCGGTCGAACTCGCGCATGTCGGTTTCTTCGAAGGCGTTGCCGAGGCTGAGCATCGGCACCTCGTGACGCACCTGGGTGAACGCGGTCAGGGCCACGCTACCGACACGCTGGGTAGGCGAGTCGCTGGTGATCAGTTCCGGATTGGCCGCTTCCAGCGCCTTGAGCTCGTGGAACAACCGGTCGTACTCGGCATCCGGAATGCTCGGCTCATCGAGGACGTGGTAACGGTAGTTGTGCTGATCGAGCTCAGCGCGCAGCTCTAGAATGCGGTCTTTGGCGGCAGTCATGGGTGTTCTCTCATAAAGCAAAAGAGCAGCCGAGGCTGCTCAATCTATTTTGCCGATTGCCCCTTTATTGCGAGGCAACCTTTTCAATCAACGCTTCTGGGTCAGGGCGCGGCGTTCGAATTCGACGATGCGCTGACGGTAGTGCTCGATGGTCTGCGCGGTCAGGACGCTGCGCTGGTCATCTTTCAACTCGCCGTTCAGTTCCTGGGACAGCTTGCGGGCTGCCGCCACCATCACGTCGAAGGCCTGCTTCGGATGACGCGGGCCTGGCAGGCCGAGGAAGAAGCTCACCGCCGGGGTGCTGAAGTGGTCGATGTCGTCCAGATCGAAGATGCCCGGCTTGACCGCGTTAGCCATGGAGAACAGCACTTCACCGTTGCCGGCCATGCTTTCGTGACGGTGGAAGATATCCATCTCGCCGAAACGCAGACCGCTTTCCAGAATGTTCTGCAGCAGTGCCGGGCCCTTGAAGCCGGCCGGGTCGCGGCAGATCACGCTGATCACCAGCACTTCTTCGGCTTGCGGCTGATCTTTATCGGCCACTGCCGGCGACGACTTGGCGGCAGGCTCGACGAAATCATCGTCGCGGCTGCTGAAGCTCGGACCGCCGTCCAGATCCAGATCGAGGTTCAGGTCGCCCTGGGCCGGACCGTTGCTGCCACGCTTGCCGCGCTTGGAACCGGATTCGCGAGGCTCGCGTGCTTCGCGGGCCGGCATGCTCACCGATGGCAGATCGTGTTCGTCCAGTTGCGGCTCTTTATGGGTGTCCAGCACACGGGCCGGGCCCAACAGCTCGGCGCTGGTGTCCTCGTCCGGCAGGTTGGACAGACTTCGGTCAAGACGGAATTTCAGTTTTCCCTTGCCGCCGCGCATACGGCGCCAGCCATCGAAAAGAATACCGGCTATCACAATGATGCCGATGACGATCAGCCACTCGCGCAGACCGATTTCCATGTAATCCCGTGCCTCTATAAAAAATGCTGAAAAATAAGGGGTTTACACTGTGCAAACCGCTTTAAAACGTGGCGCCAACTCTATGTTCTGACAGGCGTTTTGCCCACGTATACGAAAAATTGACATTAAACTAGCACGACCAAAGACAACTTTACACCGTCTGTCTCATTGGCTTGCGCGATTATGTCGATTGGCCAGCCATTCGAAACCGGTAAATACGTCCTACAGACTACAAATACCTTTTCCGACAGCGCCGGCTCAGGCATCCACCATCGCCATCGCCTCCTCGACATCCACGGCTACCAGTCGCGAACAACCCGGCTCGTGCATCGTCACGCCCATCAACTGGTCAGCCATTTCCATGGCGATCTTGTTGTGGGTGATATAGATGAACTGCACAGTCTGCGACATCTCCTTGACCAATCGTGCGTAGCGTCCAACGTTAGCGTCATCCAGCGGTGCGTCAACTTCATCGAGCATGCAGAACGGCGCCGGATTCAACTTGAAGATCGCAAAAACCAGTGCCAGTGCCGTCAGGGCTTTCTCGCCACCGGAGAGCAAATGGATGGTGCTGTTCTTCTTGCCGGGCGGTTGCGCCATGATCGTCACCCCTGTATCGAGTAGATCTTCGCCCGTCAGTTCCAAATACGCGCGTCCACCACCGAAAACTTTCGGGAAAAGCGCCTGTAAACCGCCATTGATCTGATCAAAGGTATCTTTGAAACGGTTACGGGTTTCCTTGTCGATCTTGCGGATGACGTTTTCCAGCGTCTCGAGGGCTTCGACCAGATCGGCGTCCTGAGCATCCAGATAACGTTTACGCTCGGATTGTTGCTGGTATTCGTCGATCGCCGCGAGGTTGATCGCGCCCAGGCGCTGAATGCGCGCGGCGATGCGCTCGAGTTCTTCTTCGGCGCCCTTCTCGCTGGCCTCGGCGGTCAGGGTGTTGAGCACGCCGTGCAGATCGTAGCCGTCTTCCAGCAGTTGATCCTGCAGAGCCTTGCGGCGCACGGTCAGGGCCTGCCATTCCATGCGTTGCTGTTCGAGCTGGCCACGGATCATTTGCGATTGCTGCTCGGCCTGGGTCCGGCGTTTTTCCGCGTCGCGCAGTTCGCGGTCGGCGTCTTCCAGCGCGATCTGGGCGGTCTTGAGTTCATCGTCGACGCTCATGCGCTTGTCGAGCAACTCTTCGAGTTTGAGGCGCAACTCTTCCAGCGGCGCCTCGCCCTCCTCCAGATTCAGGCTGAGCTGTTCGCGTTTTTCGGTGAGGCGCTCGGCCTGCATTTCCAGACGTTCAAGGGCCTGGCGGGTCGAATCATGCTGCGCGCGCAGCGAGCCCAGGCGCACGGCCAATTGATGGGCGTGATCCTTGTGTTGGCGCGCTTCCTGACGCACCCGATCCAGCCGCTCGCGCAGGCTGTCTCGCTGGGCCAGCAGCAATTCGCGCTGTTCGGTGTCCAGGGCCATGGCGTCGAGGGCGTCCTGCAGCTGGATCCGCGCTTCGCCGATGTTTTCGTGTTCCAGTTCGCGCTGTTCAGCGAGCTCGACCAGTTCTTCGTCGAGTCGGGTGCGACGCAGATTCAACTGCTCGGCCTTGGCTTTGCCGGCGGACAGTTGAGCTTTCAGCTCGCCTTGCTGACGGGCCTCGTCTTGCAGCAAACGACGCAAATGCTCGCGACCGTTTTCCTGCTGACGCTGTTGCGCGCGCAGAGTCTGTAAACGGGTTTCCATGGCCTCGACCGTGGCTTCGCGCTCTTCGCGCTCCGCATGCAGCGTTTCGATTTCCTGGCCACGCGCAAGCATGCCGCTTTCGGCTTCGCTGGCGCGGCGCACCCGCAGGAAATGCCGGCCGACCCAGTAACCGTCGCGGCTGATCAGGCTCTGCCCGGCAGCCAGCTGGCCGCGCAGGGCCAGCGCCTGCTCAAGACTGTCGACCGGCTTGACCTGAGCGAGCCAGGGCGACAGATCAACCAGTGCCTCGACCTTGTCCAGCAGGCTGCCGGCCACGCGCACGCCGTCATTGCCGGGGCTGAGCAAACGCAGATCGCCCTGGGCGAAACCGGACAGATCGAAGCCGTCGAAATCGTCCACCAGCACCGCTTGCAGGTCGGCGCCGAGCACGGTTTCCACCGCCAGCTCCCAACCGGCCTCGACCTTCAGGCCTTCGGCCAGACGCGGGCGTTCGGCGAGGTTGTGCTCCTTCAGCCATTCGGCGGTGCCAGTACCCGGATCGAGCGCGGCCTGCTGTAAGGCTTCGAGGGATGCGAGGCGACCGTTCAAACGCTGCAAATCGCCCTGCGCCTGTTGCTGTGCAGTGAGCGCCTGCTGCAATTCCTGGCGCAGTTGCTCAAGCTTTTCGACTTGGGCTTCTTCGCTGGTCTGCAAATCTTCAAGGGTGGCTTCGGACTCGGCGAGCTGTTCGCTGAGCTCCATGATCGCCGCGTCTTCCGGATCGGCCGAGAGCAACGCCCGCTCTTCGCCCAGACGCTTTTGCCGATCGGCCAGACGCTCCATGCTGGTTTCCAGCTGCTGGATGCGCGACTGCTGCACTTCGGCCTGACGGCGGGGTTCGGCGGCGGTCAGGTTGAAGGCGTCCCACTGCTCCTGCCAGCCGTGCATGACGGCTTCGGAATCTTCCAGCGCCGCGGCGGCCTCTTCGGCGGCGGCGTTGGTGATTTCCTGCTCGGGGGTCAGTTGATCGAGCTCTTCGCCGAGGGTCAGCAGCAAGGTACGGTCGTGGCCCAGGTGCGATTCGGTTTCCAGGCGCGCGCGCTCTGCCTCTTTCAGATCGTCCTGCAATTGGCGTAAACGCTGCTGGCCGTGCTGGATGCTCTGCTCGACCCGGGCGATGTCGCCGCCGACCGAATAGAAGCGCCCCTGCACCAGATTGAAGCGCTCGGACAGGTCATGGTGACCGTCGCGCAGGCGTTCAATGGCCGCGTCGGCGTTGCGCTGCTCGGCGACCAGCGCTTCGAAGCTGATCTCCTGGTTGCCGATGATCGATTCGCGCTGGCCGACCTGATCGTTCAGATCCTGCCAGCGCAGGGCCGACAGTTGCGCCTTGAGCTGGCGTTCTTCGGCCTTGAATTCCTGATACTTCTTCGCCGCCTCGGCCTGACGATGCAGGCGTTCGAGCTGGCGCTCGAGTTCTTCGCGCAGGTCGGTCAGACGGGCAAGGTTTTCGTGGGTACGGCGGATGCGGTTTTCGGTCTCGCGCCGGCGCTCCTTGTACTTGGAGATGCCGGCGGCTTCTTCGATGAAGTTACGCAAGTCTTCCGGCTTGGACTCGATCAGCTTGGAGATCATCCCCTGCTCGATGATGGAGTAGCTGCGCGGGCCGAGGCCGGTGCCGAGGAAGATGTCGGTGATGTCGCGGCGACGGCACTTGGCGCCGTTCAGGTAATAAGTGGTCTGGCTGTCGCGGGTCACTTTGCGGCGGATCGAAATTTCCGCGTACGCCGCCCACTCGCCCAGCAGGGTGCCGTCGGAGTTGTCGAATACCAGTTCGATGCTGGCCTGGCTTACCGGTTTGCGACTGGTCGAGCCGTTGAAGATGACGTCGGTCATCGACTCGCCGCGCAGGTTCTTGGCCGAGCTTTCGCCCATTACCCAGCGCACGGCGTCGATGATGTTCGACTTGCCGCAACCGTTCGGCCCGACGACCGCCGCCATGTTGCTGGGGAAGTTCACCGTGGTCGGATCGACGAAGGATTTGAACCCCGCCAGTTTGATGCACTTGAGCCGCAAGGTCAGGCAACCGTCAGGGCGGCCACCACCAGATCGCAGCTGCGCTGGGCGTAAGCCGTCAGCACGATGCGGATCTGCGGCAGGTCACGGGCGAGGACGGCGGCGAGCAAGCGTTCGAACAGTTCGAGGAATTCGCTCATCTCGGCCTTGCGCTGCTCCAGCGCAAGGAAATACGCACGGCTCATGGCCGGTTGCAGGTTCTCGACGGTTTCCTGCAGGTACGGGTTGTTGGCGAACGGGTACGCGGCGCGCATCACATTGAAGCTTTCGTCGACGAAGGTGCGAATGTCCTGACGCTCGTAGCTGGCGGTCAGGCGCTGCTGGATCTGCACGAACGGCGCCATGTCGGACTGGACTTGCCAGCCATTGGCCACCGCGTTGCCGAGCAGGATGTACAGCTCGCTCATCAACGTGCACAGGCTCTGCACCTTGTGCGCCGTAAGCTCAGTGACGTGGGCGCCGCGGCGCGGCAGGATCGCGATCAGGTGACGGCGCTCGAGGATCAGCAAGGCTTCGCGGACCGAGCCGCGGCTGACGTTCAGCGCCAGCGTGACCTTCTGTTCCTGGATGCGCTCTCCCGGCTTCATTTCGCCGCGAATGATCCGTTCGGCGAGGTGGTGAGCGATTTGCTCGGCGAGGCTGTCCGGCGCCTTGAACGTCATGGTTGTCCTTCAAACTCTTCGATCTGCACAAGCGGCGCAGTGTAGCGCAATGCGCGGTCATGGCGGAGTGCCCGCACAGCGGTTTTTGGCACGAATCCCGCAAAAAAGCGCTTGATCCCATAAGGGTCAATACTGAAGAGACACGTGGTTGAGCGACAAAACGGCTTTTCCTGACCTTTAAGTCAGAAAACCATTGACCGAAAAGTCAGACCTGCTAAATTCGGCTCAAGTCGCTCAACAACAATAATGAGTCTGCGAGGCCTTCCGTGATCCAGTTTTTACTTAACCAGGAACTCCGTAGCGAGCACGCCCTGGACCCGAACCTGACTGTGCTCAACTACCTGCGCGAACACGTGGGTAAACCCGGCACCAAAGAAGGCTGCGCCAGCGGTGACTGCGGCGCCTGTACGGTGGTGGTCGGCGAGTTGCAGACGGATGACGATGGCCGCGAGCGCATTCGCTATCGCAGCCTCAACTCGTGCCTGACGTTCGTTTCGTCGCTGCACGGCAAACAACTCATCAGCGTCGAAGACCTCAAGCACAAGGGCGAACTGCACAGCGTGCAGAAAGCCATGGTCGAGTGTCATGGTTCGCAGTGCGGTTTCTGCACCCCCGGTTTCGTGATGTCGCTGTTCGCCCTGCAAAAGAACAGCGATGCGCCGGATCATGCCAAGGCCCACGAAGCGCTGGCCGGCAATCTCTGCCGCTGCACCGGCTACCGGCCGATCCTGGCCGCCGCCGAGCAATCCTGCTGCGGCAAGCAGCCTGACCAGTTCGACGCCGGTGAGGCGCAAACCATTGCCCGCCTCAAAGCCATTGCCCCGACATCGATCGGCGAACTCAACAGCGGCGACAAACGCTGCCTGGTGCCGCTGACCGTGGCCGATCTGGCCGACCTCTACGATGCTTATCCACAGGCCCGCCTGTTGGCTGGCGGCACCGACCTGGCGCTGGAAGTCACGCAGTTCCACCGCACCCTGCCGGTGATGATCTACGTGGGCAACGTCGCCGAAATGAAGCGCATCGAGCACTTCGAGGATCGCATCGAAATCGGCGCCGCCACCGCCCTCTCCGACTGCTACGAAGTGTTGAACGCCGAGTACCCGGACTTCGGCGAGCTGCTGCACCGCTTCGCCTCCCTGCAGATCCGCAACCAGGGCACCCTCGGCGGCAACATCGGCAACGCCTCGCCCATTGGTGACTCGCCGCCCCTGCTGATCGCCCTCGGCGCGCAGATCGTGTTGTGCAAGGGCGAGACGCGCCGCACGCTGGCGCTCGAGGATTACTTCATCGATTACCGGGTCACCGCGCGCCAGGAAAGCGAATTCATCGAGAAAATCATCGTGCCTCGCGCCACGGCCGAGCAGCGTTTCCGCGCCTACAAAGTCTCCAAGCGTCTGGACGATGACATCTCCGCCGTCTGCGCCGCGTTCAACCTGCGCGTCGAAAACGGCGTGATCACCGACGCCCGCGTCGCCTTCGGCGGCATGGCCGCGATCCCGAAACGCGCCGCTCATTGTGAAGCCGTGCTGCTCGGCCAGCCGTTCAACAACGCGGTGGTCGAACGTGCCTGCACTGCGCTGGGCGAGGATTTCACTCCGCTCTCGGACTTCCGCGCCAGCAAGGAATACCGCCTGCTCAGCGCGCAGAACCTGCTGCGCAAATACTTCATCGAACTGCAAACACCGCACATCGAGACTCGGGTGACCGCTTATGTCTAACCATCACGGCGTAGAGAAAACACAAGCTGAACTGGCTGAACTGTTCGCCAGGGACCTGACCACCGGCGTCGGCCGCAGCGTCAAGCACGACAGCGCCGCCAAGCATGTGTCCGGTGAAGCGCAGTACATCGATGACCGCCTGGAATTCCCTAACCAGTTGCACGTTTACGCACGGTTGTCGGATCGCGCCCACGCAAAAATCATCAGCATCGATACCAAACCCTGCTACGCCTTCGAAGGTGTGCGCATCGCCATCACTCACGAAGACGTGCCGGGCCTGAAAGACATCGGCCCGTTGATGCCGGGCGATCCGCTGCTGGCCATCGATGACGTGCAGTTCGTCGGTCAACCGGTACTGGCGGTGGCCGCCAAAGACCTCGAAACCGCTCGCAAGGCCGCGATGGCCGCGATCATCGAATACGAAGATCTGGAGCCGGTGCTGGACGTGGTCGAAGCCCTGCGCAAACGCCACTTCGTACTCGACAGCCACACCCACCAGCGCGGCGATTCGGCCAACGCCTTGGCCACGGCCGAGCACCGCATCCAAGGCACGCTGCACATCGGCGGTCAGGAACACTTCTATCTGGAGACGCAGATTTCCTCGGTAATGCCGACCGAAGACGGCGGCATGATCGTCTACTGCTCGACCCAGAACCCCACCGAAGTGCAGAAACTGGTGGCCGAAGTCCTCGACGTGTCGATGAACAAGATCGTGGTCGACATGCGCCGCATGGGCGGTGGTTTCGGCGGCAAGGAAACCCAGGCCGCAAGCCCGGCATGCCTGTGCGCAGTGATCGCGCACCTCACCGGCCAGCCGACCAAGATGCGCCTGCCTCGGGTCGAAGACATGCTGATGACCGGCAAGCGTCACCCGTTCTATGTCGAGTACGACGTGGGCTTCGACAGCAACGGGCGCCTGCACGGGATCGCGATGGATCTGGCCGGCAACTGCGGCTGCTCGCCTGACCTGTCGGCCTCGATCGTTGACCGTGCGATGTTCCACTCGGACAACTCGTACTACCTCGGCGATGCGACCATCAACGGTCACCGCTGCAAGACCAACACCGCGTCGAACACCGCGTATCGGGGTTTCGGCGGCCCGCAAGGGATGGTCGCGATCGAAGAAGTGATGGACGCCATCGCCCGTCACCTCAACCTCGATCCGCTGGCCGTGCGCAAGGCCAACTACTACGGCAAGACCGAGCGCAACGTCACCCACTACTACCAGACTGTCGAGCACAACATGCTCGAAGAGATGACCGCCGAGCTGGAAGAAAGCAGCCAGTATGCCGAACGCCGCGAAGCGATCCGTCGCTACAACGCCAATAGCCCGATCCTGAAAAAAGGCCTGGCGCTGACCCCGGTGAAGTTCGGCATTTCCTTCACCGCCAGCTTCCTCAACCAGGCGGGTGCGCTGGTGCACGTCTATACCGACGGCAGCATCCACCTGAACCACGGCGGCACGGAAATGGGCCAGGGCCTGAACACCAAAGTCGCGCAGGTCGTGGCCGAAGTGTTCCAGGTGGAAATGGATCGCGTGCAGATCACCGCGACCAACACCGACAAGGTGCCGAACACCTCGCCTACGGCGGCCTCCAGCGGTGCTGACCTGAACGGTAAAGCCGCACAGAACGCGGCGGAAATCATCAAGCAACGCCTCGTTGAATTTGCGGCGCGGCACTACAAGGTCAGCGAAGAAGACGTGGAATTCCACAACGGCCACGTCCGTGTGCGCGACCACATCATGACCTTCGAAGCGTTGATTCAGCTGGCGTATTTCAATCAGGTGTCGCTGTCGAGCACCGGGTTCTACAAGACCCCGAAAATCTACTACGACCGCAGCCAGGCCCGTGGTCGGCCGTTCTACTACTTCGCCTTCGGCGCGGCGTGCTGCGAAGTGATCGTCGACACCCTGACCGGCGAGTACAAGATGCTGCGCACCGACATCCTCCACGACGTCGGCGCCTCGCTGAACCCGGCCATCGACATCGGCCAGGTCGAGGGCGGCTTTGTCCAGGGCATGGGCTGGCTGACCATGGAAGAACTGGTGTGGAACAACAAGGGCAAGCTGATGACCAACGGCCCGGCCAGCTACAAGATCCCGGCCGTGGCGGACATGCCGCTGGACCTGCGGGTGAAACTGGTGGAAAACCGCAAGAACCCGGAAGACACGGTGTTCCACTCCAAGGCAGTGGGTGAGCCGCCGTTCATGCTCGGCATCGCCGCGTGGTGCGCGATCAAGGATGCGGTGGCCAGCCTCGGCGACTACAAGCATCAGCCGAAGATCGACGCGCCGGCGACCCCGGAGCGGGTGTTGTGGGGTTGCGAGCAGATGCGTCAGCTCAAGGCGGTGAAGGCCGTCGAAGCTGAAACCGAGGTTGTTTGATGATCGTTCCCACGCCTGCGTGGGAATGCAGCCCGCGACGCTCTGCGTCGCATCCTGAACAGCGGACGCGGAGCGTCCAGTGATGCATTCCCACGCGACGGTTCGACGCCTCGACGTGGGAACGATCTGAGAGGTGAGATATGTACAACTGGATCGACGCCCTCGCCGACCTGCAGAACCAGGGCGAACCCTGTGTTCTGGTGACGATCATCGAAGAGCTCGGCTCGACGCCGCGCAATGCCGGCTCGAAAATGGTCGTCAGCGCCCGCCAGACGTTCGACACCATCGGTGGCGGGCACCTGGAATACAAAGCCATGCAGATCGCTCGCGAGATGCTCGCCAGCGGCAAGCAGGACACCCATCTGGAGCGCTTCAGCCTCGGCGCCAGTCTGGGCCAGTGCTGCGGCGGCGCGACGGTGCTGCTGTTCGAACCGATGGGCCAGGTGCAGGCGCAGATCGCCGTGTTCGGCGCCGGTCATGTCGGTCGCGCACTGGTGCCCTTGCTCGCCAGCCTGCCCTGCCGGGTGCGCTGGATCGATTCCCGGGAGGAGGAATTCCCCGAGCAGATTCCCCACGGCGTGCGCAAAATCGTCGCCGAGGAGCCTGTGGATGAAATCGACGACCTGCCCGCCGGCAGCTATTGCATCGTCATGACCCACAACCATCAGCTGGATCTGGAACTAACCGCCGCGATCCTCAAGCGCAACGACTTCACCTGGTTCGGCCTGATCGGCTCGAAAACCAAACGGGCCAAGTTCGAACATCGCCTGCGTGACCGTGGTTTCGACGCCAGCGTCGTGCAACGCATGCGCTGCCCGATGGGCATCGGTGAAGTCAAAGGCAAGTTGCCTGTAGAAATCGCTATCTCCATCGCCGGCGAAATCATCGCCACCTATAACGCCAATTTCGGCCAGCACACCGCCAGCGCCGAACCGATTGCCAAACTGCTGCCGGTTTCCCGGCGCAGTCAGGCCGCCACACTCAAAGCCTCAAACTGATTAGAGAACCCTCATGCCTCTGACTCGCAAAGCCTACCGCGCCGCCATCCTGCACAGCATCGCCGACCCTGCCGAGGTCGGCATCGAAGCCTCCTACGAGTATTTCGAGGATGGCCTGCTGGTGGTCGATGGCGGCAAGATCAGCGCCCTCGGCCACGCCAGCGAACTGCTGCCGACCCTGCCGGCGGACATCGAGATCACGCATCACAAGGATGCGCTGATCACCCCGGGCTTCATCGACACCCACATCCACCTGCCGCAGACCGGCATGGTCGGCGCCTACGGCGAGCAACTGCTGGACTGGCTGAACACCTACACCTTCCCGTGCGAAAGCCAGTTCGCCGACAAGGCCCACGCCGATGAAGTGGCGGACATCTTCATCAAGGAACTGCTGCGCAACGGCACCACCACCGCGCTGGTGTTCGGCAGCGTGCATCCGCAATCGGTGAACTCGTTCTTCGAAGCGGCAGAGAAACTGGACCTGCGGATGATCGCCGGCAAAGTGATGATGGACCGCAACGCGCCGGACTACCTGACCGACACCCCGGAATCGAGCTACGTCGACAGTAAGGCGCTGATCGAGCGCTGGCACGGCAAGGGCCGTCTGCACTATGCCGTCACCCCGCGATTCGCCCCGACCAGCACCCCGGAACAGCTGACGCTCGCCGGTCAGTTGCTCAGCGAATACCCGGATCTGTACATGCAGACCCACATCAGCGAAAACCTCAAGGAAGTCGAGTGGGTCAAGGAGCTGTTTCCGGAGCGCAAGGGCTATCTGGACGTCTACGATCACTACCAATTGCTCGGCGAGCGCTCGGTGTTCGCCCACGGCGTGCATCTGTGCGACGACGAATGCGCACGCCTGGCGCAGACCGGTTCGGCGGTCGCGTTCTGCCCGACCTCGAACTTCTTCCTCGGCAGCGGCCTGTTCAACCTGCCGATGGCCGAGAAGCACAAACTGAACGTCGGGCTCGGGACTGACGTCGGCGGCGGCACCAGTTTTTCGTTGCTGCAAACCCTGAACGAAGCCTACAAGGTGATGCAGTTGCAAGGCGCACGCCTGAGCCCGTTCAAGTCGCTGTACCTCGCCACCCTCGGTGGCGCGCGGGCCCTGCGTCTGGAAGACAAGATCGGCAACCTGCAACCGGGCTCCGACGCCGACTTCCTGGTGCTGGACTACAACGCCACGCCGCTGATGAGCTATCGCTTGAAGCAGGCCAACAACATTGCTGAAACGCTGTTCGTACTGATGACCCTGGGCGATGACCGCACCATAGCTCAGACCTACGCGGCGGGCGCGCTGGTGCACCAGCGCTAACTGATTGCTCGATTGTTCCCACGCTCTGCGTGGGAATGCCTCTGGGGACGCTCCGCGTCCAGTGACGCGGAGCGTCACGGGCTGCATTCCCACGCGGACGGTTCGACGCCTCGACGTGGGAACGATCAGGAGAGCAAAAAAATCCCCCGGCACTTTGCAGTCCGGGGGATTTTTATTGCCTGTCGATTCGCCTCAGAGCTTGACCGCCGGCCGCCCCGGCTTCTTGGTCTGCAACAGGTGCGAGAACACTGCATGCAGATCGTCCGAAGCGCTTTCTTCGTCGAGGTTGAGCTTGCTGTCGATGTGATCCATGTGATGCATCATCAGGTCCACCGCCAGCTCGCCGTTGCGCGCTTCGATGGCGTCGATCAACTGGGTGTGCTCGTCGTAGGAACAGTGCGAACGGTTGCCGCTTTCATATTGAGCGATGATCAGCGACGTCTGCGAAACCAGGCTGCGCTGGAAACTGATCAACGGCGCATTCTTCGCTGCCTCGGCCAGTTTCAGGTGGAATTCACCCGAGAGACGGATGCCGGCGCCGCGATCGCCACGGGAGAAGCTGTCGCGCTCGTCGTTGACCATCTGGCGCAATTCGGCGATCTGCTCGGCGGTGGCGTGTTGCACTGCCAGCTCGGTGATCGCGCGCTCCACCAGACGCCGGGCGAGAAACACCTGACGCGCCTCTTCAACGCTCGGGCTGGCGACGACCGCGCCACGGTTCGGCCGCAACAGCACCACGCCTTCATGGGCCAGACGCGAGAGCGCGCGGCGAATGATGGTGCGGCTGACCCCGAAAATTTCCCCCAGCGCTTCTTCGCTCAACTTTGTGCCGGGCGCCAGGCGCTGTTCGAGGATGGCCTCGAAGATATGCGCATAGACAATGTCGTCCTGGGTTCCGCTGCGGCCGGCTTTGCCTGCTCGCGGTTGTTTCTTGAGGGGTTGCAACTGTTCGTTCATGGGCACTCGAGTCGGGAAGAACGGCGGCGAATTGACCGTGACTGTAATACGGCACAGTGGGTCGCTGGCAAGTATCGCGTAAAAAACAGCGCGATTGTACACAATGGAAGGTGGCAACACGACTGTACGGCTGTTTGTGGCTTTGGCTGTATTGCAACGCTTCGTTACGTTTGAGTTTAGGCTTGATCGCAGAATCCGCGATCCCTGTGGGAGCGAGCTTGCTCGCGATAGCGGTTGGACATTCAACTCTAATGTCGACTGTTCCGCCGTCATCGCGAGCAAGCTCGCTCCCACAAGGGTTTCGCATAGCAGCAAATATCTTCATTGGTACAAGGAATACCGCTGTCATGAACGAAATTACCCACACCCGACTGCGCCCGCTGGCGGACACATCGCCCTCCGCCATCGTCGCCGGGTTCATCGCGATGATGACCGGCTACACCAGTTCGCTGGTGCTGATGTTCCAGGCAGGGCAAGCGGCGGGCCTGACCAGCGGGCAGATTTCTTCGTGGATCTGGGCGATATCCATCGGCATGGCGGTGTGCTCGATCGGCCTGTCGCTGCGTTATCGCACGCCGATCACCATCGCCTGGTCGACGCCCGGCGCGGCGCTGTTGATCACCAGCCTTGGCGGCGTGACCTATGGCGAAGCGATTGGCGCCTATATCACCTGCGCGGTGCTGGTGACCATTTGCGGCTTGACCGGCAGCTTCGAACGGCTGGTGAAAAAGATCCCGGCCTCCCTCGCCGCGGCGCTGCTGGCAGGGATTCTGTTCAAGATCGGCAGCGAAATTTTCGTCGCCGCGCAGCACCGCACCGGCCTGGTGCTGGGGATGTTCTTCACTTATCTGATCGTTAAACGCCTGTCGCCCCGTTATGCGGTGCTCGCTGCGCTGCTGATCGGCACCGCGCTGTCAGGCGTCATGGGGTTGCTGGACTTCAGCGGTTTTCACCTGGAGGTGGCGACACCGGTCTGGACCACGCCGCATTTTTCCCTGGCCGCGACCATCAGCATCGGCATCCCGCTGTTTGTGGTAGCGATGACCTCGCAAAACATGCCCGGCATCGCCGTATTGCGGGCCGATGGCTACAACGTTCCGGCCTCGCCGCTGATCACCGCCACCGGCATCGCGTCGCTGCTGCTGGCGCCGTTCGGTTCCCACGGCATCAACCTCGCAGCGATTAGCGCGGCGATCTGCACCGGGCCGCATGCCCATGAGGATCGCAACAAACGCTACACGGCAGCCGTGTGGTGCGGGATTTTCTACGGGATTGCCGGGGTGTTCGGCGCCACACTGGCGGCGCTGTTTGCCGCGCTGCCCAAGGAATTGGTGCTGTCGATTGCCGCTTTGGCCCTGTTCGGCTCGATCATCAACGGCTTGAGCATCGCCATGACCGAAGTGAAGGAACGGGAAGCGGCGCTGATCACCTTCATGGTCACGGCGTCGGGGCTGACGCTGTTTTCCATCGGTTCGGCCTTCTGGGGGATTGTCGCGGGGGTGTTGACCTTGCTGATCCTCAACTGGCGAAAGGCATAAAAAAACGGCGACCTTCGGGTCGCCGTTCTTCATTTCGGAATCAAGCCTTGTTGATCGGCTTTTCCGGATACCAGACGTCCAGCAGCGGGCTGATTTCAGTCTTGGTCAGCTCGGTGCGGGTTTTCAGCCAGGCTTCCACGGCAGCGCGCTGCTCTTCGGAAACCGAACCACGCTTCTGCAGGCAAACCAGACCGAAGCCTTCGCCGCCGACATAGCCCAGACCATTGGCGTCCATGGCTTCTTTGATGAAAGCTTCGAGGAAAGCATCAATGGCTTCTTCGGACAGATCTTCTTTGAAGTCCAGGTTCAGTTCGAAACCCAGCTCTTGAAATTCATCGACGCACAGTTTTTTGCGCAGACGCTGGGAACGGTTAGTCGCCATTGGAACAATCCTCTTAAGTAATAACGGCCGGCACTTTACCAGTTTAAGGCGGCGATTGCCCGCCTATCCGGGACGTGCGTACGACCGCCTGTAAAAAAATAACGAATTGACGCCCTTGCGAAAGGCACAAGCTGTTACACCTTGGGGCATAATGCCGACACTTTCATGACCACTGAGGGCCTTTTCATCCATGTCCTCGTCTTTTTTCCCCTCGGCTGTAGGGTTTTATTTCATATGATCAAATCGTTGCGTCCTCTGCTCCTGGCCGGTCTTCTTCTCCCGCTGGCCCTGCCCGTCTCCGCTGCCACCATCAACACCGCCCTGACCCCCAACGTCGAAAAAGCCCTCAAGGCCAGCAAGCTGCAGCCCACTGCCCTGTCGCTGGTGATGGTGCCGCTGGACGGCCCGGGCACGCCGACCGTGTACAACGCCGACGTGTCGGTCAACCCGGCCTCGACCATGAAGCTGGTCACCACTTACGCGGCGCTGGAAATGCTCGGCCCCAACCACCAGTGGAAAACCGAGTTCTACACCGACGGCGACCTTAACGGCGGGATTCTCAACGGCAACCTCTACCTCAAGGGTGGTGGCGATCCGAAACTGAACATGGAAAAACTCTGGCTGCTGATGCGCGACCTGCGCGCCAACGGCGTGACTCAGGTCACCGGTGATCTGGTACTGGATCGCAGCTTCTTTGTGCAGCCGCAACTGCCGGAATTCAACGATGACGGCAACGACGAGAACAAGCCGTTTCTGGTCAAGCCGGATTCGCTGCTGGTCAACCTCAAGGCCCTGCGTTTCGTGGCCCGCAATGACAATGGCCGGGTGTTGATCTCGGTCGAGCCGCCGATTGCCAGCATCAATATCCAAAACACCGTCAAGGCACTCAATTCCAAACAATGCACCGGCGGCGTGCGCTACAACCCGGTGCCGCAGGCCGATGGCAGCGTGACCGTGACCGTGGCCGGCCAATTGGGCGAAGGCTGCAGCTCGCAGACTTATCTGTCGCTGCTCGACCACGCAACCTACACCGCCGGCGCCGTGCGGGCGATCTGGAAGGAACTGGGCGGCAGCATCCAGGGCAAGGATCGTCTGGCCCCGACCCCGAGCAGCGCCAAAGTGCTGGCCCGGGCGTTCTCGCCGGATCTGGCGGAAATCATCCGCGACATCAACAAATACAGTAACAACACCATGGCTCAGCAACTGTTCCTGAGCCTGGGCCAGAGATTCCGCAACGACGCCGATGGCGATGACGCCAAGGCTGCGCAACGCGTGGTCCGTCAGTGGCTGGCGAAGAAAGGCATCACCGCGCCGCACCTGGTGATGGAGAACGGCTCCGGTCTGTCGCGTTCCGAGCGAGTCAGCGCCCGGGAAATGGCCAACATGCTGCAAGCGGCCTGGCACAGCCCATATGCTGCCGAATACATCAGCTCGCTGCCGATTGCCGGCACCGACGGCACCATGCGCAAACGCCTGAAGACCACCGCGATGCGCGGCGAAGCCCACGTCAAGACCGGTACCCTGAACACCGTACGGGCGATTGCCGGCTTCAGCCGCGACGTCAACGGCAACACCTGGGCGGTGGTGGCGATCCTCAACGACAAGGCCCCGTTCGGCGCCTCGTCGGTGCTGGATCAGGTGCTGCTGGATCTGTATAAACAGCCGCGGACGCCGCAGACCGCTTCGGTTTTGTAACCCTGTAAATGATTGCTCCCACGCTCCGCGTGGGAATACAGCCCGTGACGCTCTGCGTCACTGGACGCGGAGCGCCCCCGGAGGCATTCCCACGCAGAGCGTGGGAACGATCAGGTGGCAGAGGGGCTCAGTTCATCTGCCGCTCGACCCGATCCCGTCCGCCCTGCTTCGCCGCATACACCCCGGAATCCGCCCGCAGCAACAGCGCGTCCGCGCCCTCTCCCGGTCGCCAGCTGGCAATCCCGAAACTGGCCGTCACCACCCCCACCACGTCGATCGGCGCACTGCGCAGGCTGTGCCATAACTCTTCGGCCAGCATGAGGGCGTGATCACCGTCGATGTCCGGGCACAGCACCATGAACTCCTCGCCGCCCAACCGGCAGAACACGTCGGTACGCCGCAGACGATGGCCGATGCGCTCGCAGACCGCCTGCAACACGCGGTCGCCCACCGCATGACCGTACTGATCGTTGATCCGTTTGAAGTGGTCGATGTCGAGCATGATTACCGACAACTCACCGCCGCCACGCTCTACCCGCGCCATTTCGGTGGTCAGGCGCTCCTGGAAATAGCGCCGGTTGTGAATCCCGGTCAGAGCGTCGGTCACCGACAATGCACGCAACTCTTCTTCGACGCGCTTCAGATCGGAGATGTCGGAAATGTAACCGTGCCACAGCACGCCGCCGCCCGGCAGTTCCTCCGGGGTCGCCTCGCCACGAACCCAGCGCAGGCCGCGTTCGGGCAACTGCACGCGGTATTCCTCGCGCCACGGACTGAGGTTGTCCGCCGAGGCGCGGATCGACTTGCGCACACGACTGACGTCCTGCGGATGGATGCGGGTGAAGATCGCTTCGGCGTTGAGCAGCAGCACGTCCGGCTCCAGCTCGTAGATTTCGCGAATCCCGTCGCTGGCGTAGATCACACTGAAGCGCCCGTCGAACTCCATTTTGAATTGATAGATCCCGCCGGGAACGTGGGCGCTGAGCTTCTTCAACAGCACGTCCCGTGCGGCCAGCGCTTCGTGCACGCGCTTGCGCTCGGTGATGTCGATGCAGATCGCCAGGTGTCCGACCCACAGCCCCTGCTCGTCCAGCACCGGTGTGGCAAGCATGTTCACCGGCAGGTGGCTGCCATCCTTGCGTACCAGCGTCCACTCCCGCGCTTCGTGCCCGCCGACTTCGCCGCCCTCCACCAGCATCGCCTGACAGGTCGGAATGACCTTGCCATAACGGGTGCTGAGCTCCGCCGCACGAGCCACCAGTTCCCGTGGAAAGTGCAGATTTTCCAGGGTCATGTGGCCGACCACTTCGTTGCTGTGATAACCGAGCATCTGCTCGGCGCCGGGGTTGAAGGTGTTGATCACGCCGCGCAGATCGGTGGCGATGATTGCAACCTGGGTTGCCGCGTTCAGCACCCCGCGCAACTGGCCGTGAGTGCCGCGCAGTTCCTGTTCACGCTCATGCAGTTCCTGAGTGCGCAACTCGACCATGCGCAACGCGCGCTGGCGCTGACTGACCAGCACATAAAGCAGCGCGCTCAGCAGGAGACTGAGCAATCCGCCCAGCACCACCACGCTGCCAACCGACGAATGGTTGGCCTGCATGAACGCTTCGCTGGGAAGAATATCCACCTGATAGTCGTGATCGGCCATGCGCACCAGCCGGGTGGCGGACAGATCGCTTGTCGCCGGTTCATTGGTCGACTCGAACAACACTTCATGTTGATCGCTGTTGGACAGATCGAGAATGCGCACTGACAGATAGTCATTGAGTGCGTCCGGCAAGCCGTCCGCCAGCAGTTGACGCATGCTGATCACTGCCATCACATAACCGAAAGAGACGTTTTCGCCCTGACGAACCACTGGCGCGACCAGCAGGACGCCGCGTGCATAAGCCGGCTCGATAGACACCAGATGCATCGGCTGCGAAACCGCCAGCCCGTGCAGCTGGTCAGCCCGTTCAAGGGTCGATCGGCGCAAAGGTTGCGCCAGCAAGTCATACCCCAGCGGAGATCCGAGCCGACTCTGGGTCTGGCTGTACACCACCACGACGTATTCATCGCGAGCCGCGGCCAGTTGCAGTTCGCCGCGTGCATTGAGTTCGCGCACGCTGAAGGTGGTCAGGCCCTCGTCTCGCACCTGTTTCTCGAACGCTGCACGCTCGGCGCCGCTCACCCGCAAGGCGAACGAATAGGCCTGGGTACGCAGTAACAAAGGTCGGGTGTAGCCGTCGAATTCGGCGCGGGACACCGATTCGGAGTTGGCGAAGAACCGTCGCAGGCCATCGAGGCGTTGCTCCTGATCCTGAAAACGTTCTTCGATGCGGCTGTAGCGCTCGTTGGCCAGTAGCTGAAAGCGTTGGCGCAACTGGCTGTGAAACTGATTGAGGGTGCCCCAGGCGAGCAGCCCCGTGAGAATCCCGCCGGCGAGCAATACCAGCAGCGCGACCAGCCAGGCCGAGACTTCTTCGCTGATGAAACCCAATATCTTCGGGCGCACGGGGTGCAACGACATAAAAGCCACTCACTACGTCAGCATCTGCGGGAAAAACCCCATCGGCCGTGTGTGAGTTATAGCTATTAGCCACTAATTTGGCTAGCTCTGGACGGATCCAAGAGCCTTTAAAAATCAAGGCTCTGTGGATCCAATTTTGCAGAGTGTCAACGAGCCGTGATTTTCCAGGCGCGATGGATCTTGCCGTTGCGGGCGAAATCCGGGTCGATGGTGCTGGCGGTGATTTCCTCGACCGCGTAACGCTCGGCCAGGTTGTCCTCGAGCTGGAACTTGCGGAAGTTGTTGGAGAAGTACAACACCCCGCCCGCTGCCAGGCGCGCCATGGCCAGGTCGATCAACTGCACCTGGTCACGCTGCACGTCGAAGATGCCTTCCATGCGCTTGGAGTTGGAGAAGGTCGGTGGATCGATGAAGATCAGGTCGTACTCTTCGCGGCAGTTTTCCAGCCACGCCATCACGTCGCCCTGCTCCAGACGGTTTTTGTCGGAGAAGCCGTTGAGCGACAAGTTGCGGCGCGCCCAGTCGAGGTAGGTTTTCGACAGGTCGACGCTGGTGGTACTGCGCGCGCCACCCTTGGCTGCGTGGACGGAAGCGGTCGCGGTGTAGCAGAACAGGTTGAGGAAGCGCTTGCCGGCGGCCTCTTTCTGGATCCGCATGCGCATCGGCCGGTGATCGAGGAACAGTCCGGTGTCGAGGTAATCGGTGAGGTTGACCAGCAACTTCACGCCGCCCTCGGTCACTTCATTGAACTTGCCCTGGGCCGCCTGACGCTCGTACTGCCTGGTGCCGCTCTGACGCTCGCGGCGCTTGACCACCACGCGGCTCTTGTCGATGTTCAGCGCCTGCGGGATGGCCGCCAACGCATCGAACATGCGGATCGAGGCCTTTTCCGGGTCGATCGACTTCGGCGCGGCGTACTCCTGAACGTGCACCCAGTCGTGGTACAGGTCGATGGCCATCGCGTATTCCGGCATGTCCGCATCGTAGACGCGGTAGCAATCGATGCCTTCGCGCTTGACCCACTTGCCCAACGCCTTGAGGTTCTTTTGCAGGCGGTTGGCAAACATCTGCCCGCCTTCGCTCAGGCGCGGCTGCTCGATCACTGGCGCCGGGGCCGGCGTCGGTTTGATCGGGTTGCCGTTCTTGTTGAACTTGCGCTCTTGCGGCTCGTTCGGCGTCTGGTCGTAAGCGGCTTGCTCGCGCTCGGCCTGACGTTGCTCCGGAGTACGGCGCTCGCCAGTGACAAACTGATCCGGCAGGACTTTGATCAACAGCAGCTTGCACGGCAGCGCGCCGTTCCAGAACGAATACTGTTTGTGGCTGCGGATGCCCATGCGCTTGCCGAGGTCCGGTGCACCGGTGAACACCGCCGCCTCCCAGTTCAGGCAGGCCTGACGCAGACGCTCGCCAAGGTTCTGGTAGAGGTACAACAGGCTGGCTTCATCACCCAGACGCTCACCGTACGGCGGATTGCAGATGACCAGACCTTTCTGGTTCTGATCCGGACGCGGTTCGAAGGTCGCGACTTCGCCCTGATAGATCTTGATCCACTCGCTCAGGCCGGCGCGCTCGACGTTGTTGCGGCCTGGCTGAATCAGCCGTGGGTCGGCTTCATAACCACGGATCCACAGCGGTGGTTTGGCCAGACCGGCGGCGGCGCGCTCGACGGCTTCTTCGTGGAGTTTTTTCCACAGCGCCGGTACGTGACCGAGCCAGGCGGTGAAGCCCCATTGCTCGCGACGCAGGTTCGGCGCCATATCGGCGGCGATCATGCCGGCTTCTACCAGGAACGTGCCGACACCACACATCGGGTCAGCCAGCGCGCCACCTTCGGCGGCAATGCGCGGCCAGCCGGAACGGATCAGGATCGCGGCCGCGAGGTTTTCCTTCAGCGGCGCAGCGCCCTGCTGCAAGCGGTAGCCGCGCTGGTGCAGGCTGTGGCCGGAAAGGTCGAGGGACAGAATCGCTTCGCCGCGATCCAGACGCAGGTGAATGCGCAGGTCCGGGTTGAGCTTGTCGATGCTTGGTCGGTCGCCCTGCGGGGTGCGGAGTTTGTCGACGATGGCGTCCTTGACCTTCAGGGCGCCGAAGTGAGTGTTGTCGATGCCTGAACCGTGGCCGCTGAATTCCACGGCCAGGGTGCCGTCGGCCAGCATGTGATCCTGCCAGTCGAGGTCGAGTACGCCGTGGTACAGGTCTTCGGCGTTTTTCATCGGGAAACGCTTGAGCACCAGCAGCACCCGGTTGGCCAGACGCGACCAGAGGCACAGACGATAAGCGGTTTCCATGGTCGCCATGCCACGCACGGCGGAGGTGTGTTCGCGGGCCTCTTCAAGGCCAAGCCCGACGGCTTCCTCGATGAGCAGGCCTTCAAGGCCTTTGGGGCAAGTGAGGAAGAGTTCGAAACGGTCGGACATGGTTTTTTCACAGCCTTTGGCTAATGAACCGGCAACGCATTGCCGGTCCGGTTTTCAATCAGGCGCTTTTCTACAAGAACGCCCGCGTGGCACGAAGGTGTGCCGTTCCATCCCCGCTGCTCGGGTTAAAAGAGCTTAGATGCCGGGACAGATAAAGAAGTTGAAGCAACAAAATGACTCAAAGCAACCCTTCGTCGAATAGTAACCCAGCGTAAACGTGGGTCATTCTCACTAAAGGATTAACCTCATCATCCAGCGCGGGGCCGATCATACCGGGGTTTGGCCAATAAACACTGGATAAATACGCGGTTACTTATGGCCATAGCATCTTTTTCGTTACGTCCTTATGACAAAACGGTCATTCCATCGATGTGACTCATTGGTTAGAACTGCACACAGGTTGACGTCGCAACGGCGTCAACACCTTGGCTCGCCACGCCGGCAGCGAGCCGCCAACGGCAGAGTTTTTCTGCCAGACCTCAATTGAGGTCGACGCGACAAAAACAGTCAACAAGTGAGGGAAACACCCTATGAGAAGACTTAAGCGTGATCCGTTGGAAAGAGCTTTTTTGCGCGGATATCAATATGGCGTTGGTGGCAAATCCCGTGAGCTTTGCCCATTTACTCTACCGTCGGTACGTCAAGCCTGGATCAACGGCTGGCGAGAAGGACGCGGCGACAACTGGGACGGTATGACCGGCACTGCGGGAATCCACAGACTCAACGAACTTCACGCCGTCGGCTGACACAGGGCACTTATTGCGACACGACAATCTGATTTCGTAAAAACCTGATCACCATGCACGTCCTTCCCGGACGGCGGGCCACGGCCCAGGGGCTCCTTCGAGGAGCCCTTTTTTATGCCTGCCACATTATTTATGCCATACACAAAACCTGTGGGAGCGACGTTGCGACGACTCGACTTGCTCGCGATGGCGGTGCATCAGTCACACGAAATGTTGACTGAACGGACGCCATCGCGAGCAAGCTCGCTCTCACAAAGGATCAGCGTTTGGCGGCGATGGCGTCCACCGATTCGCGGATCAGCGCCGGGCCCTTGTAGATGAAGCCGGAATAAATCTGCACCAGGCTCGCGCCGGCAGCGATCTTCTCGGCCGCATGCTTGCCTTCGGTGATGCCGCCCGCCGCGATGATCGGCAGCTTGCCGCCCAGCTCGGACGCCAGCACTTTCACGGTGTGGGTGCTCTTCTCACGCACCGGAGCGCCGGACAGACCGCCCGCCTCGTCACCGTGTTCCATGCCTTCGACACCCACGCGGCTGAGGGTGGTGTTGGTGGCGATCACCGCGTCCATCCCGGTTTCGATCAACGCCTGGGCGACTTGCGCGGTTTCTTCGTCGGTCATGTCCGGCGCGATCTTGATCGCCAGCGGTACATGTTTGCCGTGGCGCAGGGCCAGTTCGGCGCGGCGGGTGGCCAGGTCTGCCAGCAATTGCTTGAGCGAATCGCCGAATTGCAGGCTGCGCAGGCCCGGAGTGTTCGGCGAACTGACGTTGACCGTGACGTAACTGGCGTGGGCGTAGACCTTGTCCAGGCAGATCAGATAGTCCTCAACCGCGCGCTCGACCGGGGTGTCGAAGTTCTTGCCGATGTTGATCCCCAGCACGCCCTTGTATTTGGCCGCCGCCACCCGCGCCAGCAGGTTATCCACACCGAGGTTGTTGAACCCCATGCGATTGATGATCGCCTCGGCTTCCGGCAGGCGGAAAATCCGTGGTTTCGGGTTGCCCGGCTGCGGGCGCGGGGTCACGGTGCCGATTTCGACAAAACCGAAACCCAGCTGCGCGAAGCCGTCGATGGCCGCGCCGTTCTTGTCCAGACCGGCCGCCAGACCGACAGGGTTCGGGAATTGCAGGCCCATGACATTCACCGGCAGCGACGCCGGAGCCTTGCACAGCAAGCCGTTGAGGCCCAAACGCCCGCCCGCGCCGATCAGATCCAGCGACAGATCGTGGGAGGTTTCCGGGGAAAGTTTGAACAACAGCTGACGGGCCAGGGTGTACATGGGCGGCTATGACTCGGGCGGCGAAAAGAGGCGGCGATTATAGCCGGGCATCGCCCCACCGCGCGAGGCGCACGGGTAAATCCGTGCGCATGGCATATGCCTTGCACCCTCCCCGGCATCAGCCCGCAGGCCAATGGTGGCGTGCAGGCAAGGACAATGGCGTCGTCTCTCGGTTTTGCGCGGGCAAAGCCTAGGACGACGTTTTTTTTGAGGGTGGCTTTTATGACTCTAACCTCCGCCGGGCCGCTGGCCTGGGTCAACGGCAGCGATGCCCCGGAAAAAAGCGCGATCAACCTCGGCTTCATGGCCTTGAGCGACTGCGCCTCGCTGGTGGTCGCCGCCACCCAAGGCTTTGCCCAGCCTTACGGCCTGACCCTGAACCTCAAGCGCCAAAGCTCCTGGGCCAACCTGCGGGACAACCTGGTCAGCGGCGACCTCGATGCCGCCCACAGCCTCTACGGCCTGATCTACGCGGTGCACCTGGGCATCGGCGGTGTCGCGCCGACCGACATGGCGGTGCTGATGGGCCTGAACCAGAACGGTCAGAGCCTCAACCTGTCCCACGGTTTGCAGGGCCTGGGCGTGACCGGTCCTGAAGCGCTGCACCGGCATGTGCACCAAACCCGCGCAAAACTGACCTTCGCCCAGACCTTCCCGACCGGCACCCATGCCATGTGGCTTTATTACTGGCTGGCGAGCCAGGGCATTCATCCGTTGCAGGATGTCGACAGCGTGGTCGTGCCGCCGCCGCAAATGGTCGCGCACTTGCAAGCCGGACGCATTGATGGCTTCTGCGTCGGCGAGCCGTGGGCGGCCAGCGCCGTACAGCAGGATCTCGGCTTCACATTGGCGACAAGCCAGACCATCTGGCCCGATCACCCGGAGAAAGTCCTTGGCTGCACCCGCGCCTTCGTCGACCAATATCCCAACACCGCCCGCGCGCTGGTGATGGCGATCCTCGAGGCCAGCCGCTTCATCGAAGAAAGCCCGGAAAACCGCCGCAGCACCGCCCAGTTGCTGAGCGCGGCGGAATACCTCGACGCCCCGCTGTCCTGCATCGAACCGCGCTTTCTCGGCGACTACGACGATGGCCTCGGTCATCGCTGGCAGGATCCGCACGCACTGCGTTTTCATGACGATGGCGCGGTGAATCTGCCGTACCTGTCAGATGGGATGTGGTTCATGACCCAGTTCCGCCGCTGGGGTTTGCTGCGCGATGACCCGGATTACCTCGCCGTCGCCCGTCAGGTGCAACAACTGGAGATCTATCGCGACGCGGCGACTGCCATGGGCGTCGCGGCCCGGGGCAAGGACATGCGCAGCAGCCAGTTGATCGACGGCAAAATCTGGGACGGCAGCGACCCGGCCGCCTATGCCCGAAGCTTCAAGCTGCACGCGCTGAGCGACAGCGCGCCCCTTCTCGCCCAGCGCTGACAGGAGACCGCGAACATGTTGCGCATTCTGCTGATCAACGACACCGCGAAAAAAGTCGGACGCCTGAAAGCCGCGCTGACCGAGGCCGGTTTCGAGGTGATCGACGAGTCGGGTCTGACCATCGACCTGCCGGCGCGCGTCGAAACGGTGCGTCCGGACGTAATCCTGATCGATACCGAGTCACCGAGCCGCGATGTAATGGAGCAAGTGGTGCTGGTCAGCCGCGACCAGCCCCGGCCGATCGTGATGTTCACCGACGAACATGATCCTGGCGTGATGCGTCAGGCGATCAAGTCCGGGGTCAGTGCCTACATTGTTGAAGGCATTCACGCACAACGCTTGCAGCCGATTCTCGATGTGGCCATGGCCCGCTTCGAAAGCGATCAGGCCTTGCGCGCCCAGCTACAGGCCCGCGACCAGCAACTGGCCGAGCGCAAGCGCATCGAACTGGCCAAGGGGTTACTGATGAAAATGAAGGACTGCAACGAAGAAGAGGCCTACACCCTGATGCGCCGCCAGGCCATGAGCCGTCAGCAGAAACTGATTCAGGTCGCTGAACAGATCATTGCCATGAGCGAGTTGCTGGGCTGAAGTGCTCCCCCACATTGATCGTTCCCACGCTCCGCGTGGGAATGCAGCCATGGACGCTCCGCGTCCGCTTCTGAACGTGACGGATGCGTTTGCACGCAAAGCGTGGAAACAAGCCACACCGATCTGGCACAAATCTCGCTAAGCATTACGCACAGGTAACCAACGGCGGTTGCCCCACCCACGACAAAGACGTCGCTCACCTTCTTCGCCCCCTTCGGCGATCCGGGTAGCGGCGTTTTTGCGTTTTGGCCCCACAGCCCGGGGCCGGTGGTGCGGCCGTGGCGGCGCCCCACTGTGCTGGTTCTGACTCCTTCTCGAGATTCTCTACAGCTGAGGTGCGCGATGAATAAAAGCTTCTGGAAATCCGGCCACACCCCGACTCTGTTCGCGGCCTTCCTGTATTTCGACCTGAGCTTCATGGTCTGGTACCTGCTCGGCCCGCTGGCGGTGCAGATTGCCGCCGACCTGCATCTGACCACCCAACAGCGCGGGCTCGTGGTGGCGACGCCGATTCTGGCCGGCGCGGTGCTGCGCTTTGCGATGGGCATGCTCGCCGATCGCCTGTCGCCGAAAACCGCCGGGCTGATCGGTCAGGTGATCGTGATCTGCGCGCTGCTCGGCGCCTGGAAACTCGGCATCCACAGTTATGAACAGGCTTTGCTGCTTGGCCTGTTCCTCGGCATGGCCGGCGCCTCGTTCGCTGTGGCCCTGCCGCTGGCCTCGCAGTGGTATCCCCCGGAGCATCAAGGCAAGGCGATGGGCATCGCCGGGGCGGGCAATTCCGGCACCGTGTTCGCGGCGTTGATTGCCCCGGTTTTGGCGGCGGCGTTCGGCTGGAGCAATGTGTTCGGTTTCGCCCTGATTCCGCTGATCCTGACCCTGGTGCTGTTCGCCTGGCTGGCGAAGAACGCGCCCGAGCGGCCGAAAGCCAAATCCATGGCCGACTATTTCAAGGCCCTGGGTGATCGCGACAGCTGGTGGTTCATGTTTTTTTACAGCGTCACCTTCGGCGGCTTCATCGGCCTGGCCAGCGCCCTGCCCGGCTACTTCAACGATCAATACGGCCTGAGCCCGGTGACCGCCGGTTACTACACCGCCGCCTGCGTGTTCGGTGGCAGCCTGATGCGTCCACTGGGCGGCGCGCTGGCTGACCGTTTCGGTGGCATCCGCACCCTCTTGGCGATGTACACGGTTGCAGCGGTTTGTATTGCAGCGGTCGGCTTCAACCTGCCAAGTTCCTACGCGGCGCTGGCACTTTTCGTCTGCACCATGCTCGGCCTCGGCGCAGGTAATGGCGCGGTTTTTCAACTGGTGCCGCAGCGTTTCCGTCGCGAAATCGGCGTGATGACCGGGCTGATCGGCATGGCCGGCGGCATCGGCGGGTTTGCCCTGGCGGCAGGCATGGGCGCGATCAAACAGAGCACCGGCAGCTATCAACTGGCGCTGTGGTTGTTCGCCAGCCTTGGCGTATTGGCGTGGTTCGGTCTGCACGGTGTCAAACGTCGCTGGCGAACCACTTGGGGTTCGGCGGCCGTGACCGCTGCCCGGGTCTGAGGCCCGAATGGCTCTGCAACTGAGTTTCGCCGAAGCCAGCGCCACCGGACCACGCGCGGAAAACCAGGATGCCTTGCGCCTGGTCACGCCGGCCCCGGCGCTGGCTGCGAGCAAAGGTTTTCTGTTCGCCATCGCCGACGGCGTCAGCCAGTGCGCCGATGGCGGGCTGGCCGCGCGCTCGACTTTGCAGGCATTGGCGCTGGATTACTACGCCACCCCGGAAACCTGGAGCGTGGCCCAGGCCCTCGATCGTCTGTTGCTCGCACAAAACCGCTGGTTGCAGGCCAACGGTGGCGGTCAGCCGCTGCTCACCACGATCAGTGCACTGGTCCTGCGTGGCCGGCGGTTTACCCTGGCGCACGTCGGTGATTGCCGGGTCTATCGCTGGCACGCAGCGACCTTGCAGCGGATCAGCGAGGATCACGTCTGGGATCAGCCGGGCATGCAGCACGTGCTCAAGCGCGCACTGGGACTGGATCAGCATCTGGTGCTGGATTTTCTCGACGGCGAGCTGCGTGACGGCGAATGTTTCGTGCTGCTCAGTGATGGCGTGTGGGCAGCGCTCGGCGACACCGCCATCGCCGCAATTTTGCGCGATCAGCCGGACCTGCACAGCGCTGCGCAAACACTGGTCAACGCTGCGCACCTGGCCGGCAGTCAGGACAACGCCAGTGCGCTGTTGGTGCGGGTAGATGCCGTCGGGGAGGCCAGCCTTGGCGATGCGCTGGTTCATTTGCAGCAGTGGCCTCTGCCCCCGCAGCTGAAACCGGGTCAGGTCTTTGAAGGCTGGCGGGTTCAGGAGGTTATAGGGCGCAGCCAACAATCGTTGCTGTATCGAGTGCTCGATGGTCAGGGCCAGGCCTGGCTGTTGAAAACCTTGCCCGCACAATGGGCGGACGATGCCCAGGCCGGCCAGGCCTTGCTGGCGGAAGAATGGTTTCTCAAACGCGTCGCCGGGCGGCATTTTCCTGAAGTCCATAGCGCCGGACAGCGTCAGCATTTGTACTACGTGATGCGTGAATATTCGGGAACAACCCTGGCGCAGTTGTTTGAACAACGCGGCCCGCTGCCACTGGCTCAATGGCAGGATCTGGCCGAACGTCTGCTGCGGGCAGTCGGCCTGTTGCATCGACGGCAGATCCTGCACCGCGACATCAAACCGGAAAACCTGCATCTGGGGGACGACGGCGAGCTGCGTCTGCTGGATTTCGGCCTGGCGTATTGCCCCGGCCTGTCGCAGGACGCACCGTCGACCTTGCCCGGATCCCCGAGCTACATCGCGCCGGAAGCCTTTCAAGGCGTAGCACCCAGCGCGCAACAGGATCTGTATGCGGTGGGCGTGACCTTGTATTTCCTGCTCACCGGGCACTTTCCCTATGGCGAGATCGAAGCCTTCCAGCGCCCGCGTTTCGGGGTGCCGGTGAGTGCCGGGCGATATCGCCCGGATCTGCCGGAGTGGCTGGCGCAGTGTCTGGAGCGCGGTGTGGCGGCCGATCCCTTGCAACGCTATGAAACCGCCGAGGAATGGCTGTTGATTCTGGAGCAAGGTGAGCGCCGCAGCCTGAACGTACGCCCTCGCCCCTTGCTGGAACGTGAGCCGCTGAAGGTCTGGCGGACTTTGGCGTTGCTGGCGTTGCTGGGCAATCTGGTGCTGCTGTTTCTGTTGTTTCATGGCTGATGCGGCGCTCCATAAACGGGCGTGCCGCTTCCATTCAGTGCAAAAACCACAATGAACATCTGGCCAATTCCTGCATTACCCCAGTGAATTCGCGGCTTACCGCGACTTGGCACAGCCACTGCATTAACGTTTTCAACTGACATAAAAGCCCGACCTTCAACGACGAAGGCCGGGCTTCCCGAGAGAACGGGACAAGGACAAAGGCGTCCTCGCCAGGTAACTGGCGGGACGCCTTTTTTGTTTGCGCCATTTTTGTCGAGCAAGGCCTGACTGCCCACAGGAGGCAAGCCCGATGCTCCCGGAGAATCTGATGAAAAAACTCAAACTGGTGATGATCGGCAATGGCATGGCCGGGGTTCGTACCCTGGAAGAACTGCTCAAGCTCAGCAACGAGCTGTACGACATCACAGTCTTCGGCGCCGAACCGCACACCAACTACAACCGCATCCTGTTGTCGCCGGTATTGGCCGGCGAACAGACCTTCGAAGAGATCGTGCTCAACGACCTCGACTGGTACCTGGAAAACGGCATCAAACTGCTGCTCAACCGCAAAGTGGTCGAGATCGACCGGGTCAAACGCCGGGTGATCGCCGAGGATGGCACTGAGGCCGAATACGACCGCCTGCTGATCGCCACTGGCTCGACCCCGTTCATCCTGCCGATCCCCGGGAACACCTTGCAGGGCGTGATCGGGTACCGCGACATCGCCGACACCCAGGCGATGATCGATACCGCCAAGACTCACAAACACGCCGTGGTGATCGGTGGCGGTCTGCTCGGGCTCGAAGCGGCCAACGGCCTGATGCTGCGCGGCATGCACGTCACCGTGGTGCACCTCGGTGAATGGCTGCTGGAGCGGCAACTGGACAAGACCAGTGGCCAGCTCCTGCAAACCGCCCTCGAATCCCGTGGCCTGCACTTTCGCCTGTGCGAACAGACCCAGGCCCTGCACGACGCCGGCAATGGTCGGGTCGGCGCGGTGCAATTCAAGAACGGCGACATCATTCCTGCCGATCTGGTCGTCATGGCCGCCGGCATTCGCCCCAACACCGAACTCGCGGAAAAGGCCGGCATCCCGTGCAATCGCGGGATTCTGGTCAACGACACCCTGCAAACCTACGACCCGCGCATCTATGCCATCGGCGAATGCGCCAGCCACCGTGGCATTGCCTACGGCCTGGTGGCGCCGCTGTTCGAACAGGCCAAGGTCTGCGCCAACCACTTGGCGCAACTGGGTTTCGCGCGCTATCAGGGCTCAGTGACGTCGACCAAGTTGAAAGTCACCGGCATCGACCTGTTTTCCGCCGGCGACTTCATGGGCGGCGAAGGCACCGAGACCATCACCCTCTCCGACCCGATCGGCGGGGTGTACAAAAAACTGGTGATCAAGGATGACGTGCTGGTCGGCGCGTGTCTGTACGGCGATACGGCAGATGGCGGTTGGTATTTCCGGCAGATTCGTGAGAATCACGCCATCGGCGAGATCCGCGATCACTTAATGTTCGGAGAAAACGCGATTGGCGACGTAGGACATCAGGGCCAGGACAAAGCCATGAGCATGGCCGACAACGCCGAAGTCTGCGGCTGTAACGGCGTGTGCAAGGGCACCATCGTCAAGGCGATTCAGGAACACGGGCTGTTCAGCGTCGACGAAGTGAAGAAACACACCAAGGCCGCCAGCTCCTGTGGCTCTTGCGCCGGCCTGGTCGAGCAGATCCTGATCAACACCGTCGGCGGCGCGGCAGACGTCAAACCGAAAAGCGAAAAAGCCATCTGCGGTTGCAGCGATCTCAACCATGGCCAGATTCGCCAGGCCATTCGCGAACAGCATTTGCTGACCATCGCCGGCACCATGAGCTACCTCAACTGGCGCACGCCGAACGGTTGCGCCACTTGCCGGCCGGCCCTCAACTACTACCTGATTTCCACCTGGCCCGGCGAAGCCAAGGACGATCCGCAGTCGCGCCTGATCAACGAACGGGCCCACGCCAACATCCAGAAGGACGGCACCTACTCGGTGGTACCACGGATGTGGGGCGGCGTGACCAACCCGTCGGAACTGCGGCGGATCGCCGACGTGGCGGACAAATATCAGGTGCCGATGGTCAAGGTCACCGGCGGTCAGCGCATCGACTTGCTGGGGATCAAGAAGCAGGATCTGCCCGGCGTGTGGAAAGACCTCGACATGCCGTCGGGCCACGCCTACGGCAAATCGATCCGCACCGTGAAAACCTGCGTCGGCAGCGAGTTCTGCCGCTTCGGCACGCAGAATTCGACCCAGTTGGGCATCGACCTCGAACACGACCTGTTCAACATGTGGTCGCCGCACAAAGTGAAACTGGCGGTCTCCGGATGCCCACGCAACTGTTCGGAAGCGGGGATTAAAGACGTAGGAATCATCGGAGTCGATTCCGGCTGGGAGATGTACATCGGTGGCAACGGCGGGATCAAGACCGAAGTCGCCGAATTCTTCGTCAAGCTCAAGACTGCCGAGGAGGTCCGCGAATACAACGGCGCGTTCCTGCAGCTGTACCGCGAAGAAGCCTTCTACCTCGAACGCACCGTGCATTACCTGCAACGGGTCGGCATGGAGCACATCAAGAAAGCCGTGCTGGAAGATCCCGAGCGCCGCAAGGCCCTGAACGAGCGCCTGCAATTCTCCCTGTCGTTCGAACAGGACCCTTGGAAAGAACGCCTCGCCCAGCCGCAACTTAAGAAAGAATTCGACGTGATCCCTGTGAAAAACCTGGAGGTGCCGGCATGAACTGGCTCGATATCTGTGCCCTGGAAGAGATCAACGCCCTCGGTTCGCGGATCATCGCCGGGCCCAAAGGTGACATTGCGATCTTTCGTACAAGCGACGACGAAGTCTTCGCACTCGATGACCGCTGCCCGCACAAGGGCGGCCCATTGTCCCAAGGCCTGATTTACGGCAAGCGCGTGGCCTGCCCACTGCATAACTGGCAGATCGATCTGCAATCCGGCGAAGCCCAGGCGCCGGACGTCGGTTGCGCACATCATCACCCGGCCCGGGTGGAAAACGGCCGCGTGCAACTGGCCCTGCGGGACGCCGTCTGATGAACCGCCAGACGACCGCCTCGACCTGCTGCTATTGCGGGGTCGGCTGCGGCGTGCTGATCGAGCATGACGGCGAGCGCATCCTCGGCGTCAGCGGCGATCCGGCGCACCCGGCCAACTTCGGCAAACTGTGCAGCAAAGGCTCGACCCTGCATCTGACCGGTGATCTTGCGGCCCGGGCGTTGTACCCGGAATTGCGCCTGGGCAAAGGCCTGGCGCGCAGCCGCTGCGACTGGGACACCGCGCTGGACCATGCCACCCAGGTCTTCGCCGAAACCATCGCTGAACACGGCCCGGACAGCGTGGCGTTCTACATCTCCGGGCAGTTGCTGACCGAGGACTACTACGCCTTCAACAAACTGGCGCGGGCGCTGGTCGGTACCAACAACATCGACAGTAATTCGCGGCTGTGCATGTCTTCGGCGGTGGTCGGCTACAAGCGCAGCCTCGGCGCCGACGCCCCACCGTGCAGCTATGAAGACCTGGAATCGAGCGATTGCGTGGTGATCGTCGGCAGTAATATGGCTTACGCCCATCCGGTACTTTTTCGCCGCCTCGAAGAAGCCAAGTCCCACCGCCCTCACATGAAAGTCGTCGTCATCGACCCTCGACGCACCGACACCTGCGATCTGGCCGACCTGCATCTGGCGATTCTGCCGGGCACCGATGTCGCCTTGTTCCATGGGATTTTGCATCTGCTGTTGTGGGAAGACTGGATCGACCGTGACTTCATCAAGGCCCACACCGAAGGACTCGCCGGGCTGAAAAGTCTGGTGCGCGATTACACCCCGGCCATGGTTTCGCAGCTGTGCGGGATCAGTGCCGAGCAGTTGCAGCAATGCGCCGAATGGATCGGCACCGCGCCGAGTTTTCTCTCGCTGTGGTGCATGGGCCTGAACCAGTCCACCGCCGGCAGCGCGAAGAACAGTGCGCTGATCAACCTGCACCTGGCCACCGGGCAGATCGGCCGACCGGGGGCAGGACCTTTCTCTTTGACCGGTCAGCCGAATGCCATGGGAGGACGGGAAACCGGCAGTCTCTCCAACCTGTTGCCCGGTCATCGCGAAGTGACCAATCCGGAGCATCGCGCCGAAGTGGCAGCGTACTGGGGTGTGGATAAGCTGCCGGAAAACACCGGGCTCAGCGCCATCGAACTGTTTGAACAGGTGCGCAGCGGCCGGATCAAGGCGCTGTGGATCGCCTGCACCAACCCCGCGCAATCGATGCCGGACCAGAACGCCGTGCGCGCCGCGCTGGAAGCTTGTCCGTTCGTGGTATTGCAGGAAGCGTTTCGTACCACCGAAACCGCGGCGTTTGCCGACCTGCTGTTGCCGGCGGCCAGTTGGGGCGAGAAGGAAGGTTCGGTGACCAACTCTGAACGGCGGATTTCCCACGTACGCAAAGCTATTGCCGCACCGGGTGAAGCGCGTCCGGACTGGGCGATCACGGTAGATTTCGCACAACGCCTGGAGAAACGTCTGCGCCCGCAACAACCGGGGCTGTTTGCCTTCGAGCAATCGGCGCAGCTGTTTGACGAGTACAAACAACTGACCCGGGGGCGCGATCTGGATTTGTCCGGGATCAGCCACGGATTGATTGATGAGCTGGGGCCACAGCAATGGCCCTTCCCCGCTGGCGCCCGCCTGGGTACGGCCCGGTTGTATGGCGACGGGATCTTTCCTACGCCGAACGGGCGCGCGCAATTCGTTGCCGATCCCTATCGCGCCGCCAAGGAACAACGCGACGCGCGCTTTCCCCTGACCCTGATCACCGGCCGCCTGCGTGATCAATGGCACGGTATGAGCCGCACGGGTACGGCGGCGCAGTTGTTCGGCCATGTCAGCGAAGCGGTGTTGGGCCTGCACCCGGACGAGTTGCGCCGCCACCGCTTGCAGTCGGGGGATTTGGTGAATCTGAAAAGTCGTCGGGGCGCGGTGATCGTGGCGGTCGCCAGCGATGACAGCGTACGTCCGGGCCAGGCGTTCCTGCCGATGCACTGGGGCGATCGTTTCCTCAAGGGCGGCGTGAACAGCCTGACCCTGCCGGCTTTTGATCCTTTGTCGAAACAACCGGAACTCAAGCACAGCGGTGTGCGGCTGGAACCGGTGGAGTTGCCATGGCAACTGTTCGCACTGATCGAGGGCGATGTTCAACGGCACTTCGAGGCGCTTCGACCGCTCTGTGAGGCTTTTTCCTACACAAGTATCAGCCTTGTCGGACGTGAACGGCCTGCGTTGTTGATACGTGCAGCCAGCGTTATGGCGCCAGAGCCGCAATTGCTGCATGAAATCGACCAATGCCTGGCCCTGATCGAGGGGCCGGTGCTGGCTTATGACGATCCACGCCGTGCCATCGGCAAGCGGGTACGCATCGAAAACGGACGAATCACTGCGATTCGCCTTGCTGGCGAAACCCTCGCTCAGCACTGGTTGCAAGGCCTGTGGCTGGAGGGTCGCGCCGACGAACAACTGCGGCGCTGGCTGCTGGCACCGATGAGTGCACCGCCGGGCAATGCCGGCGCGCCGGTTGTGGCGGACAAAACCCTGTGCAACTGCAAGAACGTCAGCCACAGCGCGGTCTGCGCCGGTATTGGTGAAGGTCTGGATCTGCAGGGTTTGAAAAACAAGTTGGGATGCGGCACGCAATGCGGTTCCTGCGTCCCGGAAATCAAGCGTTTGCTGGCCGCCGAAGTGCGTCCGGTCGCCGTCATTTGAAGAGGAAACACCATGAGCGCGAAAGTCTGGTTGGTGGGCGCAGGTCCCGGTGATCCTGAGCTGCTGACGCTTAAAGCAGTGCGTGCCTTGCGCGAAGCCGAGGTGGTGCTGATCGACGATCTGGTCAATGAGGCGGTACTTGAGCACTGCCCTGCTGCGCGAATCATTGCGGTCGGCAAACGCGGCGGCTGCCGCTCAACGCCCCAAGCGTTCATCCATCGGCTGATGCTGCGTTACGCCCGTCAGGGCAAATGCGTGGTGCGACTCAAGGGCGGCGATCCGTGCATTTTCGGGCGTGGCGGTGAAGAAGCGCAGTGGTTGCGTGAGCGCGGGGTCGAGGTGGAGTTGGTCAATGGCATCACCGCCGGGCTGGCGGGCGCGACCCAATGTGATATTCCGCTGACGTTGCGCGGCGTGGCCCGGGGCGTGACGCTGGTCACCGCTCACACCCAGGACGACAGCCAGTTGAACTGGCGGGCGCTGGCGCAAGGCGGAACGACGCTGGTGATTTACATGGGGGTGGCGAAGCTCGGCGAGATTCGCGAGCAGCTCTTGGCGGGGGGGATGGCGGCGGATACGCCAGTGGCGATGATCGAGAATGCCTCGTTGCCGGAACAACGCGAATGCCGTAGCGACCTGGCAGCCATGGAAAACGATGCCCTTGATTTCCGGCTCAAGAGCCCTGCGATTCTGGTCATAGGCGCCGTCGCAGCCGCTGCGACCCAGGTCGATTCGATTGACTGGGCAGCCGAACGCCTGGCCTGACAATCCTCGGTTTACCCAAATCGCAGGCAAAGAAAAGCCCGGCATAAGCCGGGCTTTTCTCGCAGCGGCAGCTAATTACTTAGCTTGAGCTTCAACCTGCGCTTCTACGCGACGGTTAACAGCACGGCCAGCTTCAGTTTTGTTGTCAGCAACTGGGCGGGATTCGCCGTAGCCGATCGACTGAATGCGGGACGATTCAACACCGTACTGGTTGGTCAGAACTTGCTTAACGGCGTTTGCACGACGCTCGGACAGTTTCTGGTTGTAAGCGTCAGGACCGACGGAGTCAGTGTGACCTTCAACAGTAGTGGTGGTGGATGGGTACTGCTTCATGAAGTCAGCCAGGTTTTTGATGTCGCCGTAGCTGTTTGGCTTCACAACCGACTTGTCGAAGTCGAACTTCACGTCCAGCTCAACACGAACAACTTCAGCAACTGCCGGGCAGCCATCAGCGTCAACAGTTACGTTGGCTGGGGTGTCTGGGCACTTGTCAACGTTGTCGCATACGCCGTCGTTGTCGCTGTCGGAGCAGACTTCAGCCGGAGCTGGAACTGGAGCAGCAGCTGGCTTGGAGCCGCCACCGAAGTTCACACCGATACCGACGCTAGGAGCCCACTCGGTGTCGCCCTGGTCGATGTTGTATTGAGCTTCAACGCCAGCACGGGCGTAGAAGTTCTCGGTGAAGTACAGCTTGGCACCGCCGCCAACGTTGGCGAAGGTAGAACGGTTACGACCGCCAGTGCCGTTCTGGCCGATGCTCTGATCGGAGAAACCAGCCGATACGTATGGACGCAGCATGTCGCCTGGGTTGTTGAAGTGGTACAGAGCGTCCAGAGCGGTGTTGGCGCCCTTGATGTTACGACCGTCGTCGGAACGCACGTTGTGCACTTCGTCGTAGCCCAGACGCAGTTCAACGTCGTCGGTCAGGAAGTAACCGATCGAACCGCCGAACAGGTTGCCGTTGTTCTTGAAGTTACGAGCGCTGTCGAATTGTTCTTTCTTTGCGAAGCCTTCGATTTCAACTGCGCCTTGGCCTTGTGCCAGAGCGCCGAAAGAAGTGGCGGCAATCAAAGAACCAATGGCCAAGCCCAAGGTGTTTTTCAGTTTCATCCGTTAAATCCCCATCTGGTGATTGTGAAGCAGTCCCGCAAACCGGGGGACAACTCGGCGGCAAGTCTATCAGAACTTGCCTACACGTAAGAGATATTTGCGCCGAACTAAGTTTCAGCAATGCCTGCAAATTTCTCACGCAATTTATCAAGAGCACGTTTGTAACGCATTTTTGTCGCACTCAAACCCATGTGCATGATGTCTGCGATCTCCTGGAACTCCAGCTCTGCGACAAATCGTAGCACCAGAATTTCCCGATCAATCGGGTTCACATACACCAGCCAGCGATCCAGTCCACCCTTTTCCTCGGGTTTTGGCGCCTTTTCTTCAGACGCTTCCTCAAGGGGGTCAAGACTCAGTGCGTCCATCAAGCGACGCTTTCGCCGTTCCTTCCGATACTGTGTGATGCATTCGTTGTACGTGATGCTGTAGAGCCATGTCTTGAACTTTGATTTCCCCTCGAAGTTCTTCAGGCCGTACAGCACCTTAAGCATCACTTCCTGACAGACATCGTCTGCATCGCGATCGTTCCCAAGATATCGTGCACAGACGTTAAATAATGTCCGCTGGTAACGCCGCATCAGTTCTTCATAGGCGCGCGTCACGTGAAACAGCTCGGTATGCGAGCGCGCGACCAACTCCTCGTCAGAGAGCTCGCGGGGGTCGTAGCGCGTGGATAGCGTTTGGGCTTTATTCAAAACAAGTCGTGCCGACAGTCAGGTCAATGTCCACCGCAGCCAGCATCAGCTGGCATTTTGCGGCGGCATACATTAGCAGGGTTTGCCGGGTTAGCGGCTACTCACATGCTGCTCCAGCAGGATCCGATTCGAGAGAGAGACTAGCTCACCCTCATCGGTCAGCAATGTGGTCTTAACCGTGCCGATCTCTTCGATCTGGCCTTCGACCTCGCCAATACGCACTTGTTGCCCAACCTGATACAACTCACGCACATAGATTCCCGCAAGAATCTGACCGGCAATTTCCCGGCTTCCCAAACCCATGGCCAAGGCAACAGCCAGACCAACGGTAATCAATACGATGACGATCACATGGTTCAGCAGGTCGGTCTTGACCTCCAACTGACTGATCGCGACCGAAATGCTGATGATGATCACCAGGCCCTGGGCGATTCGCCCAAGTCCTGAAGCGTAGTCCAGACCTACGCCTTCTGCCGCCCCGCGAACCAGGCCATTGGCCAGTTGCGCGAGCAGGACGCCCACCAGCAACACCAGCGCGGCACCGAATACTTTCGGCAAATACAGCGCGAGCATGTCAAGCGTAGCTGAAACTCGCTCAAGTCCAAGGGATTCTGCTGCCGATACCAGGAAAATCAGCAGAACGAACCAATAGACGATCTTGCCGATCAGGGTCGAGATCGGCACTTGCAGCCCCGCGCGGGACATCAACTTTGTCAGGCCGGTGCCGCCCATCAGGCGATCGAGACCCAGTTTGGCCAGCAATTTGGACAGCAAGGTGTCCAGCAGCTTGGCCACGACAAAACCCAACAGCAGCACAACCAGTGCGCCGAACAGGTTCGGAATGAAATTAGCGACTTTGGTCCACAACGCAGTCATTGCAGTGACGAGGCTCTGAGTCCAGAGATCAAGTTCCATATTCAATCAGCCTTATCAGCAGTGCGAGCGGTAGGTTTACGGAGACGGGAGACCGGCGCGACATGGGCCGAGCCGTTGTTCAGGGCGATCATCAGCGCGGGCAGCCAGCGGCCCAGCAGGCTGAACAGATCGCCGGCGCCCACCTGGCGGTTGGCGGTTTTGAGTACGCGGCCCAGGCAGGCATCGTCGTCGCGGCCGGACGGCGAGGCGTTGAGCATGTCGCGCAAAGACTGTTCAAACGGATCGTGCATACGCACCTCTCGTGATGTCTGTGAAAGACGCGGGCAAATTTGGTCGGGTCACATGGCGCATCTTCATACCCAGCGCAAACGGCGGAACAACCACCATTGTCCGAGGGCCAGGGCGAGCACTGTCAGGCAGGCGATCAGGAAACCATAAGGGCTGCTCGAGAACGGAATGCCGCCAACGTTGATGCCCAGCAGACCGGTCAGAAAACTCATCGGCAGAAAGATGCAGGTGATGATCCCGAAGCGGTACATGGTGCGGTTCATGCGCACGCTCAAGCGCCGGTCTTCGGCGTCCAGCACAAGCCCCACGCGCTCTCGGGTCAATTCGAGCTCTTCGAGATAACGGGTCAGGCTGTTGTTCAATTCGTTCCAGTAGTCGGCATCGTCATCGACGAACCACGGCAGTTTTATCCTTGTCAGCTGTCCGAAAATATCCCGCTGCGGTGCCAGAAAACGCTTGAGTCCGGCGGCCCTGCGACGGATGTGCAAAATGGCGCCATGCTCGGGGGTATACCGTTCGTCGGCATCCAGTTTTTCTTCCTCTTCATCGACCACTTCAGAGAGGCAAGTCACCAGATCCTGCACCTTGTTGGTGAGGAGTTGCGCCAGATACAGCATCAGTTCGGACGAGGTTTTCGGCCCTTTGCCCTCGCCCAACATCACCAGCAACTCGTCGGTGGCTCGCAGCGGACGCAATCGCAGGGAAATCACTCGCTGGGCCGAAGCGAAAATGCGCACCGACACCATATCTTCCGGCTCGGCGCCCGGGTTGAGATTGACCCCGCGCAAAAACAGCAGCAGCTCGGAATCCGGCAACGGCAACAGACGTGGACGAGTATTTTCTTCCAGCAATAGATCGCAAGCGAACTCGTTGAGCCCACTGGATTTGCGCAGCCAGGTCTGGGTCTGCGGGTGACTGCGATCCCAGTGCAGCCACAGGCTTTCATGAGCCTGCAACTGCAGATCGTCGAGATCAGTCCGGGCTATCGAACGCGCACCGCCTTTACCGTCCAGCACCAGGGCATGCACCAGCCCCCACTGCGCGTTTTCTTCCTCGAACATCCTCACCCCTATGGTTACCGCGATTTATTCAGGCATTTTCAGCGGACTTGGCGAGATGATCACGCCATTGTTGTCCGCATAGATGTACTGGCCGGGATGGAAAGTGACACCCGCGAACGTCACCGGCACGTTGAGGTCGCCGATACCGCGCTTGTCCGTTTTCATTGGGTGACTGGCCAGGGCCTGCACGCCAAGATCGGTCTGGGCGATGACGTCGACGTCACGGATGCAGCCGTAGATGACCAGCCCTTCCCACCCGTTTTTCGAGGCTTTCTCGGCGAGCATGTCGCCCAGCAATGCACGGCGCAGTGAACCGCCACCATCCACCACCAGCACCTTGCCATTACCCTTGAGTTCGACCTGCTCCTTGACCAGCGAATTGTCTTCGAAGCACTTGATGGTCACGATCTCGCCGCCGAACGAATCACGGCCGCCGAAATTGCTGAACATCGGGTCCAGCACCTGAACCAGCTCCGGATAGGCGTCGCACAGGTCAGGCGTAAGGTAATGGTTCATCGAATAACTCCTGTAACAAGGAAGACGATCAAGGATGTCGCACACTTCTGAGACGAGTTCCGGCGGTCGCTGTTTACCTTAGCCCATGTCATGGTCACTGAACGAACCTGAACACAAGCTGAAACGGAATAGCGAAACAGTCACTAAATATGACCAGAACCGTCCAGCGCGTCATATGTTAGCCGCAAGCCGACCCGAACGAAATGCCCTTTTCAGGGCGCCGCACTCAGACCGCTGCCGCCAGATCCGGCTTCTCACCGAGCAACGACGTGTGCTGATCCGCCAGCCAACGCGCCACCAGCGGCCAGACTTCAGCCTGCGCCGCCTTGCTCACCAGCATTTCGACATGCCCGAACTGATCATTGAAACCCTGCTCACGGCCCAGGTTGATGAACTGCTTGTGCTCGGAACCGATCTGCTCGAACAGCTTGCGGCACGCCCAGGCCGGATCCTGGTGATCGCCTGCCGCGCTCACCGCCAACACCGGTACCCGCACATCGGCAAGGCCTGCCCACCAATCCTTGTCCTTGTCGCCGAAACGACCGAACAGGCCGTACCAGCGCATGCTTTCCAGCGCCAGACCGATCGGTTCGTCTTCCGGGCCGCGCTTGAGCCGCGAGCCTGACAATTGGGCAAAACGCTTGAGAATGAAGCGCCCGCTCCATTCCACCGGCGGAATCTTCAGCGGCCAGTACGTGCGGCTGACCTGGGTGCCGAAAAACGCCGCCGACGCCACCGCAGGCTCACCCAGGTATTCGCCGCCCAGTGCGGCGGCCAACGTGATGCCCCCCAGCGAGTGGCCGATCCAGTGCGGAATCTGCCCGCTCTGCTCACGCACAAACGCGGCAATCGCCGGCAGATCGTAACGGGCGTAGTCGGCGACGCGGTTGCGGCGGTAGTCCTCGTTACGCTGGGACAAACCGTGACCGCGCATTTCCGGGATCCACACATCGAATCCCAGACGCGTCAGATACGCGCCCAGGCCCAGGCCCTTCGGCGAAAACCAGAAGCGCCGGTTGGAAAAACTGCCGTGCAGCAAGATCACCGGCACGCCGCGCGATGCCGGCTCATCGGCCATGCCGAGACGGGTCACTGCGATTTCCACGGACCAGTCAGGGCTGTTGCCCGGTTTCAAACGGTAAACGTCTTCGCTCAGATCACCGCGTCGTTCGGCGCTGATCAGGGCGACAGGAAATAGGTTGCTGCTGCTTTGCATGATGCTCTTGCACAAAAAAGGGCGGCATCCGGAGAGCTCGCCCTACTTCAATCTTAAAGCCCCGAACCGGTTCACCGGGCCGAGGCTTCATTCACGGCTTATTCCGCCGCCTGGCCTTCGGCAAGGAAGAACCAGGTTTCCAGCACGGTGTCCGGGTTCAGCGACACGCTTTCGATGCCCTGCTCCATCAGCCACTTGGCGAGGTCCGGGTGGTCCGAAGGGCCCTGACCGCAGATGCCGATGTACTTGCCGGCCTTGTTGCACGCGGCAATCGCGTTGGCCAACAGCTTCTTGACCGCCGGATTACGCTCGTCGAACAGGTGCGCGATGATCCCGGAGTCACGGTCCAGACCCAGCGTCAGTTGAGTCAGGTCGTTGGAGCCGATCGAGAAACCGTCGAAGAATTCGAGGAATTCTTCAGCCAGGATCGCGTTGGATGGCAGTTCGCACATCATGATCACGCGCAGACCGTTGTCGCCACGGGCCAGGCCGTTTTCGGCGAGCAGATCCACCACCTGGCTGGCTTCGCCGAGGGTACGGACGAACGGCACCATGATTTCGACGTTGGTCAGGCCCATCTCGTTGCGCACGCGCTTCAGCGCACGGCACTCGAGTTCGAAGCAGTCACGGAACGATTCGCTGATGTAACGCGAAGCGCCACGGAAGCCCAGCATCGGGTTTTCTTCTTCCGGCTCGTACAGTTTGCCGCCGATCAGGTTGGCGTATTCGTTGGACTTGAAGTCCGACAGACGCACGATGACCTTCTTCGGTGCGAACGCAGCAGCCAGGGTGCTGATGCCCTCAACCAGTTTTTCGACGTAGAAGCCGACCGGATCGTCGTAACCGGCGATGCGTTTGTCGACGCTTTCCTTGATGTCCTGCGGCAGGCCGTCGTAGTTCAGCAGCGCTTTCGGGTGGACACCGATCATGCGGTTGATGATGAATTCCAGGCGGGCCAGGCCCACACCGGCGTTCGGCAGTTGCGCGAAGTCGAAGGCGCGGTCCGGGTTGCCGACGTTCATCATGATCTTGAACGGCAGCTCCGGCATGGCGTCCACGGAGTTCTTCTTGACGTCGAAGCCCAGTTCGCCTTCGAAGATGTAACCGGTGTCGCCTTCGGCGCAGGACACGGTCAC
This sequence comes from Pseudomonas sp. 1, assembly GCF_056626735.1. Classification (NCBI taxonomy): domain Bacteria; kingdom Pseudomonadati; phylum Pseudomonadota; class Gammaproteobacteria; order Pseudomonadales; family Pseudomonadaceae; genus Pseudomonas; species Pseudomonas sp. 1. The sequence continues at coordinate 24,453 of NZ_JBWXMQ010000011.1, read as the reverse complement.
GCCCTGGCCATCCTTCAGCAGTTGGGTGGCGTTGCCGCAACCGACCACTGCCGGAATACCCAGCTCACGGGCGATGATCGCCGCGTGGCAGGTACGGCCGCCACGGTTGGTCACGATGGCGCTGGCGCGCTTCATGACCGGTTCCCAGTCCGGGTCGGTCATGTCGGAGACCAGCACGTCGCCCGGCTGGACCTTGTCCATCTCGGAGACGTCCTTGATGATCCGTACCTTGCCCGCGCCGATGCGCTGACCGATGGCACGGCCTTCAACCAATACGGTGCCGGTTTCTTTCAGCAGGTAACGTTCCATGACGTTGGCCTGGGTGCGGCTTTTCACGGTTTCCGGACGGGCCTGCACGATGTAGAGCTTGCCGTCGTCACCGTCCTTGGCCCACTCGATGTCCATCGGGCAGCCATAGTGCTTCTCGATGATCATCGCCTGCTTGGCCAGCTCGCTGACTTCAGCGTCGGTCAGGCAGAAACGTGCGCGATCGGTCTTGTCGACTTCAACGGTTTTCACGGAACGACCGGCCTTGGCCTCGTCGCCGTAGATCATCTTGATGGCTTTGCTGCCCAGGTTGCGACGCAGGATCGCCGGACGACCGGCAGCCAGCGTGCCCTTGTGGACATAGAATTCGTCCGGGTTCACCGCGCCTTGTACGACGGTTTCGCCCAGACCGTAGGCGCCGGTGATAAACACTACGTCACGGAAGCCGGATTCGGTATCGAGGGTGAACATCACGCCGGCGGTGCCGGTTTCCGAACGCACCATGCGCTGCACGCCGGCCGACAGGGCGACCAGCTTGTGGTCGAAGCCCTGGTGCACGCGGTAGGAAATGGCACGGTCGTTGAAAAGGGAGGCGAACACTTCCTTGGCCGCGCGGATGACGTTGTCAACGCCACGGATGTTCAGGAAGGTTTCCTGCTGACCGGCGAACGAAGCGTCCGGCAAGTCTTCGGCGGTGGCGGAGGAACGCACGGCCACGGCCACATCAGGATTACCGGCCGACAGCGCGGCGAACGCGGTGCGGATCTCGGTGTTCAGTTTTTCAGGGAATTCGGCCTCCATGATCCATTGGCGGATCTGGGCGCCGGTCTTGGCCAGGGCATTGACGTCATCGACGTCCAGCGCATCGAGGGCCTTGTGGATCTGATCGTTCAGACCGCTCAGTTCCAGGAAGTCGCGATAGGCTTGCGCCGTGGTGGCGAAGCCGCCGGGGACCGAAACACCGGCACCGGCCAGGTTACTGATCATCTCGCCCAGGGATGCGTTCTTGCCCCCCACATGCTCAACATCGTGTTTGCCGAGCTTATCGAGGGAAACTACGTACTCTACCAAGGTGATCTCTCCACTAACTGTGTTGGAAAAGCTCAGAAACCGGCGGCTCGGGGGAGCGTTGGCCGGCTGTATGGCCTGGACCTGGAAAATAAGTGAGAATGCGGGCCGATGGCGGCCGGCAAATCGCGCCTATCATATCCAGAAATGCTCATTAGCTTAAGGCCCAAGGTGCAAATGAAACGATCTGCTTTCTTTATCTCCGATGGCACCGGTATCACCGCCGAAACCCTGGGTCAAAGCCTTCTGGCGCAGTTCGAAAACATTACCTTCAGCAAATTCACGCGGCCGTACATCGACAGCGTTGAAAAAGCGCGGGCCATGGTACAACAAATCAACAAAGCCGCTGAAACCGACGGTTTCCGGCCGATCATCTTCGACACCATCGTCAATCAGGACATCCGTGAGATTCTCGCAACCTCCAATGGTTTCATGATCGACATCTTCTCGACGTTCCTCGCCCCGCTCGAGCAGGAATTGACCGAGCATTCTTCCTACACCGTCGGCAAATCCCACTCCATCGGCCACAACTCCAACTACATGGAGCGGATCGAAGCGGTGAACTTCGCCCTCGACAACGACGATGGCGCCCGTACGCACTATTACGACAAGGCCGATCTGATACTAGTGGGCGTGTCGCGTTGTGGTAAGACGCCGACGTGCCTGTACATGGCGATGCAGTTCGGCATCCGCGCGGCCAACTACCCGCTGACCGAAGACGACATGGAACGCCTGCAACTGCCGGCCGCCCTGCGCGCCCACCAGCACAAGCTGTTCGGCCTGACCATCGACCCGGACCGCCTCACCGCGATCCGCAACGAACGCAAGCCCAACAGCCGTTATTCGAGCTACGCCCAGTGCGAGTTCGAAGTCCGCGAGGTGGAAAACCTGTTCCGCCGCGAGAACATTCCGCACATCAACTCCACGCATTTCTCCGTTGAAGAAATCTCCGCGAAGATCCTTGTGGAGAAAGGCGTGGAGCGGCGTTTCAAATAGATTTGTAGCGCCCTTGCAGCCGCCATTGCTGGCAAGCCAGCTCCCACAGGGTTTTGTGGTGTACGCAGATCTTGCATTCACAACAACCCTGCGGGAGCGTGGCTTGCCCGCGAAGAACGATCACGCAGTCCCTCAGATAACAAACAAATCGACAAACCGGTTCACCGGCGTGGCTTCAAGCCGCGCCTGATCCTTGCACAGCGCCACAATCTCCCCGCTGCGCTGCCCGGTGAACCGGGTGGCCAGATTTGCTCTGAACTTGTCCTCCAGCAATGGGATACCCTCGGCGCGGCGCCGGCGATGCCCGATCGGGTATTCCACCACCACGTTTTCCGTGCTCGAACCGTCCTTGAAAAACACCTGCACCGCATTGGCAATCGAGCGTTTGTCGGCTTCGAGGTATTCGCGGGTGAAACGCGGATCCTCGACGATGACCATTTTCTCGCGCAGCACGTCGATGACCGGATGGGCCTTGTGGAAATCATCCTCGTAGTGCTCGGCCACCAGATTGCCGAACGCCAGCGGCACAGCGGTCATGTACTGGAGACAGTGATCACGGTCGGCGGCGTTGGCCAACGGCCCGACCTTGGAAATGATGCGGATCGACGATTCGTGGGTGGTGATGACGATCCGGTCGATTTCATGCAGACGATTGCGCACTTGCGGGTGCAGGGCCACGGCGGCTTCGCAGGCGGTTTGCGCGTGGAATTCGGCGGGGAAACTGATCTTGAACAAAACGTTTTCCATCACGTAACTGCCGAACGGCCGCGAGAAGCTGAAGGCGCGTTTGTCTTCGGGCTTGAGCGCCAGATCGTTGTTGGTGTGGCTGAACAGAACGTCGTAAAAGCCCCATTGTCTGGCAGTCAAGACGCCGGGAATCCCCATTTCTCCACGCATCGCGATATCCGCCAGCCGCACGCCCCGGCTCGATGCATCCCCTGCCGCCCAGGATTTTCGCGAGCCGGCGTTCGGCGCATGGCGGTAAGTACGCAATGCCTGACCATCGGCGAACGCATGGGACAACGCGGATAACAGCTGCTCACGGTTGGCGCCCATCAGTTTGGCGGTCACGGCAGTCGAGGCGACTTTCACCAGAATGACGTGATCGAGTCCTACGCGGTTGAAGGAGTTTTCCAGGGCAATCACGCCCTGAATCTCGTGGGCCATGATCATCGCTTCAAGCACATCGCGCACCGTCAGCGGCGCCTCGCCATTGGCCAGACGCTTTTGCGACAGGTGATCGGCCACCGCAAGAATCCCGCCGAGATTGTCCGACGGATGACCCCATTCAGCGGCGAGCCAGGTGTCGTTGTAATCGAGCCAGCGAACGATGCAGCCGATGTCCCACGCGGCTTTCACCGGGTCGAGGCGGTAGGACGTGCCAGGCACTCGGGCGCCGAACGGCACGACGGTGCCCTCGACGATGGGGCCAAGGTGTTTGGTGCATTCAGGGAAACGCAGGGCCAGCAGGCCGCAGCCCAGGGTGTCCATCAGGCAGTTGCGGGCGGTGTCGAGGGCTTCGGCGGATTCGATTTTACAGGTGAGGACGTAATCGGCGATGTCCTGCAGGACACGGTCGTAGTCGGGACGGTTGTTCAGGTCGACGTTGGCGCTCATGTTCGATTCACTCTTCAAAGTGGTTCGTTGATGGGACCTCGGTTCAGGGCTAATTTTTCTTGTTATTGAAATGCGCAAAGCGCTGAGAGCGATCAGGCTCGCTCTCAGCGAATGTTCGTCAGAACGAATCCCCAGGCACGCGGACGTAACCTTCCATCAGGACGCGCGCACTACGGCTCATGATCGCTTTCTTCACGATCCATTCACCGTTTTCCAGACTGGCCTCAGCCCCGACGCGCAACGTTCCGGACGGATGCCCGAACCGCACCGCATTCCGCTCAATACCGCCCGCCGCGAGGTTTACCAAGGTGCCGGAAATGGCCGCTGCGGTACCAATCGCCACCGCCGCCGTGCCCATCATCGCGTGGTGCAGCTTGCCCATCGACAACGCCCGCACCAGCAAATCCACATCGCCGGCGCCAATCGTCTTGCCACTGGACGCCACGTAATCCGCAGGCTTGGCCACGAAAGCCACCTTAGGCGTGTGCTGACGCTTGGCCGCTTCATCCAGATTGGAAATCAGCCCCATGCGCAAAGCACCGTAAGCGCGAATGGTTTCGAACATCTGCAACGCTTTCGGGTCGCTGTTGATCGCGCTCTGCAATTCGGTCCCGGTGTAACCAATATCTTCAGCGTTGACGAAGATCGTCGGGATACCCGCGTTGATCATCGTCGCCTTGAACGTGCCGACGCCCGGCACTTCCAGCTCATCGATCAGGTTGCCGGTGGGGAACATCGAGCCACCGCCGCCCTCTTCTTCCGCCGCCGGGTCGAGGAATTCGACCTGGACTTCGGCCGCCGGAAAGGTCACGCCGTCGAGTTCGAAATCACCGGTTTCCTGGACTTCGCCATTGGTGATCGGCACGTGGGCAATGATGGTTTTGCTGATATTGGCCTGCCACACGCGAACCACCGCCACGCCGTTGTGCGGAATGCGGCTGGCGTCCACCAGGCCATTGCTGATGGCGAACGAACCGACCGCTGCCGACAGGTTGCCGCAGTTGCCGCTCCAGTCCACGAACGGCTTGTCGATGGACACCTGACCGAACAGGTAATCGACGTCGTGATCGGCCTTGATGCTTTTCGACAGGATCACGGTTTTGCTGGTGCTGGAAGTGGCGCCGCCCATGCCGTCGATCTGTTTGTCGTAGGGGTCGGGGCTGCCGATTACCCGCAACAACAGGGCATCGCGGGTCGGGCCGGGAATCTGCGCCGCTTCAGGCAGGTCGGTGAGGCTGAAAAACACGCCTTTGCTGGTACCGCCGCGCATGTAGGTGGCGGGGATTTTGATCTGCGGTGCGAACTTAGCTGCGTGAGCCATGGTGCTCCTTATCCGCAAACGCGGGTCTACCGACCCGCGCTCGCACTAACTGATTTAAACGGCAACCGCCGACTCTTCGAGGAAGTCCTGAGCGAAGCGCTGCAACACGCCGCCGGCCTCGTAGATCGACACTTCTTCGGCGGTGTCGAGGCGGCAGGTCACCGGCACTTCGACGCGTTCGCCGTTCTTGCGATGGATCACCAGCGTCAGGTCGGCGCGAGGGGTGCGCTCGCCGATCACGTCGTAGGTTTCGCTGCCGTCGATGCCCAGGATCTTGCGGTCGGTGCCCGGTTTGAATTCCAGCGGCAACACGCCCATGCCCACCAGGTTGGTGCGGTGAATGCGCTCGAAACCTTCGGCGACAATCGCTTCCACACCCGCCAGACGCACGCCTTTGGCCGCCCAGTCGCGGGATGAACCTTGGCCGTAGTCGGCGCCGGCGATGATGATCAGCGGCTGCTTGCGCTCCATGTAGGTTTCGATGGCTTCCCACATGCGCATCACTTTGCCTTCCGGCTCAACGCGCGCCAGCGAACCCTGCTTGACCTTGCCGTTTTCCACGACCATTTCGTTGAACAGTTTCGGGTTGGCGAAGGTCGCACGCTGCGCGGTCAAGTGGTCGCCACGGTGGGTCGCGTAGGAGTTGAAGTCCTCTTCCGGCAGGCCCATTTTCGCCAGGTACTCACCGGCGGCGCTGTCAAGCATGATCGCGTTCGACGGCGACAGGTGATCGGTGGTGATGTTGTCCGGCAGCACCGCCAGCGGGCGCATGCCCTTGAGCGGCCGCGCCCCGGCCAGCGCACCTTCCCAGTAAGGCGGGCGGCGGATGTAGGTACTCATTTCGCGCCAGTCGTACAGCGGCGTGACTTTCGGGCCGGTGTCTTCATGGACGGCGAACATCGGAATGTAGACCTGACGGAACTGCTCAGGCTTGACCGAAGATTTCACCACCGCGTCGATTTCTTCGTCGCTCGGCCAGATGTCTTTCAGGCGGATTTCCTTGCCGTCGACCACGCCGAGCACGTCTTTTTCGATGTCGAAACGGATGGTCCCGGCAATCGCGTAGGCCACCACCAGCGGCGGCGAAGCGAGGAACGCCTGCTTGGCGTACGGGTGAATCCGCCCGTCGAAGTTGCGGTTGCCGGACAGCACAGCGGTGGCGTACAGATCGCGGTCGATGATTTCTTGTTGAATCACCGGATCCAGTGCCCCGGACATGCCGTTGCAGGTTGTGCAGGCAAACGCGACGACGCCGAAACCGAGCTGCTCCAGCTCCGTGGTCAGCCCCGCTTCATCGAGGTACAGCGCCACGGTTTTCGAACCCGGGGCCAGCGACGACTTGACCCACGGCTTGCGGGTCAGCCCGAGCTTGTTGGCATTGCGCGCCAGCAGGCCGGCGGCAATCACGTTGCGCGGGTTGCTGGTGTTGGTGCAACTGGTGATGGCAGCGATGATCACTGCGCCGTCGGGCATTTGCCCCGGCACGTCTTCCCACTGGCCGGCGATACCTTTGGCCGCCAGATCCGACACCGCCACACGGGCGTGCGGATTGCTCGGGCCGGCCATGTTGCGCACCACAGAAGACAGATCGAAGGTCAGGCCGCGCTCGTACTGCGCACCTTTCAGGCTGTCGGCCCACAGACCGATCTGTTTGGCGTACTGCTCGACCAGTTGCACTTGCTGGTCTTCACGGCCGGTGAGTTTCAGGTAATCGATGGTCTGCTGGTCAATGTAGAACATCGCCGCCGTAGCGCCGTATTCCGGAGCCATGTTGGAGATCGTGGCGCGATCGCCTAGGGTCAACGCGCTAGCACCTTCACCGAAGAACTCCAGCCATGCGCCGACCACTTTCTGTTTGCGCAGGTACTCGGTCAGCGCCAGTACCATGTCGGTGGCGGTGATACCCGGTTGCAGCTTGCCGGTCAGTTCGACGCCGACGCTTTCCGGCAGGCGCATCCACGACGCGCGGCCAAGCATCACGCTCTCGGCTTCAAGCCCACCGACACCGATGGCGATCACGCCCAGTGCATCGACGTGCGGGGTGTGGCTGTCGGTGCCGACGCAGGTATCCGGGAATGCCACGCCGTCGCGCACCTGGATCACCGGGGACATTTTCTCCAGGTTGATCTGGTGCATGATGCCGTTGCCCGGCGGGATCACGTCGACGTTTTTGAACGCCTTCCTGGTCCAGTTGATGAAGTGGAATCGGTCTTCGTTGCGACGGTCTTCGATGGCGCGGTTTTTCTCGAACGCCTGCTTGTCAAAACCGCCCGCCTCTACCGCCAGCGAGTGGTCGACGATCAGTTGGGTCGGCACCACCGGGTTGACCTGCGCCGGGTCGCCGCCCTGCTGGGCAATCGCGTCGCGCAGGCCGGCCAGATCCACCAGCGCGGTCTGGCCGAGAATGTCGTGGCACACCACGCGAGCCGGGAACCACGGGAAGTCGAGGTCGCGTTTGCGCTCGATCAGTTGTTTCAGGGAATCGGTGAGCGTGGCCGGGTCGCAGCGACGCACGAGGTTTTCCGCCAGCACGCGGGAGGTGTACGGCAGGGTGTCGTAGCTGCCGGGCTGGATCGCATCGACAGCCGCACGGACGTCGAAAAAGTCCAGCGGCGTGCCGGGCAGGTTCTTGCGAAATTCTGTGTTCATCGGTCAGGACTCGGTCACGGTGATAACAAAAAGGTGGGGCCTGGCACGGGTCTCAAGATTCACACAGCCCCTTGTGGGAGCGAGCTTGCTCGCGAAAGCGGACTGACATTCAACACTGATGTCGACTGATGTACCGCAATCGCGAGCAAGCTCGCTCCCACAGGGTGTATCGGTGTTCTCAAGCTCCAGGTCAGCCCACCATTCAGCGACGTTCGATTGGCACGAACTTGCGCTGTTCGACGCCTACATACTCGGCGCTTGGACGGATGATGCGGTTGTTGGCGCGCTGTTCGAACACGTGCGCCGCCCAGCCGGTCAGGCGCGAGCAGACGAAGATCGGGGTGAACAGCTTGGTCGGGATGCCCATGAAGTGGTACGCCGAGGCATGGTAGAAGTCGGCGTTGGGGAACAGTTTCTTCTGCTCCCACATGGTCTTGTCGATGGCTTCGGAAACGGGGAACAACACCTTGTCGCCCACTTCGTCGGCGAGTTTTTTCGACCAGCCCTTGATCACCTCGTTGCGCGGATCGCTGTCCTTATAGATCGCGTGGCCGAAGCCCATGATCTTGTCCTTGCGCTCGAGCATGCCGAGGGTGCCTTTGATCGCCTCTTCCGGCGACGAGAAGCGCTCGATCATTTCCATCGCCGCTTCGTTGGCGCCGCCGTGCAGCGGGCCGCGCAGCGAGCCGATGGCTGCCGTGACGCACGAGTACAGATCGGACAGGGTCGAAGCACACACCCGAGCGGTGAAGGTCGAGGCGTTGAATTCGTGCTCGGCGTAGAGGATCAGCGACACGTTCATCACTTTGACGTGCAGTTCGCTCGGTTTCTTGTCGTGCAGCAGGTGCAGGAAGTGGCCGCCGATGGACGGCTCGTCCGTCACGCAATTGATGCGTTTGCCGTCGTGGCTGAAGCGATACCAGTAGCACATGATCGCCGGGAACGCGGCCAGCAGGCGGTCGGTCTTGTCGCGTTGCTCGGAGAAGTCTTTCTCCGGCTCGATGTTGCCCAGGAACGAGCAACCGGTACGCATCACGTCCATCGGGTGGGCGTCGGCGGGGATGCGTTCCAGCACTTCTTTCAGCGCTTGCGGCAGGTCGCGCAGCTTGCTCAGTTTGCCTTGATAGTCGGCGAGTTGTGCCTGGGTCGGCAGCTCTCCGTAGAGCAGCAGGTACGCCACTTCTTCAAATTGTGCGTCTGCCGCCAGTTCGCGCACGTCATAGCCGCGATAGGTCAGCCCGGCACCGGCCTGGCCCACGGTGGACAGTGCGGTTTGCCCGGCAACCTGGCCCCGGAGCCCGGCGCCACTGAGTACTTTTGCTTCAGCCATTGTTGTCTCCAATCTTGAATTTATTAGGGAGTACGGTTGCGGCTTACTTCTTCGCCGCAAACAACGCGTCGAGCTTCTGCTCGAAGGTGTGGTAATCGATGCGATCGTAAAGCTCCATGCGAGTCTGCATGGTGTCGATGACATTCTGCTGAGTGCCGTCGCGGCGGATCGCGGTGTAGACGTTTTCCGCAGCCTTGTTCATCGCGCGGAACGCCGACAGCGGGTACAGCACCAGCGACACATCTGCTCCCGCAAGCTGCTCGGTGGTGTACAGCGGCGTCGAGCCGAATTCGGTGATGTTGGCCAGGATCGGCGCTTTCACGCGGCTGGCGAACAGCTTGTACATCTCCAGTTCAGTGATGGCTTCCGGGAAGATCATGTCGGCGCCGGCCTCGATGCACGCGGCAGCGCGATCCAGTGCCGATTCCAGACCTTCAACGGCCAACGCGTCGGTGCGGGCCATGATCACGAAGCTGTCGTCGGTGCGGGCATCGACGGCGGCCTTGATGCGGTCGACCATTTCCTGCTGGGTCACGATCTCTTTATTGGGGCGGTGGCCGCAGCGCTTGGCGCCGACCTGGTCTTCGATGTGAATCGCCGCCGCGCCGAACTTGATCATCGACTTCACGGTGCGGGCCACGTTGAACGCCGAGGCGCCGAAACCGGTGTCCACGTCTACCAGCAGCGGCAGGTCGCAGACATCGGTGATGCGGCGCACGTCGGTCAGTACGTCATCCAGGCCGGTGATGCCCAGGTCCGGTACGCCGAGGGAGCCGGCAGCCACCCCGCCACCCGACAGGTAAATCGCCTTGAAACCGGCGCGCTTGGCCAGCAGCGCGTGGTTGGCGTTGATCGCCCCGACCACTTGCAGCGGATGTTCGCTGGCGACCGCATCGCGGAAACGCTGGCCTGGGGTGCTCTTGTTGGAACTCATGACTCACCTCGTTCAGTGGCTGTCTTATTGTCGGCGCCGTCCTGGTAGTGACGGGCGATGTTGCGTTTCGAGGCGCCGATGTGACGGCGCATCAACAATTCCGCGAGCTCGCCGTCACGGTCGGCGATGGCATCGAGAATCCGGTGGTGTTCGGCAAAGGCCTGGCGCGGGCGGTTGGGCGTGGTGGAAAACTGGATGCGGTACATGCGCACCAGCTGGTAGAGCTCGCCGCAGAGCATTTGCGTGAGGGTGCGGTTGCCGCTGCCCTGGATGATCCGGTAGTGGAAGTCGAAGTCGCCTTCCTGCTGGTAGTAACCGACGCCGGCCTGAAACGCCGCGTCGCGCTCATGGGTTTCCAGCACCCGGCGCAGTTCGTCGATTTCTTCGACGCTCATGCGTTCGGCCGCCAGACGGCAGGCCATGCCTTCGAGGGATTCGCGGATTTCGTAGAGTTCGAGCAATTCGGCATGGCTGAGCGACACCACCCGCGCACCGACGTGCGGTACGCGCACCAGCAGACGCTGGCCTTCCAGACGATGGATCGCTTCGCGCAGCGGCCCACGGCTGATGCCATAGGTGCGCGCCATTTCCGGCTCGGAGATCTTGCTGCCCGGAGCGATCTCACCTTTGACGATGGCCGCCTGAATGCGCCGGAAGACGTTTTCCGAGAGCGTCTCGGAGTCGTCGCCATTAATCACCGGGGGATCGAGTTGATCCAGCATATTGTCGACACCTTAAAATCCAATGCGGCAAAAACTAGCGAATCAACCCGCATCAGTCAAAGGATAAATCGAGATTGTCGACAATCGTCTAACAAGCCTTCAAATCAACCCCAAGGGTTATAGACCGGTCCCGGCGCTGGCGCCATAAAACCACCGTGCTAGAATGCCGCCCGCATTTGCGAGTCATTTGCACGGCTTGTCATAAAAAGCTGATAGGCACACGAAGGCGCATGGGCAGACAGGATTACCTGATGCCATGGCCCTGAACCGAGAAACGGAACGCTGCTCGCCAGGATTTATGAGACTCAAGCCCTTCCCCACATTCTTTGCATTGTTTTGCCTGCCCGGCCTTGCTGCGGCGGGGGAAAAGACCGTGTACGGCCTCAACGAATACGCTGCCCTCGACGGGATCAACCTGGAAGTGGCGGCGAAACTCGACACCGGGGCGAAAACCGCCTCCCTGAGCGCCCGCGACATTAAACGCTTCAAGCGCAACGGCGAGTCCTGGGTACGTTTCTACCTGGCCATCGACGCCGCGCATTCGCACCCGATCGAACGGCCGCTGGCCCGGGTCAGCAAGATCAAGCGCCGCGCCGGCGACTACGACCCGGAAGAAGGCAAGAAGTACACCGCCCGCCCGGTGATCGAGCTGGACATCTGCATGGGTTCGGCAATGCGCAGCATCGAAGTGAACCTGACCGACCGTAGTGCGTTCCAATACCCGCTTTTGATTGGCTCCGAGGCGCTGAAACGCTTCGATGCGCTGGTCGATCCCAGTCTTAAATACGCTGCCGGCAAACCCGCCTGCACCATCGCCGCTCATACCGCCGAGTAATTTCCATGCGTTCTCTAACCTTCCACCTGAAAGTCTTGATCACCATCCTGGTGTTGCTGGGCGTTTCGGTTACGGCCTATCAGATTTTCGTGCTCGGCATTCCGGTGACCGAAGACGCCACCGACGACTTGTGGAACATCGACGCCAAGGTCGAGTTCGTCGCCAGCACCAAGGATCCGGTGAAGATCCAGATGTTCGTGCCGCCCCTGAGCCGCGATTACGTCAGCCTCAATGAAAGCTTTATCTCCAACAATTACGGCGTGGCGGTCAACCGGGTCGACGGCAACCGCAAGGTCACGTGGTCGGCACGCCGGGCCAAGGGCAACCAGACCCTTTATTACCGTCTGGTGCTGACCAAGCGTTACACCGCTGAAAAAACCAAGATCAAGGGCCCGACGTTCCGCGACAGCATGGCCATCGAAGGCCCGGAAAAGATCGCCGCCGAAGCCCTGCTCGCCCCGATCCGTCAACACTCGGCCGACGTCGAGACCTTCATTGGCGAAGCGATCAAACGCGTCAACAACGTCAACGACGACAACGTGAAACTGCTGCTGGCCGGCGATCCGTCGACGCCGCACAAAGCCAAAATCGTCGAACTGCTGCTGTCCATCGCCCACGTGCCGGTGGAAAAAGTCCACACCATCCGCCTCGTCGCCGATCAACCGCAAACCCCTGAACTGTGGCTGCGCAGCTTCAACGGCACCGACTGGCTGTACTTCAACCCGGAAACCGGCGAGCAAGGCCTGCCCACTGACCGGCTGCTGTGGTGGAGCGGTGATGAAAACCTGATCACCGTCGACGGCGGCAAGAAAGCCAACGTGACCTTCAGCCTGAACAACAGCGAGATGAACGCGATTCGTCTGGCCAAGCTGACCGACGAAAACACCGACGCCAACTTCCTTGAATACTCGCTGTACGGCCTGCCGCTGCAAACCCAGCAGACCTTCATGATCATGGTGATGATCCCGATCGGCGTGCTGGTGATCCTGATCCTGCGCAACCTGATCGGCCTGCAGACCCTCGGCACGTTCACGCCGGTGCTGATCGCCCTGGCCTTCCGCGAGACGCAGTTGGGCTTCGGCATCCTGCTGTTTACCGTGATCACCGCGCTTGGTTTGTCACTGCGTTCGTATCTGGAACATTTGAAGCTGCAAATGCTGCCGCGCCTGTCGGTGGTGCTGACCTTCGTGGTGGTGCTGATTGCGGCGATCAGCCTGTTCAGTCACAAGCTCGGACTTGAGCGCGGTCTGTCGGTAGCGCTGTTCCCGATGGTGATTCTGACCATGACCATCGAGCGCCTGTCGATCACCTGGGAAGAACGCGGCGCCAGCCATGCCATGAAAGTGGCGATCGGCACGCTGTTCGCGGCGTCCCTGGCGCACCTGATCATGACTGTTCCGGAACTGGTGTACTTCGTATTCACCTTCCCGGCGATCCTGCTGATTCTGGTGGGCTTCATGCTGGCCATGGGTCGCTACCGCGGTTATCGCCTGACCGAGCTGGTGCGTTTCAAGGCATTCCTGAAGAAGGCTGACGGCTGATGTTCGGTTTCTGGAAGACCTGGAAGGCCCTGGAAGCCCGGGGCATCATGGGCATCAATCGGCGTAACGCCGACTACGTGCTCAAGTACAACAAGCGCAGCCTGTACCCGATCGTCGATGACAAGATCATCACCAAGGAACGCGCAATCAAGGCCGGCATTCACGTGCCGGAACTGTATGGCGTGATTTCCACGGAGAAGGAAATCGACAAGCTCGGCGAGATCATCGGCGGGCGCAACGACTTCGTGATCAAGCCGGCCCAGGGCGCCGGCGGTGACGGCATCATCGTGGTCGCCGACCGTTTCGAGGGCCGCTATCGCACGGTGTCGGGCAAGATCATTGCCCATGAAGAGCTGGAGCATCATATCTCCAGCATCCTCACCGGTTTGTATTCGCTGGGCGGCCATCGCGATCGGGCGCTGATCGAATATCGGGTGACCCCGGACCAGATCTTCAAAAGCATCAGCTACGAAGGCGTGCCGGACATCCGCATCATCGTGCTGATGGGTTACCCGGTGATGGCGATGCTGCGCCTGCCGACCCGTCAATCCGGCGGCAAGGCCAACCTGCACCAGGGCGCCATCGGCGTCGGCGTCGACCTGGCTACCGGCCTGACCCTGCGCGGTACGTGGCTGAACAACATCATCACCAAACACCCGGACACCACCAACGCGGTGGACAGCGTGCAACTGCCCTACTGGGACGGTTTCATGAAGCTCGCGGCCGGTTGCTATGAGCTGTGTGGCCTGGGTTACATCGGCGTGGACATGGTGCTGGATCAGGAAAAAGGCCCGCTGATTCTGGAGCTGAATGCGCGGCCGGGGCTGAACATTCAGATTGCCAATGATTGCGGCCTGACGTTACGCACCCATGCGGTGGAAGCGCATCTGGAAGAGCTCAAGGCGCGCGGGGTGACGGAGTCGGTTGAAGAGCGCGTGGCGTTTGCTCAGGAGTTGTTTGGACATGTTCCGGCGGTCGAAGGCTGACATCGTTCATGATCGTTCCCACGCTCCGCGTGGTAACGCCGCCATGGACGCTCCGCGTCCACTGTGACGCGGAGCGTCACGGGATGCATTCCCACGCAGAGCGTGGGAACGATCAAGCGATCGAGCGCGATACCTGCCGCCAATCTGCCAATCCACGACATCCCCTCTAGGAGCCATTCCCGGAGGGGACTACAATCCCCACCCCGCCTCGATGGCCGATCTGCCCCGCCCATGTTGACCTGTTCCGTACACCCGCTGCCCTACCGCGCCAACCCCGCCGACTATTTCGCGGCCGTCCGCCACGCGCCCGGCGCCGTGCTGCTCGACAGTGGCCGGCCGAGTGCCGACCGTGGCCGTTATGACCTGCTCAGTGCCTGGCCGCTGGAACAGTTGGCGGTTTTGCCGGACGAGCGCGGCGACCATTTCCTGCAACGTCTGCGGGACAATCTGACCCGATTGGGCGAAGCGCAATTGCCCGACGGGTACGAATTGCCCTTCGCTGGCGGCCTGATCGGTTACCTGAGCTACGACTTCGGTCGGCATCTGGAAAACCTGCCGAGCCAGGCCCGAGATGACCTGCAACTGCCCGATGCACGTTTTGGTCTGTACGACTGGGCCTTGATCAGCGATCACCAATCGGCCACCAGCCAATTGGTGTTTCACCCCTCTGTCAGCGCCAGCGAGAAACAGCGGCTGATCGATGTGTTCAGCCAACCGGCAAGCACCGCTCTGACCCCGTTCAAGCTCAACAACCCGATGGCAGCCGATCTTTCGGCCGATGAATACCGTCAGGCATTCGAGCGCATCCAGCATTACATCCAGGCCGGCGACTGCTATCAGGTCAACTTCGCTCAACGTTTCCGCGCACCGTGCCAGGGCGATCCATGGCTGGCCTACTGCAAATTGCGCGAAGCCTGCCCGACACCGTTTTCAGGATTTCAGAGCCTGCCCGACGGCAATGCGGTGTTGAGCCTGTCGCCCGAGCGCTTCGTTAAAGTCAGCCAGCGTCAGGTCGAAACCCGCCCGATCAAGGGCACCCGCCCCCGTGGCGCGACCCCGGCCGAAGACGCGGCGAACGCTGCCGAACTGCTGGCCAGCCCGAAGGATCGCGCGGAAAACCTGATGATCGTCGACCTGCTGCGCAACGACCTGGGCCGCACTTGCCGCATCGGCTCGGTGCGGGTGCCGGAGTTGTTCAGCCTGGAAAGTTATCCGAACGTGCATCACCTGGTCAGCAGCGTGACCGGTGAGCTGGCGGAAGATCGCGACGCTCTTGATCTGATCGCCGGCAGCTTCCCCGGCGGTTCGATCACCGGCGCACCGAAGATCCGTGCGATGCAGATCATCGACGAACTGGAGCCGACCCGACGCGGTTTGTATTGCGGTTCGTTGCTGTACCTGGACGTGCGCGGCGAAATGGACAGTTCCATCGCCATTCGCAGTCTGCTGGTAAAGGATGGACAGGTGTGCTGCTGGGGCGGCGGCGGGATCGTCGCCGATTCGGACTGGCAGGCGGAGTATCAGGAGTCGATCACCAAGGTCAGAGTGCTGCTCGAAACCCTGCAGAACCTCTGACCAGGACGCTTGATCGTTCCCGTGTCGCGGCGACTGCGGTGATCGTTCCCACGCTCCGCGTGGTAATGCAGCCCGGGACGCTCTGCGTCCCAAAGCGGACGCAGAGCGTCCATTGAGGCATTCCCACGCAGAGCGTGGGAACGATCATGTGGTTGCTACAAAGTCAGGTCGCGGTTCGAAGCCTTGAGGAATTCCTGCTTCAACTCGGCAAACGTATGCACCGCCGGAAACTGCGGAAACTCGCGAATCACGTTATCCGGCGCATGGAACAGAATCCCCGCATCCGCTTCGCCCAGCATGCTGGTGTCGTTATAGGAATCCCCCGCCGCAATTACCCGGTAATACAGGCTCTTGAAGGCCAGAACCGACTGACGTTTCGGATCTTTCTGACGCAACTGGTAGCTCGTCACCCGCCCGGTGTCATCGGTAATCAGTCGGTGACAGAGCAAGGTCGGAAAGCCCAGCTGACGCATCAGCGGCTGGGAAAACTCATAGAAGGTGTCCGACAGAATCACCACCTGAAACCGCTCGCGCAGCCAGTTGACGAACTCCGCAGCGCCATCCAGTGGCTTGAGGGTGGCGATCACTTCCTGAATGTCCGAAAGTTTCAGGCCATGCTCGTCGAGGATGCGCAGGCGCTGCTTCATCAGCACGTCGTAGTCGGGAATGTCCCGGGTGGTGGCCTTGAGCGATTCGATTCCGGTTTTTTCGGCGAAGGCGATCCAGATTTCCGGCACCAGCACCCCTTCAAGATCAAGACAGGCGATTTCCACAAGACACTCCCGTTTGTAATGTTTATTGAGTCGAGCGAGCCCGAACTCTAGCGGCTCGATCTGGAGCGCGCAACGCAGAGGCTACCCCGGCGGACGTTGCTTTTTGTTACCATCGCCGCCATATAGAGCGCCCAGCGCCACCGACCTGTAGGAAGCCGCCCTGATGAGCCCAACGTTCGACGTCGTGGAACTCGCCACGACCTATGCCAACAAATCCGCGCAGGACATCCTCAAACTCGCGTTCGCCGAGTTCGGCGATGACCTGTGGATATCTTTCAGCGGCGCCGAGGATGTGGTGCTGGTGGACATGGCCTGGAAGCTGAACAAGAACGTCAAGGTGTTCAGTCTCGACACCGGCCGCCTGCATCCGGAGACCTACCGCTTCATCGATCAGGTGCGCGAGCACTACAAGATCGACATCGAACTGGTCTCGCCGGACTACACGAAACTTGAACCGTTCGTGAAGGAAAAAGGCCTGTTCAGTTTCTACAAGGACGGCCATGGCGAATGCTGCGGGATCCGCAAGATCGAGCCGCTGCGCCGCAAACTGTCCGGCGTCAAAGCCTGGGCCACCGGCCAGCGCCGCGACCAGAGCCCCGGGACTCGCAGCGCTGTTGCGGTGATGGAAATCGATACAGCGTTCTCCACCCCGGAGCGCACCTTGTACAAATTCAACCCGCTGGCACAGATGACCAGTGAGGAAATCTGGGGCTACATCCGCATGCTGGAGCTGCCGTACAACAGTCTGCATGAGCGCGGTTTCATCAGCATCGGCTGCGAACCGTGCACCCGCCCTGTCCTGCCGAACCAGCACGAACGCGAAGGTCGCTGGTGGTGGGAAGAAGCGACCCAGAAGGAATGCGGGTTGCATGCCGGGAATATCATCAGCAAGGGGTAAATCCCCAGCCCCGATGATGCGACTGAGGGAGCCAATCAGCTCCCACAGTGTTCTCTACCCGCCTTGAAAAATGTGTACACACGAATGTCACCATCGGTGCCATTTATGTGTGCACTTTTCGTTTCTGCGCCCTGAAAAGTTACATCAAACTTCAGCAGCACTCCCTCCAGACGCTCGCAAAAATTCCTTCCGAAAAATAAATACCTGTTCGAACGGTCAATTTATATCGCCCGTATTTCAACGACTTGGCGCTCTTCAATAACTTTTCGAAATCAGCGGTCTTTTTCATAGATCGCAGACTGGCACAGATCTGGCTTTAGTGCATACATGTTTTGTATACAAAACCGCAAAACATGAACCCACACTTTCGATCCGCAAGCCTGAAGCGCCCTATCCCGTACAGGCTGCAGATGCCCCGTAACCAGTGATGTTCCAACGCTGCGACGAAGATCTGCCGAGCCCGAGCGCTCATGCACAGTCATCGCCGCCTGAACATCAGGAGCCTGCCGGAATGCGTACGAGTCTCTCCAACAACAACATCGCGCTGAATCTGCCCGCCTCTTCCACCCTCGACCACAGCGCGCCCGGTGACGGTATCACCGAACCGCTGCAACTGAGCCCGCGTCTGCACAACAGTGACCTCGCACCGACCAGGGTCGAAGGACGGCGCTGGGGCAAATACAGCATCTTCGCCCTGTGGACCAACGATGTGCACAACATCGCCAACTACTCGTTTGCCATCGGTCTGTACGCCCTGGGGCTGGGCGGCTGGCAGATTCTGCTGTCGCTGGGGATCGGCGCGGCGCTGGTGTACTTCTTCATGAACCTGTCCGGTTACATGGGGCAGAAAACCGGCGTGCCGTTTCCGGTGATCAGCCGGATCAGTTTCGGCATTCACGGGGCGCAGATTCCTGCATTGATCCGGGCGGTGATCGCCATCGCCTGGTTCGGGATCCAGACGTACCTGGCGTCGGTGGTATTTCGCGTGTTGCTCACGGCGATCCATCCCGGATTCGCCGATTACGACCACAACTCGATCCTCGGCCTGTCGAGCCTGGGGTGGGTGTGTTTCGTGGCGATCTGGTTCGTGCAATTGGCGATCCTCGCCTACGGCATGGAAATGGTCCGCCGCTACGAAGCCTTCGCCGGGCCGGTGATTCTGCTGACCGTCGCCTGCCTCGCAGCGTGGATGTATACCCAGGCCAACGCGACCATCGCCTGGTCAATCCGCGAGCCACTGACCGGCGGCGAGATGTGGCGCAACATTTTTGCCGGCGGCGCCTTGTGGCTGGCGATCTACGGCACGCTGATCCTCAACTTCTGCGACTTCGCTCGTTCCTCGCCGTGCCGCAAAACGATCAAGGTCGGAAACTTCTGGGGTCTGCCGGTAAATATTCTGGTGTTCGCCGGGATCACCGTCCTGCTGTGCGGTGCGCAATTTCAGATCAACGGACGGATCATCGAAAGCCCGACCGAGATCATCGCTTCGATCCCCAATACGTTCTTTCTGGTGCTCGGCTGCCTGGCCTTTCTGATCGTCACCGTGGCGGTGAACATCATGGCCAACTTCGTCGCCCCGGCCTTCGTGCTCAGCAACCTGGCGCCGAAGTATCTGACTTTCCGTCGCGCCGGGCTGATCAGCGCAACGATTGCCGTGCTGATTCTGCCGTGGAATCTCTACAACAGCCCGCTTGTGATCGTGTATTTCCTGTCCGGCCTCGGCGCCCTGCTCGGCCCACTGTACGGCGTGATCATGGTCGACTACTGGCTGATCCGCAAAGGCCGGATCCATGTGCCGCAGCTGTACAGCGAAAGCCCGAACGGGGCGTATTACTACAGCCGCGGGGTCAATCTGCGGGCGGTCGCGGCATTCATTCCGGCCGCGCTGATCGCCATCGTCCTGGCACTGGTGCCGGGCTTCCATAGCGTTTCACCCTTCTCCTGGCTGATCGGCGCCGGCATTGCCGGGATGCTCTACCTGATCATCGCCAAACGCCAGCCGCACTACGCCGATGTGGATGGTGAAGCCATTGCCGTCGACAACGTCAGCCACTGAATCTTTTGGCGGCCCTTCGCTGGGCCGCAGAACCAACCGTAATAAGGACTTCCCATGCGAATTCTCGTGGTCAACGTCAACACCACCGAATCCATCACCCAGGCCATCGCCCGTTCGGCGCAGACTGTCGCCTCGCCCGGCACCGAGATTGTCGGCCTGACCCCGCATTTCGGCGCCGATTCAGTCGAGGGCAATTTCGAAAGTTATCTGGCCGCCATCGCCGTGATGGACCGGGTAATGTCCTACGACCAGCCGTTTGACGCCGTGATTCAGGCCGGCTACGGCGAACACGGTCGCGAAGGTTTGCAGGAACTGCTCAACGTACCCGTGGTGGACATCACCGATGCGGCGGCGAGCACTGCGATGTTTCTGGGCCATGCATATTCGGTGGTCACCACACTGGATCGCACAGTGCCGCTGATCGAGGATCGGCTGAAACTGTCCGGCCTGTGGGACCGCTGCGCCTCGGTGCGCGCCAGTGGCCTGGCGGTTCTGGAGCTGGAGCACGAGCCGCAACGGGCGTTGGAAGCGATCGTGCATCAGGCGGAACTGGCGGTCACTCAGGATAAGGCCGAAGTGATCTGCCTCGGCTGCGGCGGCATGGCCGGGCTTGATGAGAAGATTCGTCAGCGCACCGGAGTACCGGTGGTGGATGGCGTCACTGCGGCCGTGACCATCGCCGAATCGCTGGTGCGACTGGGGCTGTCGACATCCAAGGTGCGCACGTATGCGACGCCGCGTCCAAAAACCATCATCGGTTGGCCAGCTCGTTTTGCGCGTTGAACCGTTCGGCAAGGCCCAGGGTTGAAAACTGCTCGATGACAAAATCGACGAACGCACGAGTCTTGCCCGGCAACAGTTTGTGTTCAGCGTAATAGATGGAGATGTTGCCATCGTCGACGTACCAGTCCGGCAGGACGCGCTGCAAAGTCCCCGCCTCAAGGTAGCCGACGGCGAACGGCATGCTCACCAGCGCGATCCCCAACCCCTGCGCCGCCGTGGCGCAGGCGGCTTCGGAATCGCTCATGGTCATTCGGGCCTTGAGGGTCAGCGGGCTGTGTGGTCGGGTGCGATGCGTCAGCTGCCAGGAGCGTACACGCCCGGTTTGCGGTGAGCGGATCAGGATACCGTCGTGCAACTTAAGGTCGTCCGGCTCGTTGATCGGTGCGTACCGATCCAGATAATCCGCGCAAGCCACCAATACCCGATGCGCCGGCGTCAGCCTGCGCGCCACCACGCCTTGGGGCAATTCGAAACCACCACCAATCGCCGCATCGAAACCCTGGCCGATCAAATCGACCTGACGGTTATCGAAGTGCCAGTCCGGGTTGATCGCCGGAAACCTTTTCAGGAACTCTCCCAACAACGGCACGATGTACAAGCGGCCGAACACCGTGCCCATGCTGACTTTCAGTGTGCCCGCCGGTTGCCCGCCAGCGCTGGCCAGATTGTTTACCGCATTCTGGATGGTGGTCAGGCTGCCGCTGACCTCACTCAGAAACAATTGCCCCGCTTCCGTCAGAGTCAACCGACGGGTGCTACGCTGGAACAGCCTCACGCCGAGGCGCACTTCCAGTTTCGCCACGCTTTTGCCCACGGCGGCCGGTGTCAGGCTCAGGCGTCGTGCGGCTTCGGCAAAGCTGCCGACTTCGGCGCTGCGCACGAAGCATTCGATACTGCTGAAGGTTTCCATGGCCACCACTCTAAACTTTTGGTTTACACAGACTATAGCAACCACGGTCTACTCGCCTGGGGGCGAGAGGCAGATACTCGACACCACACCAAGGCAGCCCGCCTTGAAACTTCTGGAGATCGAACATGACCACTCAACACCTCAGCGGTAAAGTCGCTCTGATTCAAGGCGGCTCTCGCGGCATCGGTGCCGCCATTGTCAAACGTCTGGCCGCGGAAGGCGCCGCGGTTGCCTTTACCTACGTCAGCTCGGCCGCCAAGGCTGAAGAACTGCAAAACAGCATCACTGCCACCGGCGGCAAAGCCCTGGCGATCAAGGCTGACAGCGCCGACGCCGACGCCATCCGCAACGCGGTGAACGCCACTGTCGAAACCTTTGGCCGCCTCGACATTCTGGTCAACAACGCCGGTGTGCTGGCCGTCGCGCCGCTGGAAGACTTCAAACTGGAAGACTTCGACCAGACCCTGGCAATCAACGTACGCAGCGTGTTCATCGCCAGCCAGGAAGCCGCCAAACACATGGGCGAAGGCTCGCGCATCATCAACATCGGCAGCACCAACGCCGACCGCATGCCCTTCGCCGGTGGCGGCGTGTATGCGATGAGCAAGTCCGCCCTGGTCGGCCTGACCAAAGGCCTGGCCCGCGACCTCGGTCCACGCGGTATCACCATCAACAACGTGCAACCCGGCCCGGTCGATACCGACATGAACCCGGCTCACGGCGATTTTGCCGACAGTCTGATCCCGTTGATGGCAGTGGGTCGCTACGGCAAGGCCGAAGAGATCGCCAGCTTCGTTGCCTACCTGGCAAGCCCGGAAGCTGGTTACATCACCGGTGCGAGCCTGACCATCGATGGCGGTTTCGGCGCCTGATTGATCAGATGGTCGATAACGAAAAACGCCGCCCTCCTTTAACAGAGGGGCGGCGTTTTTATGTCGGCGGTTTGATCAGGCCCAGTCGAGCGCCGGCAATCCGCATGCACTCGGCGTGAACGCTTTCAATGTACGAAGAATCCCGTCGGCGTGTGCGTATTTTTCATCGGCCATGGCGGCATCGGGAATGGCGATGGCGGTCATGCCGGCTGCTTTCGCGGCTGTCACGCCGAACGGTGAATCTTCGAACACCAGGCAATCTTGCGGCGCAACACCCAGGCGCCGAGCGGCGGTGAGGAAGATGTCCGGCGCCGGCTTGGCCGCGCCGACTTCCGGATCGTCAGCGGTAACAATGAAGTCGAACAACGCGAACCAGTCGCGGTGCAACGTGGTTTTCTGACCGAACGACTGGCGCGATGAACTGGTGCCGACCGCAATCGGAATGTTGTGCGCCTTGAGGTGGCGGATCAGTTCCTCGGCACCCGGCATCGCCTGCGCGGTGGGAAAGCGCTCGCGCATCAGTGGCTCGCGGATCACCAGAAACTCTTCGGCGGTAATCGGCAGATCCAGCGCCTCGACCACATAACGGGCCAGATCACCGGCGCCACGCCCGATAATGTTCTGCTTGATGCTCCAGTCGAACGTGCGCCCGTAACGCTCGGCAATCAGCGAGGTGACCTCGGTGTAGATGCCTTCGGTGTCCAGCAGCAAACCGTCCATATCGAAAATCACGGCCTTGATCGGGCCGAACGCCTTCAGCGGTGCATTCATCATCGGATCCGTTATCAAAGACATCCCGGGCGGCGTGGGGAGCGCCGCTGCTCGGATCTGATTAAAGGGTTCAGCAGCATAACGAGCGTGGCCGAGGTTGAGCAACGGGCAATGTCGGTTGTCCGCCGAACGCTCTCCCGCACATTTAGAGAATTGCCCTACAGACATCGCCTACTCGGCTGACTTCTTTCCTGTTTGATCCCCCGCAAAGTTTCGCGCCATTCCCCTGATGCGCGCGAGTGACTGCATGCTTCCATCTGACCAGCTCCTGAAACTGAACAACAGCATTGGTTTGCTGGTGGTCGCTGCGCTGAACCCTGACAAGCCTGACGTCGAAAAGCTGGTTCGTGAGTTTCGCCTTTGTCTCAACAACTATGACGCCTGGGCCGAGCAGTTCTGGACGGTAACCGCGCTGGGTGTCGAGCAAGTGTTCCAGGTCGGCAACGACGTCCGGCTCAGTGCAGCGGTTACCAGCCGCAAACCCATCAGTTCCTCCGTGGCCATGTGCTCCGCCACCGGCTCCCTGACGCTGGTGCACATGTTCGAAGCCGCGCGGTTTGTGCCGATCGGCGATACGCCCGTGATCCTTGAACCGGTCATTTCCGACGTCGACGGTGTTCCGGGTTTTGGCGAACCGCGGCGTTACACCATCGGCCCCGGCGGCATTCTCAAGGTCGACGACTGCGACCGGGGCCAGCGTTATCGCATCACCTTCTTTCCCGATGTTTCCGCGGCGCATATCCAGACGTTGTACGCCTCGTATCAGGGCCTTCTTGATGGTCTGGAAGGCTGGTTGCGTGAGGAATGGAAAGGGTTTCAACCGCAGTGGACGGAGTTTTCCAGCGCCGGTTTAAGCGAGCGTTACGGGCAGTTGCAACAGGCTGACTGGCACGGTTTCGAATCCGCGCTGAACGGTGTCTGGGATGACGTGAAACAGCTGTTTGCCTTGCTCGCCGACTTGCAGGCCAACAGTGAAAAACTTCT
Source organism: Pseudomonas sp. 1 (assembly GCF_056626735.1). Lineage (NCBI taxonomy): Bacteria > Pseudomonadati > Pseudomonadota > Gammaproteobacteria > Pseudomonadales > Pseudomonadaceae > Pseudomonas > Pseudomonas sp. 1. Next base: position 565 of record NZ_JBWXMQ010000011.1, on the reverse strand, counting down.
GCAATACCTGTCCAGCGTTGAACTGGATGCCTTGCTCGAGGCGTCCACCGAGGCCATCGCCAACGGCCTGCTGATGCTCAGCGACGAGCCGTTGCTGTTCATTTACCTGGCGGCCTTTACCAGTTGGCTGAAGATGTTGCCGCCGCAATTTCTGGCCGAGGTGGTGGCTGAGGTACGCGCTGAACTTCTGGTCAGTTTTCTGCTGATGTGCGTGTCAGGTGGCATGGGTGTGCCGCTTCGGTTGAGCACCAAAGTACTGGGCAAGATCAAATCGCCGCGTGCCCGGGAATGGCTGGCGGCTTCGGCGTTGCGACTGGCGCAGATGACCTCGGCGCCCGATCTGACCCGACATGCGGGTGCGTTGAAGCCGTTGATGGTTAATGCGCGGCAGGCGCCGTTGCGACCAACACCCGCTGTCCCGCTGGAGATTCGCACGGCGGATGCACAGATGCTGACGGTTGCGAATCCGGCCGCCATTGTCCGTGACAAGTCCCACGGCATGACGCGAATGGAACGGCATGAGCCTCGCGATGATGCTTCGGATCAGGCGAAAAATCCCAACGGT